>JANYBG010000016.1 GCA_025360865.1 Pseudomonadota bacterium | reverse complement strand
CCACAGGGAACGTGCGCCTGGTGATCGCGAAAAGCGCACCACGACAGGCGAATGCAAGCTCCCAGAGCCTGAAAAACGCTGCCGCCGTGCCACTGAGCTGATCATGATCGCGCTTTTACCCTCAATCCCAACCTGCGCACTCACCTGCGCAGACCTTCCCTAGCTGCTCAGACCACCAGGCAATGTGGAATTCGGCATTGCCTCGCCTCGGAGGGCTTGCGTCGGCGAGGACGCTGCCGCGATACCGCGCCGCAAGCGCTGCGAAACTCGTCCTGCGCGCCAAGGCATGCGGAAAGTGACGGCCCTCGCGGATGGCGGACTCGATAGAGCTGGCCCAGCGCTCCGCCTCCCTGCGATTGGCGAAGGCCCCGCTTTGGGAGGCGTGACCCCGCAATCGGATCTGCACGCGATAGGACACCCGGCCCGTGAAGGCACTGGTGAGGCGCTGAATCGATGCCATATTCCGGTACGAGTGGTCGCAGCAAGCGATTCAGGGAATTTGCGCCACGATGGCGCGGCACGAAATCGATTCAACGGCTGCGTTGTGACAGAAACATCCGCAGGGTGGCCTGCGGCAGCGGCGAGCTCCGAGGCAAGCTTTGAAAGGTGTGCTTCGCGCGCACTCGACCCGTGCGTCTTAAGGTATCTGGATACCCCGATCGTCTAGCCCTGATGCTGACGGCAGCGTCCGCCGGAGAAACGGCGTATACGCCTTCAGCGGTAGCTAAAGCACGGGCAAATTGCGTGCCGCACCGAGACTGTATATAAATACAGTATGGACGTGGCGCACAAGCTGGCGATTCTCGCGGACGCCGCGAAATACGACGCATCCTGCGCCAGCAGTGGCGCGCCAAAACGGCACTCTTCGGCCGGCTCGGGAATGGGATCCACCACGGGCATGGGGATCTGCCACAGCTATACGCCAGACGGCCGCTGCGTTTCGCTGCTGAAAATCCTGCTGACGAATTTCTGCATTTACGACTGCTTGTATTGCGTGAACCGGCGCTCGAGCGATGTGCCACGCGCTCGGTTCTCAGTGCGCGAAGTGGTCGACCTCACTCTCGCCTTCTACCAACGTAACTACATCGAGGGCCTCTTCTTAAGCTCCGGCATCATCGGTTCCGCCGATTACACGATGGAGCACATGGTGTCGGTGGCACGGACCTTGCGAGACGAGCACGACTTCAAAGGGTACATCCACTTAAAGACCATTCCCGAGGCGAGCCCTGAGCTCGTGGAGGCGGCCGGTAGGTACGCCGACCGGCTGAGTGTGAACATCGAAATCCCTGGTGCCGACGCGTTACGAGCCCTGGCCCCGGAAAAGACTCACGTCTCAATCAAGCGCGCCATGGGTGACATTCGCCTCAAGATCGAGGAGCAGCGGGCGGGCGGCCCAAGGGCGCCCAAGTTCTCACCCTCCGGACAGAGCACGCAGATGATTGTTGGCGCGGACGGTTGTTCCGACCACGACATCCTCGACAGCGCGGATACGCTGTATCACTCCTACGGGCTCAAACGCGTCTACTACAGCGCTTTCAGTCCGATACCCCATTCGTCCGCGAAGCTGCCAAATCGCGCACCCCCCTTGCTGCGCGAGCACCGCCTGTACCAGGCGGACTGGCTGTTGAGATTTTACGGGTTCTCCGTTGTGGAGTTATCGACGGCGATGCCCGGAGGGCATTTTGAGTTGACCCTGGATCCAAAAACAGCGTGGGCACTGGCGAACCGCGCGCATTTTCCGGTCGACGTGAACCGCGCGGAGCGTCGGCAGTTACTGCGAGTTCCGGGTCTCGGCGTGCGAGTGGTTAAGCGGATTCTTTCGACACGTCGGCATCGCACCCTGCGCCTCACCGATCTGAAAGCCATGGGTGCCGTGGTTCATCGGGCCCGATTCTTCATCGTCACGGCGGACTATCGGCCTGCCAATGGACAAAGCGCCAGCGAACGGCTGCGGACCGAGCTTGCACAGGCCGGTCGTCAGCAAATGTTGATCTAGCCCCGCGGTGATCGACTTCGCGAACACGCGTTCTTTCGAGCAGTGGCGAGCGGTGGTACGTCCGATGCTAAGGGAAGACCTGCAGGCCGAGCGCGAACTGCGCCTGCCGGCAGCCGCGATGCGACTCTTGAAGGGCGTTTCTCATTTCCGGGACGCTGGTCGGTGGGAACTCATGTATCGCCTGGCCTGGCGACTGCTGCACGAGAATTCCCGGCTGCTCGAGGACGCGGCAGACCCTGACATCCGGCGCGCGCAGCGCATGTGCAGCGCGGTAAAGCGCGAATGTCACAAGATGCACGCCTTCGTGCGCTTCCGCGAGCGCAAGCTCCAGGATGGTGACACGCACTACTTCGCCTGGATTGAGCCGGAGCACGAAGTGCTGCGGCCGTCCGTGCCCTTTTTCGTCAAGCGCTTTCCAAACATGAAGTGGACCATTGCCACTCCAGATCTGACCGCGGCGTGGGACGGGACCCGCGTCAGCTTCATTGAAGGGCCGCAGCCGCGGACTGAGTGCCGCGACGGCACGGAGGCGCTCTGGCGGACCTACTATCGCAGCATATGCAATGTCGCGCGGATCAACCCGGAGATGATGCAGAGGGAGATGCCCAAGCGCTATTGGCGCAATCTGCCAGAGACCCGGGAGATCACCGGACTGATCCGCAGTGGAGGCGAGCTCTTCGCTCGACGCCACAGTGAAACCGATGCGCCACCCGTTCCGCGGGCGATCCAGGCCGCCCTGCTAAACCTGCCACGCGCAGCCGCCGATCTACAGGGCTGCCGCCGTTGTGATCTCTGGCAGCGCGCGACTCAGGCGGTGGCGGGGGAGGGCTCGGCGACGGCGCGTATCATGCTGGTTGGCGAGCAGCCCGGCGACGTGGAGGATCTGCGCGGGCGCCCCTTCGTCGGACCTGCCGGAGAGCTACTCGACGCCCTGATGCTTCGGGCCGGGATCGAACGAAACTCGGTATACATCACCAACGCCGTCAAGCATTTCAGCTGGGAGCCCCGGGGCAAGCGCCGGTTACATCGGCGCCCCCTGTCATCCCAAGTGGCCGCCTGCAGTGGCTGGTTGCAGCGGGAAATCAGCCGCGTGCGACCCCGGGTCATCGTAGGCCTCGGAGCATCGGCAATGCACGCCCTGACTGGTCTCCGCGGCGGCATAGACTTGGCGCGGGGCGAGTCCGAGAAGCACAGCAGCGGCGCGGTTATTGTCGCCACGTATCATCCGTCCGCCATCCTGCGGGCCGCCTCGAGTCAGGCGCAAAAGCTCACCGAGTGCTTTCTGGCCGACCTGAGCAGGGCACGCACACTGGCGGATGCCCCGAAAGCGCCCGATGATCACTAGGCGCGAACAGACAGCTTCGCGAACCGCCTTGGTGACCGCTAAGCGGTAGCGTGCCTTGGTCGCGAGCTCATCGAAAAGACCAGTGAAGAATGGCAGGGCGCCACGGTCTGGGGAAGCCGGGGGTTTTTGTAAGGGCGCTTGAACGACACCCCGCTACCTCGACAATGCCGATCGCGGGCCGCGCGCCAACTCGTACTGGCAGATATTCACCGTGGCGGCGACATTCAGTGAGTCGATCGCTCCCGACCCGGCGATGGTGAACGCGGTGGTGTTCATGGTGGCGAGCGCCGCGCGCGGCAGGCCCCGGGCTTCGTTGCCGTAGAGGTAGCAATCGAAATCGCGAAACACCGGCGCGGCGATCGGCTGCCCGCGCAGATCGAGGTGGGCGATGCGACTGAACCTCGCCGGCAGCGTCTCGATCGGCACCTCGATTTCCACCGGTACGTGGAAGAGGGCGCCCATGGAGGCGCGCACGGCTTTGCCGTTGTGCACGTCCACGCTATGCGGGCTGAGCAGACAGCGAAAATCACCGAACCAAGCGAGCGTCCGCAGGATAGTGCCGAGATTGCCCGGATCCTGAATCTCATACAGATAGATCGCACGCTCGCCGGCCGCCGCGGGCGGCCCCGCCAATAGAGGTACAACGGCGGCTATTCCCTGAGGTGAGCGCGTTTCACTGAGCTGCGCCATCTGGCGCGCATTGACGATGTGAATCGGGAGCGGGCTTTTCCAATGCGAATGTTCCGGCGTCAGGTAGACCTCGCTGGCTCGCAGGCGCTCATCCCTGGCCAAGGCTTTCTGAAGTTCCAGCACCAGGTGCTCGCCTTCGATCAGGAAGTGGCCGAATTCTTCACGGAACTTCCTCTGATGTAATTTCTTGAGGTCTTCGAACTTCACGTGAGGCTCCGCGCGACGGCTTCAGCCACCTTGATCCCGTCGACCCCGGCCGAGAGAATGCCGCCTGCATAGCCCGCGCCCTCACCGCACGGGAAGAGTCCCCGCACGTTGAGACTCTGAAGCGACTCGGGGTCTCTAGTGATGCGCACCGGCGACGAGGTGCGGCTCTCCACACCGGTGAGCACGGCATCGTCTCGATCGAAGCCGCGGATCTGCTTGCCAAAAGCCGGCAAGGCCTCGCGAATGGCCTCGATGGCGTAGGCCGGCAGCGCCTGCGACAGATCGCCCAACCGCACGCCTGGCTTATAGGAGGGAACGATGGCGCCAAACTCGGTGGAACTGACACCGCGCAGGAATCCGCCGACCAGTTGGCCAGGGGCGCAGTAGTCGCGGCCGCCCAACACATACGCCCGCGATTCCAGCGCCTCCTGCAACTCCACGCCCGCAAGCGCGCCACCCGGGAAATCGGTCTCGGGGTTGATCGCCACCACGATACCCGCGTTGGCATTGCGATCGTTGCGAGAATACTGACTCATCCCATTCGTGACCACGCGTTCGAATTCCGAGGTGGCCGCGACGACGGTGCCGCCAGGGCACATGCAGAAGCTGTAGACCGAACGGCCGTTGCGGGCATGGTGCACGAGCTTATAGTCCGCCGCCCCCAGCTCCGGGCGACCGGCGAAATGCCCCAGCCGCGCGCCATCGATCATTGACTGCGGGTGCTCAATCCGAAAACCGATGGCGAAGGGTTTGGCATCGAGATGGACACTCCGTTTCTCGAGCATTCGAAAGATATCACGCGAGCTGTGGCCCGGTGCGAGTACAACGTGCCGGCTGCGCAAAGTCTCGCCGCTCGCCAGTACGACACCTTCGACCTGACCCGCTTCGATCGAAAGATCGGTGACTTTGTTCTCGAATCGCACCTCGCCACCGAGCCAGCGGATCTCCTCGCGCATGGCCGACACAATTCCGGTGAGCCTGAACGTCCCGATGTGTGGCTTGCTGACGTACAGGATCTCGGCCGGCGCGCCGGCACGCACGAATTCACGCATGACTTTGCGGCCGTAGAACTTCGGGTCCTTGATCTGGCTGTAGAGTTTCCCGTCGGAAAAGAGCCCCGCGCCCCCCTCACCGAATTGCACGTTGGATTCAGGTGTCAGCTGGTTCCGCCGCCACAACGCCCAGGTGTCACGCGTTCGGCGTCGTACGTCCCGTCCGCGCTCCAATACGATGGGTCTGAAGCCCATTTGCGCGAGCAGCAATGCCGCGAACAACCCGCAGGGGCCAAAGCCGACCACCAGCGGACGATCCGCGAGGCTCGCCCGCGCCTGCGCAACCGGATGGTAGCTCGTATCCGGGGCGACGTTCACATGCCCATCGCGCGCCATGCGTTTCAACAGCGCGGCTTCATCGCGCACGGTGACGTCGACGATGCAGATGAAGAAAATACCTTTCTTCCTGTTGCGAGCGTCGTAGCTGCGCTTATACAGAGTGAAGTCGATCAGATCGGTGGCAGGAATGCCGAGACGCTTCAAAATGGCCTGACGCAGCGTTTCGGGCGTGTAATCCAGCGGCACGTGCAACTCGGTAATGCGGATCACCGGTGTCATCCTGGCCGGTAAATCCGGCAGAGGGGTAGTAGAATCATGTGATTCTAGCGAATACCTCCTGAGAAAGATGGCTCGAACCAAAAGCAGTGCCAGCTGGCTGTCACGACATCTCAGCGATCCGTTCGTCAAGCAGGCGCAGCGGGACGGCTATAGGTCTCGTTCGGCCTACAAGCTTATTGAGCTGAATGAGAAGGACAGGCTGATCCGTCCCGGAATGCGAATCATGGACTTGGGGTCCGCGCCCGGTGGCTGGTCACAGGTGGCCGGTAAGCTCGTTGGCGCCAAAGGGCGGGTGCTCGCGACGGATATCTTGCCCATGGCTGAGCTGAAAAATGTGGATTTCATCCAGGGTGATTTCACCGACGACGCCATCGTGCAGCGCGTGCTCGACTGGCTCCATGGGACGCAGTTCGACCTCATCATTTCCGACATCGCACCTAACATCAGCGGGATCGAGTCAGCCGATCAGGGAAAGTCGATCTGGTTCTTGGAGTTGGCGCTTGATACCGTGCGCAAGACGTTGAAACCCGGTGCGTCCTTCGCGGCGAAGATGTTTCAGGGGTCGGGTTCGGATGAGTATCTGAAGGAACTACGGACGCACTTCGAGAAAGTGCTGATCCGCAAGCCAGCGGCCTCTCGGAAAAAGTCACGCGAGGTCTATCTTGTGGCAAAAAGCTTCAAGGATTGAACGGCTCGCACTGGCGGCGCTGACGATTCGCCGAGGGACCGCACGGTCAACGACGCGCTCGGCTCACGAACGCGATGCAATGGCTTTTGGGAGCCGGCCCCGGAGGCGTGCGGCCTCCGGGGCACGGACGTCAGCTTTCTACTTCAGTACCGCTTCCTGCATGGTGCGGGAGCCCAGCACGGTACGGATCTTACCGCGGTCGGCTTCCGCCTTGGCGGCCGCCTCTACCGAGCCCTCAAGCTTGGTGCTTACCGAATCGAGTTTGCCGCCCAAGTGATCGAGCGCGGCCCAGTTCTTGTATTCAGTGACCAAGATGATGTCAGGGTCAGTGGGACTGCGTGCCTCGACGACCAGCACGCGCCAGGCCGTGATCAGTCCTGCGGCCTTCGCGGCCTCCTGCTGCTTCTTATAAGAGGTCGCGAGCCAGTGCATGTAGTCGTCGAAGTGGCCATCGACCGTGCGAATGTAC
The DNA here is from genome assembly GCA_025360865.1 of Pseudomonadota bacterium. GTDB lineage: Bacteria > Pseudomonadota > Gammaproteobacteria > Steroidobacterales > Steroidobacteraceae > 13-2-20CM-66-19. The sequence continues at coordinate 16,286 of JANYBG010000016.1, read as the reverse complement.
GCCGAGTTGACGATGGGACCGTCCGTCCAGTCCTTGCCATCGGCGAAGGCCACGCCAGTCAGTGTCGAGAGTCCGCACAGAGCCGCTGCGGCGCCGAAGCGCAGTAGATTGCGAGTCATAAATTACCCCTAAATGTGTGATTCTTGGCGAGGGCGCGGCCCCAAGGAACTGCCGCGTGGTGGGAACGCAACATACGCTTGCAACATCGGGCCGTCACCTTGCGCCGCAACCTGAACTGGCGGCCGCCGGTTAGATCGCAGGCCATGAGATTCGTGAGGGCCCCGAAGGCTCGGCGTCGGACCGCGCGCGGAGAAGCATCGCGACCAGAGTCTCGTTAACCCGTATCCCACGGAATTGAGATGCTTGTGAGTCACGTGAATTCCGTCGCCGGCGGCACTAAACCCCCTGCCGCGCGTATTCGAAAAATCGACGCAGCTTTACCGCTCCTGCGCGGCGCACGTCGGAAGTCGATGTCCCTTCGGCGCTGCCCGGGCCCTCAATGGAGCGCGAGAGTGTCACGGTGCCACTGGGGGTCTTGCCAATGTCCGAAGTCGAGTAGCAGGTCGGGCGTGCTCGCCGTACGGACGGGGGCGAGATCATCGAGCTGGTACTCCTCAAAGCGTCGACGAAAGCCGCCTCGCTCTTTTACCTCGCGCGCGGTCATGAGGCGCTGTGTGCCGGGCGCGAAGCCGGCGAAGTCGACATAGCCTTCCTCGGGATCCTCCACTCCGGGTGAGAGCACGTCGATCCTCCAGGAGCCCGCGCGGGTGTGGAACACCCACAGCTCGCGCCAGCTCGGCATGGGCTGCACGGCCAGTACCAACGCGCGGCCTTGGGCGATTGACTGAGCTGAGGCCGTCCAGACGATCCCGTAGGTGCAACGGCGCATGAGTTGGACGTGGCTCGTCCCCCGTGCCGCTAGGGCGACGCAGGTCTGCCCCGGGTCGCCCGCGACCACGGTGAGAGCCAGCGGACCTGTCAGGGTCGTAGCAGGCGTCGCCGCCCAGCGAATCGCGCTGACCCGTAGCACGGCATCCAGGTACTCGGAGTGACGGTCAGCGCCGAGGTCGTCGCTCCGTACCGCAAGAAGCGCATCCAGCGCCCGCGCGGCGGCCGATGCGGGTGGCTTGCCGACGCGCGCCTGCTCATAAGCGATGGCCGCCCAGACGGTGGCGCGGCGCACATTGAGACGGCTGCGGGTCATGGCGCTCAGTTCACCATCCACGATCCCGTCGAGCAGATTAGCTCGCTCATTGTCGACGGATGCCCGCGGAAGCGGGCCCAGATCCGGATCGATGCAATCCGGGCGGGTGAGCCCCAGCGCGGCGTGTGCACGTTCCTCGGCGGTCACCCCCGACAGAATAAGCACGTGGCGAAACAGCTCCCCGTCGTAGCACACCCGCATCCGGCCGTCGTGTTCGTAGCTGCGCGTATGGATGCCGAACTGCTCCACCACCTCCAGGTGCGCGTTCGCCTCGACGGCATGGGAGCCCCCGGCTGAAGCTCGGTCAGCCAGCCGCTCGGCCATGCGGGCGATGGCATCCAGGGGTTCGGCGTTCGGCGCGCGCGCCGGCACGGCCCTGAGGTACGCGGCGCCGTAGCTGATTCCTAGCGCCTCGGAGCCGGGGCTATCGCGCAGAAAGCGCAGGACCGCGAGCAGCCCGGGCGCATCGGTCGGGTTCAGGGACACCGAGTGGACGGACTCACTCTTAAGGTATCCGCCCCGCTCCCGATGGTAGTCGTAGACCTTCACGTACCCCGCGCTCTCGCCGCGAATCTCGAGCAGTTCACCCTGCCAAAGCCGCGTTAGCTCGGGCGAACTCGCGCTGGGAGCGGCGCGCAGCGCGGTGTGGTCCGGAACCACGATCGCAAGAGCCGCGGCGATGGCGAGGATCATTGGGGCTCAACTCTGGCGCTTACCTCAGGCGTCACTTCAGCACCGGGACCCCCCGCGCCACGCATGCCGATGAGGTTGGAGCCGATGAACTGCTCGGCGCCAGGAGTGGGGGCGATGATGACCTGCACCTTGTCGGAGAGCTTGTCGGCCATCGTCTTCTGAATCAGCAGCGGGTAATGAGCGAGCAGGGCGCCCTCGCGCTCCATCTGCCCCGCGTTCGCCTTGCCCACCAGCTCAAGGCGGTAAGCCTCCGCCTCGGCAAGGCGCTGCCGTGAATCGGCTTCCCCCTTGGCCTCGATGCGCCGCGCTTCCGCCGCTCCCTCAGCGGTGCGAATGCGCGCGACTTTGTCGGCTTCGGCCTCGAGCTGGCGCTGCTCGATCTGCTTCTGCTTGAAGGGGAGGATGTGCTTCATGGTTTCCTCCTGCGCCCGCGCGGCGATGACCTGCTGTTCCCCCGCGGCTTCCGCCGACTTCTGCCGCCTGATCTTGTCCGCATCTCCCTCGAGCTCGGTTTCCTTAACTTGCGCCGCCTTCAGCTGCAGGTTGTAGCGAATCTTCTCCGTCTCGAGTTCTTCGGCCAGCAGGCTCTCCATTCCTGCGCGATAGTCCCGCGGCAGGTCCACCTGGCCCATATCGACGCCCCGCAGCCGCAAGCCCAGGGTCGCGAGCTTGGGACCCAGCTGCGCCAGGATTTCCCGCTGAATCTCGGCGCGCCGACTCGAGAAGATTTCGCGCACAGTGCGCTGCGCGAGGAGGGGATAGACGATTCCCTGCACGGCCGGGCGCACCAAATCCGCGTTGAGATCGTCCGGGAAGTTCCGCGACATCTGGGCCACACGATCCCGATCAATGGCCCACTTCACCGTGAAGTCCACGCCAATCGAGAGTCCCTCGTTCGACTGGAAGGACGCCATTCCGGTGGCGCTGGCGCTATCGACCAGCCGGAACACCTGGTCGCGTGTCGAGTAGCGTCGCAGCTGATGGATGGCGGGCAGGATCACTACCGTGCCCCGGGTATAGGCGCGCGCTGAACCGTCGAGCACGTTGGTACGCACCAGAACCTCGCTCTGACGCACCGAGCTGAAAGGCGGGTGAGCGTAGAGGGCGTACGCCACTACCCCCAGGAGGGCAGTGAGGACCAGGCGTCCGCGCAGGCGGGACGCCCCTGTGAACGTGGCCTGCGCGGCGCCGCCAAGCATCATCGCCGAGCGACTCAGCGGCTCTACAATCGCGCGCCGCAAGAACTCCAGCAAGGCATCGATACGACTGGTCATACACTGCTCCTGGTGCCGGTAGTGGCCCTCAGGAAGACAGTCTCGGCCTCGATTGTGGCCGCGCCCTGCGGCAATTGTGGCGGGGAATGGCGCGGGGGCCAGTGTCGACCAGCGAATTGCCAATCCACGGATCGCTATCAGGTGGCCCGGAGATACGGTGTGCTGACCGCCGCCGGCGCAGTGATCGATCCGGCGGCGGCAAAACAAGCACCCCGAGACCTGCTGTTGCCCTACGCCGCTGGTGGCCCGCTACGCGACACCATTCTCGTGCGGAACCGGAAGGCGGTAATCGCGCTCGCTCCCTCGGGTGGCGGACCTCCCTGCATATGGGGACCGTCGCATGCCGTAGGAAGCACGACAATTTCGCTGCGCTCGGCATCCAGGTCGCGCACGGCAATCGAGGCGCCAAGGTTGCCCTTCGTGGCGCGAATGGCCGTCTGGCCAGTGGCCGCGACATACTCGACGTACTAATCGCGAAGTGCGCGGCGAATCTCGGCGCGCGGGGCGTATTCTTACTGCTTAAGGCGCGCCGGTTGGCACGCGCTCGCGGCGATGCTCGCGCACGCACCGACTTCGGCGATGCGTGTCCGTGCCGCGCATAAAAGCGCATCGATACGCATGGGCCAGTCGCTAATTGTGCCAATCCACACAATGCGGGACGCGGTGGTCCAGAGAATACTCAAACTGGCGGCGTGGAAGTTCATGATGTTTCTCCGATGACACCTGCCAGCTCGATGGTGGGCATCGAAAGGCTGGCGTCGTAGTGGACGACGTGCTCGGGACGCGAGAGAAGAAAGCGGTCATCCTCCGGGAAGTACCGAGCGCGCTCGGGATCGTTTCCGGCGAATGCGCGGATAGCCTCGAAATGGCTCAACCAGCTCAGCGTGACAATTTCGCTGCGCTCGGCATCCAGGTCGCGCACGGCGATCGAGGCGCCAAGGTTACCCTTCGTGCCGCGATAGGCCGCCTGGCCAGTGACCGCTACATAGTCGACATATTGATTGCGAAGTGCGCGGTGAATCTCGGCGCGCCACAGTCTCAGAATTGCCATTGCGCTTCCCTCCGGGGTGAAGAAGCCACTTTCGGTCGCGCCAACGGCGCACCTTTAAGCAATAGGAAGACGCCCATTACCACCAGCACCGCCGCGAGCAGCATTCTCGGAGTGACTACCTCGCCGGCCACGAAGTAACCGAGGGCCACCGCGACCAGCGGATTGACATAGGCGTGACTTGCGACCCGCGTGGCTGGCATTCGTGTCAGCAGCCAGAGATAGGCCGTGAAGCCAATCAGCGAGCCGGCGATGATCAGGTATAGGAGCGCCAGGCCGGCGCGCGGCGAGATGACCGGCCAAGGGTGCAGCTCGCCGGTGGCCGCCGACAGTACGAGCAGTACCGCACCTCCGAGGAGCATCTGCGCACCCGCGACCAGCGCCGCGGACCGGGGACGGGGCAGGGAGCGGGTCAGCACGGCCCCGAGCGACCAGGCGACACCGGCCGCGAGAATCACGAGGCACGGCACGGCAGCCAGACCGTGTTCACCGCCGCGGAACAGCAGTAGTGTGACACCACAGAACCCCAAGACCACGGCTGCCGCCGTGGGCCAGCGAAACTTCTGCAGGCGGAACACGAAGATCTCAAGCAGCACCGTGATGAGGGGGAGCGTTGCCTCGATCACCGAGGTGGTGCCGGAAGCGACGTACTGCTCCGCCCAGAACAGTGCCGAGTAGGTCACAACGAACATGCAGAAGGAGGCCAGTGCGATGCCGCGCCACTGAACCGCAGACGGGATTGGCTCACCGCGGGCCCGCATGACGACGTATAGCAGCCCCCCGGCCACGAAGAACCGGAGTCCACTGGCGAACAGGGGTGGAATTTCCAGAACGCCGATGCGGATCGCGAGGAAGGTGCCTCCCCACAGCACGTAGATCGCCGTGAAGGCCAGCACCACGCGGATATCGAACCGTTGCGTGGCGCCGAGGGCGGAGAGAGTAACCTTCAAAGTGACCATAGGAGGTTAAGATAGTTTCCTCCCCTTAAAAGTAACCCCCAAAATGATATTAAAGGGTTATGCCTATATATGCTTCTTATGCAGCCCCGGTGCCATTCGAGCTTTGTGGCGGCCATCCGGCGCTCGATTTGGTCAATTCGCTGGATAACCGCTCCGCCCCCGCGGGCCCGAAGGAGTTGCTGACGGATTACGAGGCCTTGTTGCGCTTCGCCGCCGAGGAGGGATTGCTGAGCCTTCAGCAGGTCCGAGGGTTGTCGCGAGCGGTGAGCGCGGCGGCGGCAAGCAAGGTGGTGCGCTCAACGCGCGAACTACGCGCGGCCATGGCGGTGGTCCTGTACTCCACTGCCGAGAAGCGCAGTCCGACTGTGGGCGAGATCGAGATGCTCGAGCGCCACTTCGTTGCGGTTGAGCGACCGCGGCAGCTCATATGGGTCACGCGAGCATCAGGCGAACACCCCAGGCTGCGGTGGCAATGGCGAGCCGACCAGGTCAAAGCGGCGGAATTCCCGCTCTGGGTGATCGCACAAGAGGCCTCGCAGCTGATGCTGTCCGAGGCCCTTGGGAACGTGCGTGAGTGCGAGTCGGAAAGTTGCCAGTGGTTGTTCCTCGATAGCAGCAAGAATCATACCCGGCGCTGGTGCAACATGAAGATATGCGGCAACCGGGCCAAGGCGCGCCGGTTCCAGGAGCGTCACACGGGGTGAGACCGTGTCGCGCGTCTGCGGGTCACTGACGGCGCTGTGGTTACTTCGTCGACCAACGGATGTGCGATCCGTTGGTGGGCCAGCTTGGCGGCTGGAAAAGCTGGGCTTCCCGAGCGGGCTGGACACTTTCTGCAATTCACGTGCCTCGCGTTTGATGCGCGAATGCACCTGCCAGCGGCATCGGATTACCTCCCGATGCCGCGCGCCATGGTACAAGGTGCGGGCCCCAGAAGTGCGCGACATCAGGTCACTGCGACTTTCCTGGCCCCGCCCAGCGATCATGAAGCCGAAGGGAGCCCGCATTGAACACAACTACGAATGGGGTGCCACTGCTCGTCTGGCTGACGCCGGCGCTGGTCGCGGTGTTCTTGTACGGAACAGGGCAGGGCCTGGTGAAGAAGTGGATCGGCGAGGTGCCACCGGCGCGCTTCTGCCTGTACTACGTGCTCGCCACGGCGATCGTCAATCTCGGCTTTTTCTTCACGCAGGCGCACCCGCCGCTGCTCGCCGCGGAGGGCCGCGGTTTTCTCGCCTCGGGCGTGCTCGCGTATCTGTTCGATGGGGCCGCCTGGATCCTGTACTTCCAGTCGATCGTACTCGGTCCCATCGCCATCGTCGGCACGGTCTCGGCGGCGTACCCGGCGCTTACGGTCGTGTTCGCCCGCATCTTTCTGGGTGAGCAACTCTCGCCCTTGCAGTATGTCGCGATCACGTTGGTGATCGCCGGCTGCCTCGGCCTTTCGTACTCTCCCGGCGCCGACACCACCACCGGCACGACCAACCGGCGTTGGATTCCGCTCTCGCTGCTGGCACTGGTCTGCTGGGCCACATCCAACACCATAATCAAGTACTCCTACTCGCTGCCGGGGGCGAGCGAGGCCAACCTCGCCGCCTGCAGTTCCATTGGCGGCGCGATGACGCTGGGTGTGTTCGGGCTGCTGTGGGGGCGGAAAGGGGCGCACTCGGTGCGCCAGTGGTTTCGCTCGTTCGTGCCGATGGGGATGATGGCCGGGGGCAGCCTGGGCCTCATTATCGCGGCCCGCTACGGACCGATCTCGATCGTGACCCCTCTGATCGGCGCCTATCCGGTCGTCACGCTCATCTTTTCCAGGGTGATACTCAAAGAGACCATCACTCGGACGCAGTACGGCTGCATCGGCTCGATTATCTGCGGGATCTTGCTCTGTTCGATGTGATCCGACGCCGGCGTCCGCCCAGCGAATCTGCCGCGCCGCGTCTGGGTTCGAGATCCCCGGTACGCTGACCAACCGACGCCAAACTTGGCCACATGGTCTAAGCTGCGTCTACGGAGGCAGTGATAAGACCTCCGGCGTCAGTTAGGGGCCGATCTCATCAGTGTCTGAACCATCGCAGTCGGTATTCTTGAGCTACGCCTCTCAGGATGCGAAGGCCGCCGAGAAGATTTGCTCGGCGCTGCGCGCGGCAGGCCTCGAGGTCTTTCTAGATCAGAGCGGGCTGCGGGGCGGGGACGCCTGGGACCATAAGATCCGGCGAGAGATCTACGACTGCGCTCTGTTCATCCCAATAGTCTCCCAGCACACTCAGGAGCGGCTGGAAGGCTATTTTCGGCGCGAGTGGAAGCTGGCCGTTGAGAGAACCGACGACATGGCGGAGCAGAAGCATTTTCTGCTGCCGGTAGTCATCGATAGTACCGGTGACCGAGATGCGATAGTTCCAGAGCGTTTTCGCGCTGTGCAGTGGACGCGCCTGCCCGCGGGGGAGACATCCGCCGCGTTCGTGCAACGCGTGCGCAGTCTCCGAGAGCGCCGGCGATCTCACTCTGACGACCGACGGACATGCAACCCGTTGCTGGGCGGGTGGGATTTCAAAGAAAAAGCTGACGCGCCATTTTTGCAGTCGCTACTGCGCGCAAATTCCTTGCAGATCGCTTCGTGCCTCTTCAGGTGCGCTTCATCAGGTAGACGCCCCGTCAACTTCATTCCTGGGCACCAACCCGGAGCGAATTGCATGTCACACGCGATGTGTGTAGGGTAGTGTGTGGAGGTCCACACATGGCCACTAATCTTTCTATCGATCCCGCGCTCATCGAGCGTGCCTTGGAAGTCAGCGGCGAGCGCACAAAAAAGGCGGCTGTTACGAAGGCGCTCGAGGAGTTCATTGCAAGACGCAAGCAGAAGGGCTTGCTGGCACTCATGGGTAAGCTCGAATGGGATGCGGCTTACGACTACAAGTCGCAGCGCTCGCGGGATTGAGTCTCTTCGTCGATACCAGTGTCTGGTCACTTGCGTTGCGACGCGATGGACTGTCGTCGGCTCCTGAAGTTGGGGCCTTGGTCCGGGCAATTGAAAGTGGCCAGCCAATTCTCACGACTGGGCTGGTGCTACAGGAGTTGCTGCAGGGCTTTTCCGGACCAAGCGCGCGGGTACAGATACTCGAGCGGTTCGCGGCTCTTCCTCTTTTGGCGCCTGACAGACAGGATCACGTCGAAGCAGCGGAGCTTCGAAACAGCTGTAGGCGCCGCGGGGTACAGGTCAGCACTATTGATGCGATCCTTGCCCAGCTTTGCGTACGCCATGACCTGTTAATTCTCACCAGTGACAATGACTTCAAAAGTATGGCAAAGCATTGCGCCTTGCGCGTCTGGGCAGCCGGGAGCTGAGCAAGAAGGGCGACCGGCGCTAGGCCGGAATAACTTGGGATCCAGCTGCTGTTGACGGAATCGCAAATCCGTCGCAGGAATGACCCAAGCCCTTGATTTGGAATGCTCGTCCGTGCGCGCATGGCAGTTCAGTGCAAATTTCGTGCAGCCCCTGCGCTGATTGCCATCCGCTCGCTCGTCCACCGATGAGTGTCGCTACAGGCGCCAGTATGTCCGCACCGTATCGACGATACCGGCCTCCAAGTTCTACTATTGCTTCGCTCGATGACCTGGCGCTTCGGGACGAGCATGTTCCGATCCTTACTTTGAGGAGCTTGCGGCCAAGGACACGTCGAGATGATCGCCACTTACAGTCCGCTGATGCCGCAATACCGCGACTCCGTGGCGAAAATCCGCGAGGCGGCAGCGCCATCGGCGAGAAACGGGGTACCGTGGCGAAGCTGCCATGATTATTAATCGCAGGACCTGGAGCATCCTGGCGGGAATCGCCGCAATGCTGCTCATCGCGTTAATTTTCGTCTTGCCAGTCCTACTCAACGCGGATCGCTACCGGCCTAAGGCGATTTCCTATTTGGAAGAGCACACCGGGAAGAAGGTGGAGATCGGCCGGCTGGCCGTGACGTTCTTCCCCAGCGTAACGCTTCGCGTGGATGGTTTCGGGATCAAGAGTCCGCCATTGTTTGGCCCAGGTTACATCCTGCAAGTGGCGCGGATCGACGCTCAGATTGACCCTTGGGCGCTGCTGCACCGGCGGATGGTGATTAGGTCGCTGGTGATGGACCAGCCGCTCATCAACCTGGTGTCTGACCCCGACGGACCGTGGAATTTCGAAAATCCATCGACGAAAGATAGGCCAACCTCGCTCCTGATCGGCGTGATTTCCCGAGTCGAGATCAAACGGGGCCAGGTAATGGTTTCAAATCTCCTACCTTCCGACGCGCCAGGACCCGTGTTTTTCGAGGCGCACGAGGTTTCCAGCGAACTAAAAGACCTGAATACGGACGCTATCGCCGATCCCGCTGCCACGACACTCGACGGGCAGGGAACTTTGAAAGCGGCGTCGCTGCGGTTTGGATCGATTGAGGCGAAAAGTATGAGATCCACTATTCGGCTGCAGGCAAGACAAGTTCTGTTCACGGACGTGAGAGCGGAGACCTATGGGGGACACACCTGGGGAGAACTCTCCATTAAATTATCGGGCAAAAATCCGAGCTTCAAGGCCGATGCAAGGATGAAACAAGTTGACGTGGCCCGGCTTCTGAACGCCTTCCAAAATGCGCACGGAAAGATGACCGGAACCATGGATGGCGAGTTGAAGATCGTCGGAGGAATCGAGCATTCCCTGCATCCGTGGGAGGGACTGCATGGCAGCGGACATTTGACGGTGCGGAACGGCCGGGTACCCAGCCTGAAGCTGAATGAGAATCTCATGAAGCTGGCGCATTACAACGATCTCGGCCCTGCCAAGGATGATCCTTCCTCGTTCAATCTTGTTTCGACCGACCTCGAGCTGGACCACGAGCGAATCTCGAGCAAGGTCATAGACATCGACGGTTACGGCGTCGATGTTGACGGCTCGGGTAGCGTGGGCATATCCGGCTCTGACGAACTGAAATACCAGGGTGTGGCCGAAATCACCTACAAGCAGGGAGTTGTGACGAATCTCCTGGCGCGGTTGTCTGGGGCGACGCTGAAGGATGGCAAGCTATCGTTTCCGTTCCATATCGGCGGGACCATCGATAACCCGGTGTTTGCCAAGGGGAGATAGGAAAGCGGCGACGCTGGATCGGATGCGCGACAAGCAGTCGCCGTTGCCGCCTGGTTACCGACGGTTCGCCTTCAACTCCGGCTGGGAAAACGGGGACCCGGCTGGGCGGTCGTCCATCGCAAAGTGTAAGCGCGCTCGCGGCTAGGGCCGCGCAGCTCCGGTTCGGAGATGCGGAGCCCTGCCGCGCGCGCAAACCGCACTGGTAAGCGCGGGTCACTCAACAATCTTGAACGCGTCGAGTCGGAGACCTGGCCGGTGGGCCGCCGCGAGACCGCAGGTTCGAATTCGGATAAGCTTCCGTTCGCGGCTGGCCGACTCGAGGGTCGCCTTGATGAAGTCTCCGAGGGAAGCGAGAACCCCAAGCGATGTCCAGGCCCGCGCATGTGCTGAAGCGCTCCATGCATGACAACGGTTTTGTTTCGGTAGTAAAGGACGACCGTGCCAGGGACGAGATCCGCAGGCACGGCTTCACTCGCCGACCGCTGACTGTTGACTTAGAAATCGCGCGCGCACTCGGGGAACTATCGTATGCGGCCTGGTCCATGCCGAAGGATCAGTATTACGATGGTGGCGCAAGGTATCGAACATTAAATCGGCTTAGGGCGAAGATCGTTGAAGGCGGAGTCCAAGTTCTCCCCTGCGATGACAGCACGCCCTATGTGCAGCTTCCAAAATACAACGCTCCGCTAGGGGGCCAACCTCGCAACTACGCGCCACTTTCCTCTGAAATAGCCGGCTCTGCGGGAGTTCGTAAGTTAGTAGCTCATCATCTGATGTACCTGCCGTTATCTGAGATGGGCACGACCTATTCGGTAAACATGCATGTCGTTCGATTCGCGGCAACTCCGACTCGTCCGTGCGACACGAGCCCGCCAGGCTTACACAAAGATGGCGAAAAGTACCTGGCCACCCACCTCCTGGCGCGGTGCGGAGCCGCAGGCGGAGAGGTGGTCATCACCGACAACGACAAGCGGGAAGTGGATCGCTTTACCATGCGTCAGGCCGGCGAGTGCTATGTCTTCGATGATGATCGCGTTTGGCACATGCTGACACCACTTGAGACATCGGAAGGTAATCAGTTCGCATTTCGCGACACCGTGACGTTTGATCTCCTGCCGGACGGGTGGAAGCCTGCCAGCTAGCGGCGAAGGATGACGTCCGCTGCCCGCCTTTGTTGGGGCGGTTCTCGACGGCAGCCCAGCGGTGGGCCGGGAATATTCATGGTTGAATTCGTCGCTGTGCGAACCTATGAGCGCCTGAACCGCTGCTATTTCCTGATCCACGCCATCGAAGTTATGCTGTCGGAAACACCCGACACAGCGAACTTCTTATGCGACTAGCGATGTTCTTGTTTTTCTTCATCGGTCTTACGGCCGGGGTCGACGCATTCGCGGCGGTGCCACCGAGTCAACCGGAAGTCGACGCCCCAGAACTTGCGCGCCTCGGACCCTGTGGTGTGGGTGTGAGGACAATTACCCTGGTCCAACACGACCAGGCTGATCTGATCGCATTCGATCCCCGGCTACACGTGACTCCGCAGGCCGACCGCGTACTCACGGTCGATATCTGGTATCCAGCGGCGGCAGGGCAGGGAGCAGCGACCGAAGACTACCGCGCGAGCCTGGAATCGGAGAAGCCGGGCACGTACGCGAAGTTCTCGATCCCGAGCCTCTCGGTGCGCGATGCCCGGCCAGCCGGCGGGCGCCACCCGCTCGTGGTCGTCTCACACGGCCGCAGAAATGCGACCGTTCTACTCAGCTGGCTTACAGAGAACCTGGCATCCAAGGGCTATGTGGTCGCCGCCATTCGTCACGAGGACCCCTCGGATGTCTCGCCCTTCTGGTTTACGCAGCCATTGCTGCGTCGCCCGCTTGACATCGGTTTCGTCGCGGACCGCCTGCAGAACCTACTCGCGACGGAAGGCCTTGTTGATCCGCAACGCACGGCACTGATTGGCTACTCGATGGGCGGATACGGTGTGCTGGCTGCCGCAGGCGCAGGGATCGATCCGGCGGCGGCAAAACAGGTACCCGGAGACCTGCTGTTGCCCTACGTCGCTGGGGGTCCCCTACGCGATACCATTCTGGTTCGGAATCTGAAGGCCGTGATCGCGCTCGCTCCGTCGGGTGGCGGGCCTACCAGCCTATGGGGAGAGCAGGGACTTCGGGGGATCAGAGCTCCGCTGCTCCTGATCGCCGGTGATCGCGACCATACCATCGACTATGCGCACGGCGCCCGCGCGTTTTTTGAGGGAGCCACCGAGGCGCACCGTTATCTGCTGACTTTCAAGGGCGCCGGCCATGCCATTGGCCTGAACAATGCGCCCGAAGCGATGCGCGGGAAATTATGGGATCTGTCCTGGTTCGAGGACCCTGTATGGCGCAAGGAACGGATCATCGGGGTGAACCTGCACGTGATCACGGCCTTTCTCGATCGCTACGTGAAGGATGATCTGACTCGCGCTCCATATCTCGACGGGCTCGTGCCAGAGGCATCCAGCGGGGAATGGGCCGCGAGCGGAGTCGGCGGCTTCGATGCGTACAGTACGGGCGCTAATGGGATCACGGTATGGAGAGGCTTTCAGCGAAACTACGCCGAGGGTCTGCAGCTTCTGCAGAGACAAGCTCGGGTCGACACCGGGTCAAGCCAATGATGTCGTGCGGAAAGCGCGCTGTGGATGACCTCGAGACGGTGGTAGTGCTTGAGTGTGCGGAGCACACCTGAAAGCGTCAACTGTGGCAATGGAAGAGCCAATCATCGAGGCCGCGCAGACTGTGTACGTCATTGTGGTCGGCACGCTGCCGCAGCGATCGCGTTAGACCCAGTTCAAGCCTGAGGCGGGCGTCAATCCACGGCTCCTTGCCTCTAAATCCGGCTTATGCCGCTTCTCGTCGCCGGATTGATCTTCAGAGTGTTGACGGGAGTCGCACATCGCGTGTTGGGAGGACGCTACCATGCTCGGCGTCCGTGGAAGAACCCCTGATCTGCGAGCCAACTCTTGGACCGGTGCGTACGTTGATGGCTACACCCTTATTTAGACCGGCCATGGGCAGATCTCTGTCGCACCAAAACGGCAAGCCACGCTGGAGCCTCATACTCACGATCCTTCCTGCTTTCGTACTGGCTGCCTCTGAAGTACGCAACTCGACAGATCTGGTAGACGCAAGAACAGTCCTGAAAGAAATCAGTCAGACCGCCCCGTCGTCTGCCCCGCACGCCTCCGAAGCGGCAACGCTGGTGTCCGACATTCGTAAATTTAGGGCAGCGGAGGGAGGTCCCTCGCCGCACCAGGCCGCGCTCGCCTGGTTCAGGCTGCTCGATCGTGCGTCGTCCATCGGATCGCATGCGGAGTCCTCACAGGGCGATTCGTACGACGTGGATGTGCGAAGGCCTGTCGGCGTGCCCTCGGTCATCTCAGCCCTACCAGCTCCAGACGCATGGAAGGAACTGCGGTCAGAAGCCAAGAAGCGATCCCCGCAATCCCCGAACGACTACCATGCGTTAGGTCTCCAACTTCTTCCCGAGGTTCTTCTTGGCGACCGCGCGGCGACAAATTCGACCCTCAAAGCAATTGAAGCTGCGATTGCCACCCTACCGCCGGACCAGCGTGTTGTGCCGCGCAGCAACGTGATTCGGGTCCGTCGCGCCCTCACAACACTTTATGGAACGCCTTCAGAGGTTGCAGAGGGATTCCGTGCAGACGTCGCCGAAGCAGCAAACGACCCACTGGGGATGTCCCGGTACAGCTCCGACGTCGAGGTTCCGGACCTAGTGACTCTTGTGGGTGAGCCAGAAGCCGCGAAGATCCTGACAGAGGTGATCCGGCAGCCCATTGCATTCCGTGTTGAATCCGGCGATGCGACACGCGCTCTCGCCCAGCGAATCGCCCTGGACAACGTGGAAACGTTGAAAATGCCCCAATGGTCGCTTGTCGACAGCGTCGATGCGGCGCCGCTCTACGAAGCCTTAGTGCGTCGCTTTGCAGCGAATCCCACCAAACAGGCAGCTGACGCTGGTCCGTCGTTCGGCGATTTCGCCAGGGAAAACGCGGACACCTACCACCTGCTCTTCCTTATTATTAACGGCCGAGTCTCCGAGGCCGAGGTGGCCCTCAACTCAATGGCGGGAGGTCGATTGCTGACCATCCCGAAGCCCGCGATTCATGCCTTGCAAAAGGCGCACCAGAATCAGGCGCTCTACGCCTTCCTGGGAGGCGTTCTTTCACGCAATCCAGAAGTCCCTGCATGGGACGTCTACATCCAGCAGGCCGCATATACAGGCAATAGTCGCGAAGCGTTGGCCACTCTCGACGCGGCACTCAAGCGACCCACCCTACCGCCATACCTACGCGCCGACTTGCAGCGGCGCCGAGCGGACGCGCTATTTGCGCTGGACGACACGGACCACGGGCTGAACGCCATCGAGACCCTGTTGAGACAACCGCCGGCCGGCACAGATCCCTACTTCGCAGAGCGCGTGAATGCCTCACTTCGTCTTGCCGGGCTGGGACGTGTGCTTGGCCGACCGGACCTGGCAAACAAAGGCCTACAGTTCACGCAGACGAGTCTGGCACTCCCTGCGCAGGGTAAAGCGCGCGTCTTTGATCGACTGACGGTACTGCGCTCATTTTTTGCCGAGGCGCGAAAGCAGAACAAGCAGACCGACGTACAGCGTGTCGCAATCGCTGAGCTAACGCGACGCGACCCGAACACTGATAGCGGCGCGGACCAGATGGAGATGGTAGAGATGCCCGCGCTACGGCCATTGCATCGCGCGGCCCTGATCGAGCTCGTTTCACTTTATGCAGTGGCGAACAGGCCCGAAGACGCTCGCATACTGCTGGACGAAGCTGAGGGGTGGGGCGCTCGTGATATTCGAGAGCTGCTGGGTGAGAAAGACTCACAAGGAGTCCCGTTCTCGGTCAGCGCCGCCAAAGTTCTCGCGGCCACTAACGATGCCCCCGCCGCGATTCGGCTGCTAACTGCAACCATCGCGCAATTCCCTGGGCATGACGCCGCCTATGAACTGGAAAGTACGATTGATCCGCAGGCGCTTGCCGTTTTCGAAACGCAATCCAGGACCGATCAATTCGAGGAAAGACCGCTGATTTGGAAGGCTGTCCTGCTGGAACGCAGCACTCAATACGCCGCGGCGGAGCAGACCGTACGCGCAGCGATTGCAATAGACCCCTCAGACGGGGACGAAGGCGTCAACGACCGCATGCGCGCCTATTCGGTTCTAGCCGATATCCTCGATGCTCGGGGGGACGCCAAGGGAGCCGCGGAATTCCGCGAGATCGTCACCGCGATTCGGTTATCTGAGCGAACCGACGAACTCTACGCTCTCGGCCTGTATCAGCGCGCCTTCGCTGGATACCGGGCGGCTCTTGAGCACTTCTCCGACGCTTACTGCATCCAGTCACGCCTGGCCGTTCAGCTGTCCAAACAAGGAAAGCACGAGGAGGCAGCGGAGCACTACCGCGGCGCATACGAGCTGATGCCTTCAAGTTTTGGTCGAGTTGAAAGTCACTGCTTTGGATGTGAAAGCGTTTTCGACGGTATCCAGCAGCAGGGAATTGCGGAGCAGGTGTTTCGGACGCTGGTCAAGAAGGATCCCACCAGCGCGCAGGTTCACTACCTCCAGGGATACCTGTTCGAGGAGGAGGGGCGGTACACCGACGCACTGCCTGCTTTCCGAACAGCCGTGCAGATTGACGGTAATTATCTGAACGCTTGGCGTCAGCTAAACAAGCTGAGCACTCATATCTATGTCGACGCCGTTGATCGTGACGTGGTCACTACAAAGCTGCTGGAGCTAGATCCAGAGCAACGCCATGTGACCTATGACCTCGGGTCAATTGGTGATTTTGTCAGCCTCTGGAACACCGCGGCGCAAGTAGCCAGAGAGCGCGGGTCGCCGCCTGGACGATTTCGGGGTGCAGCCGGTTCATTTCATCGATCAGCACGCGCGCGTTCAAAACGAAGATGCCACTGTT
>JANYBG010000244.1 GCA_025360865.1 Pseudomonadota bacterium | reverse complement strand
TCGAGAACGTGAACCTCGCGCTGCGACCTGGTGAGATCGTGGGACTGCTGGGGCGCTCGGGTTCGGGCAAGTCCACCCTGCTGCGCTCGATCGCAGGCCTGGATCCGCCCTCCGCCGGGGTGGTGAGCTATCTCGGACAGCCGGTGCTCGGTCCCGCCGCGGGGATCGCCATGGTGTTCCAGAGCTTCGCGCTCTTTCCCTGGCTCACCGTGCTGGAGAACGTGCAGCTGGGTCTTGAGGCCCTCGGCGTGCCGGAGGCGGAGATGCGCAGCCGCGCGCTCAAGGCCATTGACCTGATCGGACTCGACGGCTTCGAATCCGCGTACCCGCGCGAGCTTTCCGGGGGCATGCGCCAGCGTGTCGGGTTCGCGCGCGCTCTGGTCGTGCACCCGAGCATCCTGCTGATGGACGAGCCGTTCTCGGCCCTCGACATCCTGACCGCCGAGACCCTGCGCACGGACTTCCTGGAGCTGTGGGGCGAGGGCCAGCTGCCGATCAAGGCGGTGCTGCTGGTCACCCACAACATCGAGGAGGCGGTGCAGATGTGCGATCGCCTCCTGATCTTCTCGACCAATCCCGGACGGGTCGTGAGCGAGATCCCGATCGATCTTCCGCAGCCGCGGCACACCCAGGATCCGCGCTTTCGCGCCCTGGTCGACCGGGTCTACGTCGAGATGACCGCGCGCCCGCGCGGGGAACTGCGCTCATCCGTGAAGTCCGAGCGGTTTCCGGGCAGCGGCATCGGCACGCATCTCACGCACGTCTCCTCCACCATCCTCACCGGTCTCATCGAGGCGGTGAACGCGCCCCCCTACAACGGCAAGGCCGACCTGCCGGTGATCGCGGAGGACCAGCACCTGGAGGTGGATGATCTGTTCCCGGCGGCCGAGGCGCTGCAGATGCTGCGCTTCGCCGAGGTCGAGGGCGGGGACATGAAGCTGACCGAGGCGGGGCTGCAATTCGCGCGCGGCGATACGGACGAGCGCAAGAAGCTCTTCGCGCAGCACCTGATCACCTACGTGCCACTGGCCGCCCACGTGCGGCGGGTCCTGGACGAACGCGC
This sequence comes from Pseudomonadota bacterium, assembly GCA_025360865.1. Classification (GTDB taxonomy): domain Bacteria; phylum Pseudomonadota; class Gammaproteobacteria; order Steroidobacterales; family Steroidobacteraceae; genus 13-2-20CM-66-19. Next base: position 6,174 of record JANYBG010000244.1, on the reverse strand, counting down.
GAGCCACACGGCCCCCAAGAGCCGCTTCTTCGACGAACTCGAGGACTACATGGCCGAGGATGCCGCCGAGCAGACCCTGCGCACGCTGATCAGCTGGGGGCGCTATGCGGAAGTCTTCGCCTATGACGACAACCGCCAGGCCTTCAGCCTGGAGAACCCCGCATAGGTCCAGGCCTGTTCCTTAAGCTTTGCCCCCTTGGCGTTGGCAGTTCTTAAGGTATCTCCCCCAGCCATTAAGGCATCCTGAAGCCACCGGTGCCCCCTGGGCCTCCGCGCTCGGCTGGGTTCCCTGCGTGACCCGTTTCGCCGCCCTTGGACGCAGGCCGCGCGCCCTCACGCATTCGGTTACGGATGGCTTGGCGTTCATCACCTTGGAGAACCTCCCGTGAACAGTCCCTTACCGCGCTCGCCTGACCTTCGGGGCGCGCGCCGATGAACGACACTCACGGGCCAGGGGAGCCGCAACCGGTCGGTACCGCCCCCACCGCCGCGCCTGAGCATCCCAGCCGGCTGCGACGGATAGGACTCATCGTCGCCGTGCTCCTGGCCTTTGTTCTCCTGGCGTGGCTCCTGACGCCGAAGGGGACGAAAGCTCCGGGCGGGGGATTCGGTGGCGGCGGGCCGATACCCGTGGTCGCCGCCAGTGCCCGTGCCGGGGATATGCCCATCACCCTGATCGGGCTCGGGGCGGTGACCCCGATCGCCACCGTTACCGTGCAGAGCCAAGTCAGCGGTCAGATCACGAAGGTCCTCTTCAAGGAAGGGCAGAACGTGAAGCCCGGTGACCCGCTGTTCCAGATCGACCCAAGACCCTTCCAGGTCGCACTCGAGCAGGCCGAAGGCGCGCTCGCGCGCGACCAGGCGCTGCTCGCCAATGCGCACACCGACCTTGACCGCTATACCACGCTCTTCGCGCAGGACTCGATCGCCGAGCAGACCCTCGCCACCCAGAAGTCCCTGGTTCTCCAGCACGCGGGGACCGTCAAGACCGACCAGGCGCAGGTTGATACCGCCCGGCTGAACCTTTCCTATGCCCACGTGGTCTCCCCGATCGCAGGCCGCGCGGGCCTGCAGCAGGTGAACCTTGGCAACTACGTGACGCCCGCGGAACCCAACGGGCTCGTGGTCATCGCCCAGCTGCGACCGATCACCGTGACGTTCAGCCTGCCGGAGGACCAGATCCCGCCGCTGCTGGCCCAGCTGCACGCCGGGAACCCGTTGCCGGTCACCGCCTTCGACCGCGCCAACACCACCCCGCTCGCCAGCGGCGCGCTGCAGTCGATCGACAGCCAGATCGATGCCACGACCGGAACGCTCAAGATGAAAGCAAGCTTCGCGAACGAGGAGGAAAGCCTCTTCCCGCAGCAGTTCGTCAACGTGGTTCTGCTGCTGGACACACGGCGAGGGGCGACGCTTGTGCCGCAGGCCGCGGTCCAGCGCGGCGCCCCGGGAACCTACGTCTACGTCATCCATGACGGCACGGTGAGCGTGCGTAAGGTGACCCTCGGCCCCGGAAACGCCAGCGACATCTCCATCCAGGACGGCCTCAAGCCCGGGGACAGCGTCGTCATCGATGGCGCGGACAAGCTCAAGGAGGGCGCCCACGTGCTGGTGCGCGAGGCCCCGGGTGCCGCGGCCGCCCCGAGCGCGACGCCTGCGACGCCGGGGAGTCACGGCACCGGGCATCCCCGTGATCGGCCGGGAGGAAAGAATGGCGCCCAGGATCCGTCGGCTAATCATGCCGCCGCGGCGCCTGCGCAGTAGCCACGCCGGATGAATCCGTCCCGCGTCTTCATTCTGCGGCCCGTGGGGACCACCCTCCTGATGGTGGCGATCCTCCTGCTCGGTATCGTCGCCTACGGCTTCCTGCCGCTTTCGGCGCTGCCGGAAGTGGACTATCCCACCATCCAGGTGCGGACCTTCTATCCCGGGGCGAGTCCTGAGGTGATGACCTCATCGATCACCGCGCCATTGGAGGTCCAGTTCGGGCAGATGCCCGGTCTTAACCAGATGTCCTCGACCAGTGCCGGCGGGGCATCGGTCATAACGCTGCGGTTCGGCCTGGACTTGAGCCTCGACATCGCCGAACAGGAGGTGCAGGCGGCGATCAACGCCGCCGGCAACCTGCTGCCCTCGGACCTGCCGGCGCCGCCGACTTACGCCAAGGTGAATCCGGCGGACGCCCCGATCCTCACCCTCGGGATCACCTCCCGCACGCTCCCCCTCACCGAGCTCGAGGACCTGGCCGACACGCGTCTGGCGCAAAAGATCTCCCAGGTCCAGGGCGTGGGCCTGGTGAGCGTGAGCGGCGGGCAACGCCCCGCGGTGCGCATCATCGCCAACGTGCGCGCGCTCGCCGCCTACGGGCTCAACATCGATGATCTGCGCAGCACGATCAGCAACGCGAACGTGAACGGCCCCAAGGGCACCCTCGACGGGCCGGCGCGCTCCTGGACGCTGAACGCCAACGACCAGATTAAGACCCCGCAGGCGTACGAGAACGTCATCGTCGCCTACCGGAACGGCAACCCGGTGCGCCTGGCCGATGTCGCCCAGGTCACCCAGGGGCCCGAAAACGCGTACCTGGCCGGCTGGGTGAACAACTCCCCCGGCATCGTCCTCAACGTCCAGCGCCAGCCCGGCGCGAACGTCATCCAGGTCGTGGATCGCATCAAGCTACTGCTGCCGGGGCTCAGGAGCTCCCTCCCCGCGGCCGCCGAGGTCACGGTGCTCACCGATCGCACCCATACCATCCGCGCCTCCGTGCACGACGTGGAGTTCGAGCTCACCCTCGCCGTGGCGCTGGTCGTCATGGTGATATTCCTGTTCCTGCGAAGTCTTCCGGCGACCTTCATACCGAGCCTGAGCGTGCCGCTGTCACTCATCGGCACCCTCGCGGTGATGTACCTCCTGGGCTACAGCCTCAACAACCTCTCGCTGATGGCCCTCACCATCGCCACCGGCTTCGTGGTCGATGACGCGATCGTCATGATCGAGAACATCTCGCGCTACATCGAGGAGGGCATGGCGCCCCTGGAGGCCGCGCTCAAGGGATCCGCGGAGATCGGCTTCACCATCGTCTCGCTGACCGTCTCTCTGATCGCCGTGTTGATCCCGCTGCTTTTCATGGGCGATGTCGTGGGGCGTCTGTTCCACGAGTTCGCGATCACGCTCTCCGTCACGATCATCATCTCGGCGGTGGTCTCCCTCACGGTGGTTCCCATGCTGTGCGCGAAGCTGCTGCGGCGCCACGAGCCCGCCCAGGAGAGCCGCATCGCCCGCTGGTCGAACCAGAAGTTCCAGGGGCTGATCGATGGCTACGACCGGGCGCTAAAGTGGGTGCTGGACCGGCAGTTCATGACTTTGATGGTGGCGATCGGCACGCTGGCGTTGACGGTGCTCCTGTACGTGTTCATTCCCAAGGGTTTCTTCCCGGTGCAGGACACCGGATTGATCCAGGCCATCACCGAGGCGCCCCAGTCGGTCTCCTTCGCCGACATGTCGCGCCGGCAGGCGCGGCTTGCGCGCGAGATCCTCAAGGACGCCGACGTCGTGAGTCTGGCCTCGTTCATCGGCGTGGACGGCGGCAACACCACGCTCAACAGCGGCCGCCTGCTGATCAACCTCAAACCGCTGAGTGACCGCCACGAGTCGGCGAGTGAGATCATCCGGCGCATACAGAAGAGCACCGCGGGGGTCGTGGGGATATCGCTCTACATGCAGCCGGTGCAGGACCTGTCGATTGACGATACCGTCAGTCGCACGCAGTACCAGTTCGTGCTCGAGGACGCGAACCCCCAGGAGTTCGCCACCTGGGTGCCAAAGTTGGTCAGGGAACTCCAGCGGCTGCCGCAGCTGGAGGATGTCGCGAGCGACCTGGAGAACGAGGGGCTCTCGGCGTACCTCACGATCGACCGGGACAGCGCCGCGCGCTTTGGCATCACGCCTGCGACGGTGGACAACGCGCTCTACGATTCCTTCGGCCAGCGCATCGTCTCCACGATCTTCACGCAGACCAACCAGTACCGGGTCATCCTGCAGGCGGACCCGTCACTCATGGATTCCCTCGAGGCGCTCGGAAGCCTTTACCTGCCTTCGGCGACCGCCCTGTCGGGACAGGTGCCGCTCAGCGCGCTCGTCAAGGTCACCCAACAGACCGCGCCGCTTTCGATCGGTCACGTGGGGCAGTTCCCGGCGACCACTATCTCCTTCAACCTCGCCCGCGGCGCGGCGCTGGGGGATGCGGTGAAGGCGATCCGTTCCACCGAGGCGAAGATGGGCCTGCCGCGCAGCATGCTGACCACCTTCCAGGGCGCGGCGCTGGCCTTCGAGGCGACCCTGGGCAACGAGCTGCTGCTGATCCTCGCCGCGCTCGCCACCGTGTACATCGTGCTGGGCGTGCTCTACGAGAGCTTCATTCACCCCATCACGATCCTCTCCACGCTGCCCTCCGCGGGGGTTGGCGCATTGCTCGCGCTGCTCGTCGCCGGCAGCGACCTGGGCGTCATCGGCGTCATCGGCATCATTCTCCTGATCGGCATCGTCAAGAAGAACGCGATCATGATGATCGACTTCGCACTCGTCGCCGAGCGCGAGCAGGGCATGAGCCCGCGCGAGGCGATCCACCACGCATCGCTCCTGCGCTTCCGGCCCATCCTGATGACGACCATGGCGGCGTTGCTGGGCGCGCTCCCCCTGATGCTCGGCCGGGGCACCGGCTCCGAGCTGCGCCACCCGTTGGGGATAACCATCGTCGGCGGCCTGATCCTGAGCCAGCTGCTGACGCTGTTCACCACGCCGGTGATCTACCTCTATTTCGACCGCCTCGAGCGGCGCATCAAGGATCGCTGGGGCGGTGAGCCCGCCCTCAGCGGGGCGGCGTGATGAACCTGTCGGAGTTCTCCATCCGTCGACCGGTGGCCACCGTGCTCCTGAGCATCGGGGTGGCGCTTGCCGGGATACTCGCCTATACCCAGCTCCCGGTGTCGCCGCTGCCGCAGATCGATTCGCCGACGATTGTCGTTCTGGCGGATCTTCCCGGGGCGAGCCCGGATGTCATGGCCTCGACCGTCGCGACACCGCTGGAGCGCCATCTCGGCCAGATCGCCGACCTCACGGAGATGACGTCCTCCAGTTCCGTCGGCTCGACCCGCGTCGTGCTCCAGTTCGGGCTCAGCCGCGACATCGACGGCGCCGCGCGTGATGTCGAGGCGGCCATCAACGCGGCGCGAGCTGACCTGCCGACCTCGCTGCGCAGCAACCCCACGTATCACAAGGTGAACACCGCCGATGCGCCGGTGATGATCCTGGCGCTGACCTCGGCCACCCTCACCGCGGGGCAGATGTACGACGCGGCGGACACGATCCTCGCGCAGAAGCTCTCCCAGGTTAAGGGCGTCGGCCAGGTGCAGATCGGCGGCAGCTCGCTCCCGGCGGTGCGCGTGGAGCTCAATCCCAGCGTGCTGTTCAAGTACGGGATCGGCCTTGAGGATGTGCGCGCGGCGCTCGCTTCCGCGAACGCCAATACACCCAAGGGCTCGATCGATATCGGCGGAAGCCGCTACCAGATCTACACCAACGACCAGGCAAGCCGGGCCGCGCAGTACCGCGAGCTCGTCGTGGCCTACCGCGACGGCAACGCGGTGCGCCTGTCCGATGTCGGGGAGGTGCTCGACTCGGTCGAGAATGTGCGCAACCTCGGACTCGCGGATGGCAAGCCGGCCGTGCTCGTGATCCTCTTTCGGCAGCCCAACGCCAATATCATCGACACCGTGGCGCGGGTGAAGGCACTCATCCCCGCGCTCCAAGCGTCGATCCCGACCGACATCGACATGAAGGTCGCGATTGATCGCACCACGACCATCCGCGCCTCGTTGCGCGATGTGGAGCGCACGCTCCTGGTATCGATCAGCCTCGTGGTGCTGGTCGTGTTCCTGTTCCTGCGCAATGGCCGCGCGACACTCGTGCCCGCCGCGGCCATCCCCATCTCGCTCCTGGGTACTTTCGGGGCGATGTACCTGCTGGGCTACAGCCTCGACAACCTGTCGCTGATGGCCCTGATCATCGCCACCGGCTTCGTGGTGGATGATGCGATCGTGGTGCTGGAGAACATCACCCGCCACATCGAGGCGGGCATGCCCCGCTTCCAGGCCGCCATCCAGGGGTCCAGGGAAG
>JANYBG010000211.1 GCA_025360865.1 Pseudomonadota bacterium | reverse complement strand
TTCCAGGCCGCCATCCAGGGGTCCATGGAAGTCGGCTTCACGGTGCTGTCGATGAGTCTGTCATTGGTGGCGGTGTTCATTCCCATCCTCGCCATGGGCGGCCTCGTCGGCCGGCTGTTCCGCGAGTTCTCGGTGACGCTGTCGGTGGCGGTGCTGATTTCCCTGTTGGTGTCGCTGACGACGACGCCGATGATGTGCTCGCGCCTGATCAGAAAGAGCGAGCCCTCCCAGGGCGGCCGCGTGCACGCGGCCAGTGAACGGGTGTACGAGTCGATGCTGCGCGCCTATTCGCGGGCGCTGCGCTGGGCGCTGGGCAACGGCGCTCTGGTCATGCTGCTGCTGCTGTTCACGGTGCTCTTCAACGCTTACCTGTTCCGGGTCATTCCCAAGGGGTTCTTCCCGCAGCAGGACACGGGAAGAATCATGGGCGGCATCCAGGCGGACCAGTCGATCTCCTTCCAGGCGATGTCGAAGAAGCTCGTCCAGTTCATGAACCTGGTGAAGGCGGACCCGGCCGTTGACAGCGTGGTGGGCTTCACCGGCGGGGGCTCCCAGGGCGGGGCGCAGACCAACAGCGGGAGCGTATTCCTGCAATTGAAACCGAAGCCCGGCCGCAAGGTATCCGCGGACCAGGTGATCGCGCGCCTGCGCCCGCGGCTGAACGAGGTGGCCGGCGCGCGGCTGTTCTTGCGCGCGGCGCAGGACATCCCCGCCGGCGGGCGGCAGGCGAACGCCCAGTACCAGTACACGCTGCAGGCGGATAACGTCGCCGACATCTACAAATGGGCCCCCAGGGTGGCCGATGCGATGGGCAGGATTCCTGAGCTCACCGAGGTGAATTCCGACCAGCAGCAGAATGGCCAGCAGATCGACCTCAAGATCGACCGGGACACCGCCGCGCGCCTGAAGCTCAACCCGGCCACGATCGATGCGACCCTCTACGATGCGTTCGGCCAGCGCGACGTTTCGACGATCTACAACCCGCTCAACCAGTACCACGTGGTCATGGAGCTGGCGCCGCGGTTCTGGCAGAGCCCGGAGACGCTCAGGGACATCTGGGTGAGCAGCTCCGGTGCCACGGTCACCGGTACCCAATCCTCCCAGGCGGTCGCGGGCACCGTGACCTCCGCCCAGACCGCGACCGCGGCGAGCGCCGCGGCGGTCGCGGCCGACTCGGCGCGCAATCTCGCGAACAACACGCTGGCGAACTCAGGTCGGGGCGGGGTGTCCAGCGGGTCCGCCGTGAGCGTGGCGCGCGCGCGGATGGTGCCGCTGGGCGCCTTCAGCAGCTACGGTCCGGGCCATACGCCGCTCGCGGTGAACCACCAGGGGAGCTTCGTCGCCACGACGATCTCCTTCAACCTGGCCGAGAACGTCTCGCTCAGCCATGCGCGAGATGCCATCGCGCGGGTGATGGCGGATATGGGTGTGCCCGCGAGCGTGCATGGCGGCTTCGCCGGCACGGCTGCGATCTTCCAGCAGTCCCTGAGCAACGAGCCGGTGCTGATCCTCGCGGCGCTCGCGGCGGTGTACATCGTTCTGGGGGTGCTCTACGAGAGCTACATCCACCCCATCACGATCCTCTCGACGCTGCCCTCCGCGGGCCTGGGCGCGGTGCTGGCGCTGCGCGTTTTCAACACCGAGTTCAGCATCATCGCCCTCATCGGCGTCTTCCTGCTGATCGGCATCGTCAAGAAGAACGCGATCATGATGATCGACTTCGCGCTGGACGCGCAGCGCAATCACGGCAAGGCACCGCGCGAGGCCATCTTCGAAGCCGCGCAGCGGCGCTTCCGCCCGATCATCATGACCACGCTCGCGGCGCTGCTGGGCGCGCTGCCACTCGCCTTTGGCTCAGGGGATGGGGCTGAACTGCGCCAGCCCTTGGGGATCGCCATCGTCGGGGGCCTCATCGTCAGCCAGATCCTCACGCTTTTCAGCACGCCCGTGATCTACCTGTACCTGGATCGCCTAGGCCACCGCCCGGGCCGGCTCCTCGCGCGCATCCCTCCTCCGTCCGGGCCACTGCGGCCGGTATCCACATCCCCGACACCATGAAAACCAAAGCTTCCGTCTGGCTGTTCTGTGCGCTGGTGAGCCTCACCGGCTGCGCGGTCGGGCCCAACTACCAGCGGCCCGCCGCCCCCGTTCCCCCGGGATTCAAGGAGGCGGAGGGCTGGAAGCCCGCGGCGCCGGCGGAACCTGCCAGCGGCACGAGCTGGTGGTCGGTGTACGAGGATCCGGTGCTGGATGACCTGGAGAAGCGGATCGATATCTCCAACCAGACCCTGAAAGCCTCCGAGGCGGCCTGGCGCGAGTCGCGCGCGCTGGTGAGCGAGGCACGCGCGGCCTACCTGCCGAGCGTGGGCCTGACCGCGGGTGCGACCCGCGGCGGGGGACGTGCCAGCGGCCCCGGGACCGGCGCGGCGGTCTCGGCCGCGCGCCCGAGCACCACCTTCCAGGTCGAGGCGACCGCCTCCTGGGAGCTCGATATCTGGGGAAAAATACGGCGCACGGTGGAGGGGCAGGTGGCGAATGCGCAGGCGAGTGAGGCGCAACTGGCCGCCGCGCGCCTCTCGGCCCAGGCCGCGCTCGCCACCGACTATATCGACCTGCGTGTGGCCGATGAGACCCGCGCGCTGCTCGATGTCACCGTCACCGCCTACCAGCGCGCGCTCGATATCACGCGGAATCAGTACAAAGCCGGGATCGTCGCCAAGGCGGATGTCATCACCGCGCAGACCCAGCTGGGCGGCGCTCAGTCCCAACAGCTGGCCATCGGGGTCACCCGCGCGACCCTCGAACACGCCATCGCGGTCCTGGTCGGCACGGCGCCGGCTGATTTCTCGATCGCGCCCGCCGCTTTCGGCGCGCTCGTGCCGGTCGCACCGGCAGGGGTGCCCTCGAGGCTGCTTGAGCGCAACCCGACGGTCGCCGCGGCCGAGCGCGACATGGCCGCGGCCAACGCGCGCATCGGCGTGGCGATCTCCGCGTACTTCCCCGATCTCACGCTCAGCGGACTTGCGGGCTATGCGAGCGGCACGGCCTCGGCGCTGTTCAAGGCGCCCAGCGCGGTGTGGTCCTTCGGCGGCAACGCCGGCGTGACGCTTTTTGACTTCGGGCTGCACGCGGCGCAGGTGCGCCAGTCGCGCGCCGCCTACGACGTCGCGGTGGCCAACTACCGCCAGGCGGTGCTCGTGGCCTTTCAGCAGGTCGAGGACCAGTTGGCGACGCTGCGCATCCTCGAGCAGCAGTACGCGGTGCAGGAGGACACCGTGAACTCCGCCAACGAGGCGGTGCGATTAGCGCTCAACGCGTACAAGGCCGGCATCGTCAACTACACCACCGTGGTCACCGCCCAGGCGACGGCGCTGTCGGCCTCGCACAGCCTGCTCGCGATCCGCCAGAGTCGTCTGAACGCGAGCATCGCCCTCGTGCAGGCGCTGGGCGGGGGCTGGGATGCGACGACCCTGGGGAAACCCTCCGGCGCGGCGGCCGAACTGGCGGCGGGTTCGGGCCGCTAGGCATGTACGCGCCGCCAGCGTTCAGCGTCGGAGGGTCGCGTGGGCCGGTTGGGCGCGCTGCGTGTATCTTTTGAACACCGTGGCCCCACCGACCGAACCGAAACCCACCCTCCTGATCGTCGATGACGATGCGGCCCTGTGCGCGATGCTCGACGAGTACCTGAGTCTTGTGGGCTTCGCGGCGGTGACGGCCGGCACCGGTCCGAAAGCCCTGGAATCACTGGTTCGCTCCGCGGTCGATCTCGTGATCCTCGATGTGATGCTGCCGGAGCTTTCCGGGTTCGAGGTGCTGCGCCGCATCCGCGCCCTGAGCCGCGTGCCGGTGATCATGCTCACCGCCCGGGGCGAGGAGGTCGACCGGGTCGTCGGACTCGAACTGGGCGCGGATGATTACCTCGCCAAGCCATTCAGTCCCCGCGAGCTCGTGGCGCGTATCCGCGCCGTGCTGCGGCGCGTACCCGGGGAGGGCGGCGGAGCGGAGGCGCTGCTCCAGTGGGGGCCACTGCGCCTGGACCTGCGGGCGCGCCGGGCCGAGGTCGGTGAGAACGACCTTCAACTGACCTCCGCGGAGCTGCGCATCCTTGAACTTCTGGTGCGCGCGGACACGCGCACGGTATCCCGCGACGAATTGCAGCTACAGGCCCTTGGCAGACCCCTGTTACCCACCGACCGCAGCCTCGATACCCACATCAGCAACCTGCGCCGCAAGATCCTCAAACACAGCGAGCGGGTGAGCGTGCAGGGCGTGCGCGGCGCCGGTTACGCGCTCACGCTGAACCCCGCCGGCGCGGGCACCTCGTCCTGAGGAGTGACGCGTTGCACTCGCTTTACTGGCGGATCTTCCTCGCGTTCTGGGCCGCCCTGGCCCTGATTCTGGTGGGCACGGTCACGGTGGCCGTGAACGCCACCTCCCACCGAACCGAGCGGCCCTGGGTGCAGCGCGGGCAGCTGTACGCGCAGGCCGATCGAGCCTTCGAGGCCGGGGGCCCTGACGGGCTTAAGGAGTGGCTCACGGGACTGGCGGGCGAGCCCGCGGGGCGCACGTATATCGTGGGGCCCGATGGCCAGGAGATGCTCGGGCGCGCTCTTCCACCGCTCCTTCGCGCCAGCCGTGGCGATATCGCCGGCGGCGCGGTCCCGGGGGCCATCGCCCCGCTGGGCGGCGCGTTGGTGCTCGTAGGGCCCGGTGGGGCCACTTATCACGTGGTCGTGGGTCCTGTGCGGGACGGACCGCGGCTGTTCGGCGAACTGGAGCTGCCCGGGGTGCCGCTGTCCATCCTGCTGATCGCGATCGCCGCCAGCGCCGCGGTTTGCCTGCTCCTCGCGCGCTATCTCGTCGCCCCTGTGGACCGGCTGCGCCTGGCGACGCGCCAGCTAGCCAGCGGGGACCTGAACGTGCGCGTGCTGCCCGCGCTCAAGGGACGCAAGGATGACTTAGGTCTCTTGGCGCAGGACCTGGATGCGATGGCCGAGCGCCTGCGACAGCTGCTCGAAGGCCGGCAGCAGCTGTTGCGCGATGTCTCCCACGAACTGCGCTCACCGCTCGCGCGACTGCAGCTGGCGCTGTCGCTGGCGCGGCGTGATCCGACCGCGACGCAGCGCCACCTCACGCGCGCGGGCCTGGAGGCTGACAGGCTCGAGCAACTCATCGCGCGCACGCTGCAACTGGTGCGCCTGGAGGGGCCGCCACACGAGCTGGAGCGCATCGAGGTCGATGTCGGTGACCTGCTGCGCGGCATCGCCTCCGAGGTCGCCATCGAAGCGGACGCGCAGGGGTGCACCGTGAGCGTCCAGGCGGAAACCGCGCTGCGCCTGCCGGCGGACCCTGAGCTGCTGCGCAGCGCGTTCGAGAACGTGATCCGCAACGCGGTGCGTTTTAGCCCGGTCGGGGCCTCGGTAAGCGTCCTCGCTCGCCGCGGCGCGAACGATGGCGACCCGGTCGAAGTGGTGGTTCGCGATGGAGGTCCCGGTGTGCCGGACAAGGACCTTGCGCTGATCTTCGAGCCCTTCTACCGCGTTGACGCGGCGCGTGAGCATCGCAGCGCGGGCGGGGAGGGCCTAGGCCTTGCGATCGCCGCCAAGGCGATCGGCCGACACGGGGGCGCGATCCGTGCGGCCAACGCCCACGGCGGTGGCCTCACGATCAATATCAGCCTGCCGACAGCGGCTGGGCGTGCGCCAAGGGAGCCTGTAGCCGGGGCCACTGCCGCATAGCATCCTGGCTCTCGACCAGGAGCCCGCGGTGCTGTAGCGCCTCCTGCATCGAGCCGAACGCGAATTCACCCAGGACGCGGCGCAGGCGCGCCTCGCAGCGCGAAAGATTCGTGTAGTGCCGGAAGCGCGAGAACGCGCCCACCTTGATGCGTGGCTGGCCCGGGTCCAGCTCCCAGGGATGCAGATAAAACGCGAACGGGCGCTGGCGCTGCTCGTTGATCTGCTTCAGTCCCGCCCGCGTCAGCCAGTACGGAAGGATGCGGAAGTAGCCGCCGCCTGAGACCGGCACCTGCAGGCCGAGGAAGCTCGCCGCCGACATCGGGAATTCCGCGAGCGTGCGCCCGGAGGGCGCGGCCACGCGATGCGGCTCCGGGGTCGACCCCGGAATCCCGTAGAGGTCGTGGTGAATCGGGAAGATGGACGAGTCGTAGCGGAAGCCCAGATCGATGAGCACATCCAGCGCCCACAGCGACTGGCGCGTCACCGAGAAGCTCGCCGCGCGGTAGCCGAGCACGCTGTGCCCGATCGTGTCCTCGAGGCAGCTCTTAGCGCGAACGGTCTCCGCGCGAAACTCGGCCGGCGTCTGCGTATAGACCAGCTTGTGCGAGTAGCCGTGGCAGGCGACCTCGTGACCGGCCGCGGCGATGCGGCGTACGAGCGCGGGCGTATGCTCGGCCACCCAGCCCAGCACGAAGAACGTCGCGCGTATGTCGCGCTCGCCGAGGATTTCCAGCAGGCGCTCGGTATTGGCCTCGACGCGCGATTCGCGGCCGGACCAGGTCTCACGCGGTATCGCCGAGCTCAGCGCGGCGACATGGTAGTAATCCTCCACGTCGACAGTGAAGGCATTGAGTGGCCCTGAGGGTCGGGCGACGGGAGTGGTGATCTGGGTCTGTGTCATGGGGCCTTGACTATAGCGAGCCGCGGAGACGCCGGAGTCGGATTCCCGGGCGTTATGTCGTCCGGTTGTGTCAGCGAAGAACTCATCGCGGGGACGTCATCCCCCGACACCGGCGCTGTGGCATTGCGAATGCGGAAAAAAGAACGGCTCCCGAAGGAGCCGTTCGCATCCACAACGGGTGCGGCTTAGATCTTGGCGCGCTTGCGGCGCAGCGCGAGTAATCCCACTCCGCCCAGGCTCACGGCCAGCAGCGGCAGGACACCCGGCTCCGGCACGCCACGCGCGCCGCCGGTGTCCGAAGTGTGGCGGTTCAGATTCGTGGTGGGACGGCCGGGCCAGCGATTGTGCACCTCGGCGCACGCGCTCGAGCCGCAGGTGTTCAGCGCCGACGCGGGCACGCTCCAAATGACGGCCGCCGCGGCCGCGATGCTCGCCATTCCCGCAATCTTCGTGATTCTCTTCATCTCGTCACCCTCCAATAACCTGTCCCTAGGCATGTCGGCCGGCTTATTGAGCCTTACCGATTCATCAGTCTTCCCGCTACGTCCTTAAGTGTGCCAGCTCATCAGTGGCGCATGCCCCTGCTTTGAGCTCGATACAAGAATATCAGACTGCTCGCGATCGCAAGGGCGCTATGCGACATATCCATTCGAAAATGTGCGTCGCTTCACACACTGACATCCGCTGACGTTATGTCGGCGCAGCGCGACGTCGCACATTGCCTATGAAAACAGTTAGTTATTCGATATCTGAGATGCGGGTGCGTTCGCTGCGTCGGCATGGCGCGACGTAATCCTCGCGCCTACACGTCTGGTCTGCTGCATGGCAAATACAACTCACTGAGAAATATACGAATGAGTTGAGTGGCACAGGGCGTGCATTGATCCCTCACGACTGCGCTGGCCCGGTTTTCGTTTGCCCCGCCGGCGCTGCTTCCGAAATCGACTGTCGCGTCCGGCGAAGGCCGGGCCTGAGGGGAGGCTGCGCTTGAAATTCATGAAGCTCGTTTGTGCCGTGTGGGTCGGGGCGTTCGCGCTCTGCGGTTGCCACAATGACAACCCGACGGCCGCCTCATCCATGCCCAACGGTGGCACCGCCGCGGCTCTACCCGTGGGTAACGGCACGGCGACAGTGTCCTGGGCGGCACCGACGACGACCACGACCGGAGCGGTTCTCTACAATCTCGCCGGCTACCGCATTTATTACGGACTGAGCGCGACAGATCTGTCGCAGGCGGTGGACCTCGCCGGCATCGGTCTGCAGACCTACATGGTCGAGAATCTCGGCCGGGGCACGTGGTATTTCGCCGTCCGGGCGGTCACCGCGATCGGGGTCGAGAGCGATCTATCCGCGGTCGTGAGCAAGACCATCGACTAAGCGGGCCGCCCGTCCGCCCCTGCGGCGCTGGCGGCGTGTTTTCATCCGCGGCGCACACTTCCCGCGGCCGGCTTCTCGTAAGATTCGCCGGATGCGCGCGCCCGGCTCCCAGCGAATGTGGTTGATATCGGCCCTCGCGGCTCTCGTGGCGCTGGTCTACTGGCCCAGCGCCGCGGTGCTTCTCCAGCAGTGGGCCGATTTCGTGAACATCACGTACACGCACGGCTGGCTCATCCTCGCGGTGTGCGTGGGCCTGGTGGTCCGGGACCGGCGCGACATCGCGACCGCTCCCGCAAGGCCGATGCCGTTGGCCCACGTGGCACTCCTGGCGGCGAGCCTTGCGTGGCTGGTGTGCTACCGCGCCGGCATCCAGGACCTTCACATCGCGATTTTCCCGGCGCTCTTTTGGCTGGGGGCCACGGCGGCCTTCGGGCCACGTGTCGGACGGCTGCTCTTGTTCCCTTCCGCGTTCTTCGGCTTCGCGTTGCCCTCCTGGGGACAGCTGGCGAATCCGCTCCAGGTACTCACCGTTGAGGTGGTGGGAGGCTTCCTCGGGCTCACCGGGCCGCATGCGCAGATTAACGGCGACATCATCCACATCCCCAACGGCAGCTTCATCATCGAGGAGGGCTGCAGCGGACTGCATTTCATGATCGTCGGACTCGCGGTGGCCGCGCTGCACGGGGAATTGCGCCGGGACGCCTGGCGGACCCGCCTGGGCCAGCTCGGGTTGATGGCGGTCCTGGCGCTGCTCGCCAACTGGGTGCGCGTCTACACGGTGATCGAGGCCGGCTACCTCACGGACATGAAGCATCCTTTGGTGAGCGTCGGCCACTACTGGTTTGGCTGGGGCGTCTTCGCGGTCGCGCTCGTGGCCTTTTTCTGGCTCGCCACCTGGTTCTCGCCCGCCATCCCGCCAGCGTCGGCCCCGCAGGCAGCGCCCGTACCAGTTGCACCCCGAGGCGACCTCGCAGGCTTCGCGACGGTCGCGGTCCTGCTGGTCATGCTGCCCGGTCTGAGCGGCGTCGTCCGTAACCGCGCGCCGCTGCCTCCGGCTAACGTCGCCGACCTGGTTCGGCCGAAGGGGCCGTGGTCCTTCGCGCAGGGAAGTTACGATTCCTACTGGATGCCCACCTTCGAGGGCGCCGATGAGACCCTGCATACCGTGCTGACCAGCTCCACCGGGGGGACGGCGGAGGTCTTCGCGGTGAGCTTCCGCGAACAGCGCCAGGGCGCCGAGTTGGTGGGTGAGTCGAGCACTCTCCTGGGCTCCCACCTGAGATTTCGCGGCGAGCGGATCATCGAGTCCGCGGGTGCGCGATTGATCGAGACCGAGGCGGTGGACCCGGACGGCGTGCGCTCGCTCATCTGGTCGCGTTACGAGATCGGCGCGCGGCCGTTCGTGCGTCCTCTGGCCTCACAGGTGTGGTACGGGCTGCGGGCCACGATCGGGCACGTGCGCTCGGGCCTCGCGGCGGCCCGGGTTGACTGCGGCGACGATTGCGCCCGCGCCCGCGAGCTGCTCGACTCGCTCGCGGCCAGCGGCACGCTCCGCTAGTGGGACCCCCACGTGAGATAACATAGTGTCCCCGAGCCACCGGCCGGCCTGGATTCGCTTCGCCCGGTGTGATCGGATTCACACTCGCGGGCCGGCGCCGCCGGTAAGCTCCGTCGCTTAACGCAGACGCTGCGAGGGGCCTGGATGCAGCGAAAAATAAGGACACAAAGCCCTGATAACGCTGTCCTAAAATCCGCAGGTGCAGTTCGACCCTTGGAGGGGCGGCTCTGGTACGCTTGTTGGTAACCTCAATCTTCGGGTCAGGAATGATGATGCGACGTCCGAGCGCGCTGATGTTGGCAGGGTGGCTGGCTGTGTGTCTTCACATCAGCGGTTGCACCACGAATGCCCCGGCTGAGTTGCCCCCGACGCCCAAGCAGGCGTCGGCGAAGGCGGCCACCTCCGATTACATCATCGGCCCGGGCGACACTCTGGAGGTTTTCGTCTGGCGCAACCCCGAATTGACCGTCACCGTGCCGGTCCGCCCCGACGGCAAGATCTCGACCCCGCTGGTCGAGGACATGGTCGCGGTTGGCAAAACCGCGCCGCAACTCGCGCGTGACATGGAAGCTGTGCTGGGCGAATACGTCCGCTCGCCCAAGGTCAACATCATCGTCACCACCGCGGCCAGCGCCTTCAGTCTCGTCAAGGTCGTGGGGCAAGTGGCCCGCCAGGAAGCGTTGGCCTACCGCGAAGGCATGACCGTGCTGGATGCGGTGCTCGCGGTGGGCGGCTTGGGCCAGTTCGCCGCCGGCGACCGCTCACACATCACGCGCGTGGTGAATGGCCAGCAGACGACCATCAAGGTCAAGCTCGACGCCCTGATCAATCACGGCGACGTCAGCCAGAATATCTCTCTCAAGCCAGGGGACGTGTTGTTCGTCCCGCAGTCGATGTTCTAGCCATGAACAGCGCGCTCGACTTCATCCTGGAACAAATCCGCGGTGTCTGGCGATTTCGCTGGACCGCGATGCTGGTCGCCTGGGTCATCTGCCTCGTGGGATGGATTGTCATCCTCCTGCTGCCTGACACCTACAGCGCCTGGGCGCGCGTGTTCGTGGACACGCGCACGCGGCTGAGCCAGGTCACGGCCGGTATCGCGGTCGAGTCGAACGTCGGGGCGCAGGTGGAGGCCGTGCGCGAGGCCCTGCTCGGCGGCCCGCAGCTGGAGAAGGTCGCGCGCGCGGCCATTCCCTCATTCGACACCCTGCCGCCGGCGCGCCAGGCCGCCATCGTCGATTCCCTGCGCACCAAGCTCACCGTCGAGGCCAATGGCGAGCGCAACCAGGCGGCTGATCTCTACGTGATCTCGTACACGGATCATTCGCGCCACACGCGCGAGGTGGTCGACCAGCTCCTGAAGCTCTTCATGGCGAACGCCCTGAACGGCAGCCAGGTGAGCGCGCAGCAGGCGCAGCAATTTCTCACCCAGCAGATCGCTGAGAACGAGAAGAAGCTGGCCGCCTCGGAGGCGCAGATCGCGGACTTCAAGCGCCAGCACGCGGGCTTGGTCCCAGGCTCCACCGGCGGGGACTACTTCACGCGGCTGAACGCGGACACCGATTCGCTGGATAAGTACAAGCAGGCCCTGATGGTCGCGGAGCAGAAGCGCGGTGAACTGCAGCGGCAGCTCGGCAGCGAGCAGCCATTGGTGGGCGGTTCGGTGGCGTTGGGCACCGGAGGGCCTACGGATACGGGTGGTGCGATCCGCGAGGCGCAGGGCCGGCTGGATGAACTCACGCTGCGTTATACGGACAAGCATCCCGACGTCATCGCCGCGCGCGCGGCGCTCGAGGACCTCAAGCGTCGCCAGGCCACGGAGAGCGCGGCGATCCGGCGCGGCGATTCCGCGGCGATCGCCTCCAGCGGGTTGGCTGCCAACCCGGTGTATCAGGGGATCCGGCTGCAGCTGAGCCAGGCGGACGTGGATGTGGCCACGGCCCACCGGCAAGTGATCGATCAGCAGGCGCAGATCGACGAACTGCATAAGATGATCAACGTGGCGCCAGAGGTGGAGGCGGAATTCGCTCGCCTGAGCCGCGACTACGAGGTCACGCGTGTCCAATACCAGGCCCTGGTCGAGCGCTTGGGTCGCGCCAAGCTGTCCGATCAGGCCGATGCCACCGGCGTGGTGCGCTTCGAGATCGTCGATCCACCGACGGGCGGCCAGTATCCGGTGGCTCCCGACCGCGTGCGGCTCATACTCACGGTGCTGCTAGGTGGGCTTGCGGCGGGGCTGGGCGTCGCCTACCTCATGCACCAGCTGCGACCCGTGTTCACCTCCACGCGCCAGCTCACCGAGCTCACCCAGCTTCCGGTCCTGGGGTCTGTCAGCATGACCTGGCTCGAGCGACACAAGGCCGCGGGGCGGCGCGCGGTCTGGACTTACTCCGTCGCCGCCGCGGCGCTGGTGCTGTTGGCGTTCCTCACCGTCGCGATCCAGGGGCCGACGTCACATTTCCTCCACGGGTTGGTGGCATGAGCGTCATCGAGAACGCGATCAAGCGCCTGCAGGCGAGCCAAGGGGCCGCTCCTAAGGGGCGCGTGCTTCCGCCCGCGACCGCGCGCCGCCTCGAGTCAACGGGCAACACGACCACCTCGACGCGCATCATCCCGATTGACCTCGATGGCCTTCGCTCCGTGGGGCTGCTGCCCCCGGCGCACCAGGAGCGCGAGCTCGCGCAGCAGTACCGGCAGATCAAGCGCCCGCTGATCAACAACGCCCTGGGTCGCGGCGTCGAGCGCCTGCCCGAAGGCAACCTCGTGATGATCGCGAGCGCGGTGCCGGGGGAGGGCAAGACCTTCACCTCGATCAATCTGGCGCTGAGCATCCGGCTTGAGGAGGACGTGACCGTCCTTCTGGTCGACGGCGACGTCGTCAATCCCCGCCTGAGCCAGATCATGGGCGCGGACGATGTGCGCGGCCTGCTGGATGTCGTCAAGGATCCAAGTCTTTCCCTGTCCTCCGCCATCCTGCAAACCGACATCCCGGGCCTGTCCTTCCTCCCGGCGGGTCACCAGGACGCCAATGCCACGGAATTGCTCGCCAGCGCGCGCATGCAGGATGTGATCTCCCAGCTGTCGCAGCAGGACCCCTCGCGCCTGGTGCTCTTTGACTCAGCCCCGCTGCTGCTGACGACCGAGTCACACGCGCTGACCGAGGTCGCCGGACAGATCCTGATGGTGGTGCGGGCGGACCAGACTCCGCAACACGTCGTGCTGGAAGCCATAGAGACTCTGTCCGAGAGCAAGTCCGTCTCGCTCGTTCTCAACCAGAGCATGAAGCAGCCGCACGCCGGTTATTACTACCGGTACGCGAATCGAAAATCGGGCGACAAAGAAAACGGCTCTTGAGCCGAGCTGAGGGGGCGTGCCACATGAACACGCGATGGACATTGGCATCGCTCAAACGTGGCCGTGGGTGGCTCGGGATCCTGCTCGGGCTCGTGTCCCTGCAGGCGGCCGCGCAAAGCGGCCCCATCACCACGCAGTCCCTGTTCTTCGATCAGGCCACGAGCGCCCGGGACGGCAACAACTACCTGTCAGCTCAGGCCGGGCTCGTTTACACGGACAATGTGAATTTCTCCCGCCAGCCCGCGGGCGATGAGCTCGCGATGCTCGGGCTGATCGGTGATACCGCGAGGGTCGGGGCGCCCCGCCTCGACTACCACCTGGACACCGATATAGCCCTGGTGAAGTACTTCAGCAACAGCTACGGCGTCCAGCCCTTCGGATATCTCGATGGTGACGCCCAGTTCAAGATCATCCCGGGCTTGTTCTCCTGGACGGCTAGGGACAACTACGCGCAGGCGGTGCTCGATCCCTTCAGCGCCGCGACGCCAGACAACATCGAGAGCCTGAACTACATATCGACGGGGCCGAAGTTCGTCTTCACGCCCACCTTGCAGACCACGGTCACCCTGGCCGGGGATTACTCGTACGTCGTCTCGAACTCAAAATCCCCGAACTACATCAACATCGACAGCAATCGCTATGGCGGGAACCTGCGGTTCGACCGGGCAGTCTCAAGTCACCTCTCCGGTCACGTGGGCGTGTCCTACAACGACGTGAAGTACAAGGACACGTTCCAGAACACGGACTTCACGGAGAAGCAGGTCAGCGGCGGTTTCAGGTTCAACAACTTCCGCACCGAACTCGACGCCTCGATCGGCTACACGAAGCTCAGGCTCCACACCCAGAATGCGCTCAATAACACGACTCCTGGCGGGGTTAACTGGAAGGTCGAGCTGTCGAGACTGATCACCCCGACCCAGCGAGTCGCCCTGCACGGTAGCAAGGAGACGACGGACGCCGCCAACCTGTTCCGCCTCAGCCTCGACCAGCCCGTGCCCGGCAACCAGGGCAACCAGATCGTGCCCGGGCAGCCGTTCACGCACACGGACTACGGTCTGGCGTGGCGCCTCACGGGGATCCGCAGCACGGTCGACATCAACGCGATCAGCTCCTCCGATCGCTACACCGTGACCCCCCAAGTCAACCGCGACGCCAGGAGCGTGAGCGCGCTTTACTCGCGCAAGCTGAACGCGGCGTTCACCTGGAACATCAGCGGCGCTTTCGAGGACGATCACTACACGACCGGGAACGTGAAGACGATCAACTTCCAGACCAGCCTGCGCTGGAATCTCGGGAAGCGGGTCGCCGTGCGTTTCCTCTACGCCCGCTCCGAGCTGTCACCGAACGGGGTCGCCGCCGATGATTTCGGCATCACCGCCAGCTACGCGCTGACGACCGCCGCGCTGGCGCAGGACCCGACGCTTCAGCAGCTGCGTCCGCTAGCGCCCGCGATGCCGCGTCAGTATCCGTGACCTCCGCATCCCCAGCTGAAGTGCTGTTCTGGGTGTGCCTGCTCCTGGGTTTCTACCCCTACGTTGGCTACCCTTTGTCAGTCGCTTTTGTGCGGCTGGTAAGGTCGCGCCCCGTCGGGTTCCAGCCGATCACCCCCAGCGTCACGATCGTGATCAGCGCCTACAACGAGGCCGCTCACATCGAGGCGACGGTTCGCAACAAGCTCGAGCAGGACTACCCCCGGGAACTGCTTCAGGTGATGGTGGCATCGGACGGTTCCACCGATGCCACGGATGCGCTGCTGCGGAAACTCGCGCACGAGGATAGCCGGGTCACCTTCTTTCGTCAGGAGCCACGCAGCGGGAAGACCGCGGCGCTCAACCGCCTCGTCGAGCGCGCCACCGGCGAGATCGTGGTCTTCTCCGACGCGAATTCCATGTACCGGCCCGACACCGTGCGCAAGCTCGTCATGGCGTTCGCGGATCCCGCCGTGGGTTACGTCACCGGGCGGATGCTGTACGTCGACCCGCAAGGATCGGTGGTGGGCGATGGCTGTACCGCCTACATGCGCTACGAGAACGCGCTGCGCCAGGCTGAGACCCGTGTGGGGTCGGTGGTGGGGGTGGATGGCGGCGTGGATGCGGTCCGGCGCGCGCTGTATCGCCCCATGAACGCGGACCAGCTGCCGGATCTCGTACTGCCGCTGAACGTGGTGGAACAACGGCATCGCGTCGTCTTCGCGCCCGAGGCGGTGCTCGAGGAGGAGACACTCTCGAGCGATTCGGCGGAATACCAGATGCGGGTGCGGGTGGCGCTGCGGGCTTTCTGGGCGCTGTCGGACAAGCGTGCGCTGCTGAATCCGCTGAAATACCCGATGTTCAGCTGGCAGTTGGCCTCGCACAAGTTGCTTCGCTACCTGAGCTTCGTGCCACTCACGGTCGCCGCGTTCATGAACTGGTGGCTGCTCCCCCGTGGCTGGCCTTACGGCCTGCTGGCCGCCGGTCAGGCGGTCGCGGCGGTCCTCGGCTTGATCGCCGCGCTCGGGCCCACGCGCTTGCGCGGGTTCGGTCCGGCGCGTTACGTCTACTACTTCGTCCTGCTGAACTGGGCATCCGCGGTCGCATTCAGCCGCTTCCTGCGCGGGGAGAAACAGGTGCTCTGGCAGCCGCGCACGGGATGAAGCCGCCGTGTCGGTGATGAGTTCCCTTTCGCGCCATGTCTTTCATCCCCTGTGGGACGTGAAGGACCGCAGCCGAAGACTTCAGATCCTGCGCGAACTCGAACGCACGCAATGGCTCGCCCCCGAGGTGCTGCGGGCACGGCAGCGTGAACGACTCTCTGGCATCGTGCGTTACGCCGCCGAATACTCGCCTTACTACGGCCGCCTCTTCCGCGAACGGGATTTCGACGCCGCGGCCTTCACGCTCGATGAATTCGCGAGCCTGCCGGTGCTCACCAAGGCCCTGATCCGCGGCTCGACCGATGAGATCCTCTCCCGTGAATTCAAACGGGGCGAGCTGGGTGAGCACAAGACTGGCGGCTCGACCGGTGTCGCTCTGAACACTTATTTCGACAAGGACTGGCTCGTCACGCGCACGGCCGACTACATGCGCTCGGACCAGTGGGCCGGTTACTTTCACGGGATGAAGGTGGCCGCTCTTTGGGGCAATCCGCCGGTCCCGAAATCGGCCAAGGAGCGCCTCCGGCGCCTGCTCATCGACAGGTTCCTCTACCTGGACACGATCGACCTCAATGACCGCTCGATAGGGGAGTTCGTCGCCGCCTGGCGCCGGGAAAAGCCGGAGATACTGCTGGGTCACTCGCATTCACTCTACATGCTGGCGCGCCACCTGCAGGAGCGGCGCATCGACGACCTGCGGCCGCGGGGGATCATCTCCACCTCGATGATGCTCCTTGCCCACGAGCGGCAGGTCATCGAGGCGGCGTTCGGCCGCAAGGTCACGGACCGCTACGGTTGCGAGGAGGTGGGACTGATCGCGTGCGAGTGCGAAGCGCACCACGGGCTGCACCTGGATATCGAGCATCTGTACGTCGAGTTCCTGCGCGCGGACGGCGGCGCCGCGGCGCCTGGAGAGGAGGGCGCCCTTGTCATCACTGACTTGCTGAACCGCGGCATGCCCTTCATTCGCTATCGCATCGAGGACGTCGGCGTCCCGAGTGAGCGCGTTTGTCCCTGCGGGCGCGGCTTCCCCCTCCTGGATCGTGTCACCGGGCGCGTGGCCGACTACCTGAAGCGCCGCG
>JANYBG010000183.1 GCA_025360865.1 Pseudomonadota bacterium | reverse complement strand
GGCCGCCCGCTATTTGGTCAACGAATACACGGCCTTGGTCGGCTATCTGCGGGACGGCCGATTCGAAATCGATTCAAACCTCGTTGAAAATGTAACCCAAAGCTTTGGGTTACATTTTTTATTCCGAGATGCCCGTAATGCTGAGAAGCCGCCGCAAAGGCCCCCCGCGTCCAAGCTTTACCTAGTGGGCGAGGCTGCTTCACTCGGCATTACGGCTCCCTGCGACTATTCCTCGGCGGCGGTGTTCATGATGGGTATGCCGTTTGTGCAGCGGATTCATCCGGTCTCGGATTTATGTTGTGCCAGCGTAATGCCAAGGGGCCTGCGAGGCGACTGAACGCCGATCTGGATCTCATCGACGGTGGGTTCAGAGACTACCTCCGGCAACGCCACGCAGCAGACTTCACGGTTGCTCACTATTGCCGGTTTCTCCGGAAGGTGGCCCGCTATCTGGCCGAGCGAAGGCGTTGCGTAACGTTGCTACGACAGCGAGATGTGCCACAGATCATGCGTGGATGCCTGCCACGCTGGAAAGCGGCATCGCGCAGAACGCGACAGTCAGGGCTCCGCCAATGGCTTCGATTTATTGGCCGATTTCGCGAACCGGCTCCCCGCGTACGCTGGCAACAATGGCTCGATGCATATGAGCATTTTCTACGGGTTGACCGGGCGCTTGCTGACTGTACGCGCGCAGCCGCGCTTCGCGTCCTTAATCAATATTTGTCATGGCAGTTTCGCAGCCGAGCGCTGCGCTGGGAGACGGTGGAAGCGGAGGATTTGCGCCGTTACGCCGCTCAGCGATGTCGTGTTCTCAGTCCCAAGAGCGCCAACGACACGATGTCGATTCTACGGCAGTTTCTCCGCTTTATGCATATGCGCGGCGAGTGCTCGCCGAGGCTGGCACTTGCCGTACCGACGGTCGCCGATTACGGCCACCAGAGATTCCCTGGAGTCCTTGATGAAGGCCAGCGGCGGAAGTTGCTCGCTGCATTCGACCGCCGGTCCCACCAAGGTCGGCGCGACTATGCGATCGCTATCTGCTTAATCGATTTGGGTCTGCGCGCTGTTGAGGTGACCAGGCTTCGTGTCGAGGACCTAAACTGGAAGCTAAAAGTCCTTGCGGTTCCGGCCGCCAAAGCGAGTCCGGGTCGACAACTGCCCCTGCCGGCACACGTTGAAAGCACCTTGCGCAATTATTTACAACATCGACCGCCGACAGATGCCGCGCAGATGTTCGTTGGACAGACCCTGTTACGGGGACGGTCACTCTCGTCCTGGGCGATTGCCGCCGCGATGGATCGAGCTTACCGTCGCTGTGGCTTTGTCGGCTGGTTTGGCACCCATCGGTTGCGCCATTCCTTTGCCACAAGGCTCTACGCCCGCGGTGCGACCACCAAGGAGATCGCCGATCTACTCGGACATCGACGTGTCGCGACTACAGATCATTACACCCAGACCAAGGACCTTCGAGCCCTCGCGCAACCATGGCCTCTGCCTCTTCACCATCAAAGCTAATCTTGGTGCGCCGGTATTTGGCGTTTCGGCGCAGCTTGGGTTACCGCATGCGCAATGCCGAACTGCTCTTCAACTTCGCACGCCTCGCAGAGCGGGAGGCTCCAGGAAAACCGCTCACGACCGCTCTGGCGGTCCGGTGGGCCACCGCCGTGCCGTCGGCACGCCTCAACACCCGTCTAGGCAGGATCGGGCTCGTGCGGGGATTTGCCCGATATTGCGCAACCTTCGATGTGCAGACGCAGATTCCAGAACCAGGTCTGCTCGGGCCTGGCTTTCAGCGTGTGCAACCACATCTGTTTACCGCAGCGGAAACCAAACTCATCCTTCAGCGCGCCCGAGAACTCCAAACCTGCCGTTCCCCTCTGCATCCGCTAACTTACGAAACGTTTATTGGGTTGCTGGCATCCACCGGCATTCGACCTGGTGAGGCCTTACGTCTGCAGTGCCAAGACCTGGATGTAGACGAGGGTACACTGCGCATCCGTCGCTGTAAGTTTAGCCCCGAGCGCGTGCTTGCGCTGCATCCCACCACAGTCCGCGCACTTCGCCATTACCTCCAGAGGCGTCGAGTGCTTTT
>JANYBG010000178.1 GCA_025360865.1 Pseudomonadota bacterium | reverse complement strand
AAGCTGCGGCAGCGGCGCGGAGCCGGCCAGCTCCACGGTCTTCACGTAACGACCCATCTGCAGGGGCGAGTCGATCAGGCGTGCAAGCGATGCGCCCTCGAGCCCCATCGCGCCATCGGCCTGGAGGTGCAGCGGCAGCGCGCAGGCGAGGTGCCAGTCCTTGGGCGCGAGCACCGAGGCCTCGGTGCTGATGGAGTCGGCATCGACCCCCTTCGGCAGCAGCACGAACTGGTTCCACGAGATCACCGCCAGCTGCGCGCTGCTGGTGGGCCCCGCGGAGAAGGAGCCGTCATCGACCGGCAGGCCGGTCTCGAGAGCGATCTCGATCCGCGAGGCCCCCGCAGGCACCTCGACATTGACCGCGACCATGTCGAGCGGATCCCGCGTCCAGGTGAGCGTCTGCCCGTTGGCGCGGATGACCATGCCGACCAGGGTGTCGATGGGCCCGGTGGGCCCGTGCTCTCCGGGTATCCACTCCGGGAACACTAGCGTCAGGGGACCGGGCTTGGCGGCAAGCGTGAGGTCGGTGTGCACGCGCTTGCGGGTCACCTCGCGCGCATCCACGCGCACCGTGAGGTCCGCGGCCTGCGCACTCGCCTGCGCACCGGTCAGCGCGCCCAGCGGCGTCGCGCCCATCATCACCAACATTACAAGTGCTCTCATCGCGACCCCTCGCCGGACGTCTTCTTGAAGATCCGCGATTGTTCACACAATGGCCCAGCGGGGCAACGGGTGCTACCGTGATCCGATGTCAGACTCATGCTATCCGGGGGGCTGCCTGTGCGGCGCCGTGCGCTACGAGGCATCCGGGGTCCCCCGCTACCTGTGCTTCTGCCATTGCCAGAGCTGTCGGCGCGCGGCCGGCGCGCCGCTGGTGCCGTGGGCGACATTCGCGCGTGCCGAAGTGCGCATCACGCGCGGAACGCTCGCGCAATACCGCTCCTCGGCGCGCGTCGTGCGCGGGTTCTGCGCCGCCTGCGGCACCTCCCTCACCTACCTCAACGAGGCGCGCGGGGACGACATCGATCTGACACTAGCGAGCCTGGATGAGCCCGCGCGGCTGGCGCCGACGATGCACCTGTGGGTCTCGGACAAGCTGCCGTGGCAGTCCATCGATGACGGACTGCCCCGCTACCTGGAAGGGGTGCCTCCGGAATAGGGAATGCTAGCGCACGCGCGCGAGCAGCACGAAGACCACCAGCGCCAGCAGCGCGGTCGGCATCCACGCCAGCAGCACCGGGTTCAGGTTGAACACGACGGTACCGCTTTCGATCAGCCGCTGCAGCAGGAAGAACCCAATCCCAAGGACGAGGCCCATCAGCATACGGGTGCCGGCGCCCGCGGAGCGCAGCGAACCCAGCACGAACGGGATCGCGAGCAGTACCGTGAAGGCGACCGCGACCGTGCGCGCGATGCGCGACCAGAAGGCGAACACGTACTCGCGGTCCGAGAGCGAATTGGCGCGGTAGTACCGGATGAGACGGAACAGGGAGCGATTGGTGAGCTGCCCGGCGTTCTGCGAGGCAAGGCCGAGGAACCCCGCGGTGACGTTCGACTTGAGTATGTGCGCGCCGGGAGTGCTCTTGGTCACCGTGTCGCCGCTGAAGCGCGACTCCGCGTAGTTGCTCAGGAGCCAGTTCCCCTTGGCCCCGGCCGTGCCGCGCGTGGCCGTTCCCAGCGCGAGCAGTTCATGTTGTGGTGAGAGCTCGAACGTCTGCACCCCGCCGAACTCGGTCTCGCCCGACTGGCCCGAGACATGCAGGAACAGGTCGCCGTCGCGCACCCACGCCCCGCCATAGCTGCCGAAGCTCACGTTGTTCATCCGGCTGAAGGCCTTCTGCTCGTTCGCGGTGCGCTGCAGCGCAGGTCCGAGGAACTCACCCAACACCACGGCGAGGCCCACCAGCACGAGGCCCGCGAGGAAGGCCATGCCCGCGAGATGCGCGACCGAGATTCCCGTCGCGCGGATGACCGTGATCTCGCTGCCGCGCGCGAGCGCACCCAAGCCCAGTAGCGAGCCGATGAGCGCCGTTATCGGCAGCAGCTCGAACGCCTGCTGCGGGAGGCTGAACAGCGTGAACCACATGGCGCTCATGGCCGTGTAGTTGCCGGTGCCGATGTCCTCTTGCTGGTCGATGAAGACGATCAGCGCCCCCAGAACCAGCAGCACCGAGGCCACCATGAGCACCGAGCCCAGGATGGAACGCATGACATAGCGGTCAAGGATGTTCACAGGCCACGCATTCGGTAGCGCGCGCGGTTCACGAATCCGGGGCCGAGGATCACGGCGAGCGCGATAAGTATCACGACCGCGTGTGTCCACCACAGTCCCGCGTAAGGCCGAGCGTTGCCACGCGCGATCCAGACCTTGCCCACCGAAATCAGCTGCGAGTAGAGGAGGAAGATCAGGATCGCGATCCAGATGCGCGCGTATCGCCCTTGCCGCGGCCGCAGCCGCGCCAGCGGCACCGCGAGCACGGCCAGCACCAGGCACATGAGCGGCATCGCGACCCGCCAGTCCAGTTCCGCCCGCAGATTCGGGTCGTCCGAGTCCAGGAGCGCCGCTGAGGGGCGCGCCTCAAGATCCCGCACCGGGTCGTTCCCGACCGGGACCTGTACCGGGATCACGTGCTCGGTGAAGCGCACCGTGCGGAACTCCGCGCTCCCCGGCACGCCCTCGAATCGCTCCCCGTCATACAGTGTAAGAATGTGTGTCATGCCATCCGGGGTCACCGCGTGGCTCGCTCGCTCGGCCAGAACCACCTGTACCATGGGTCCGTTGCTGCGCTCCACGAACACGTTGTGCAGCGTGCCGTCGGGGTTGACGCTCTGCGCGTACACGACCGCGTTGCCGCCACCGAAGCTGCGGAACTTACCCGGCGCGATTGGGGCGAACTGGCCGGCGCGGATGGCCTCGTGCCGCAGGCTCAGCGCCTGCTCGGTGGCGTTCGGGGCGAGGACCAGCGTGAGCCAGGCGAGCAGCGCCGCGGCCACGACCGCCAGTAGCGCCACGGGCAGGTACAGGTTCACAGGACCCGCACCGCAGGCGAGCGCCGCGGCCATCTCGCTGTCGGCGTACAGGCGGCCGAAGGCGAGCACCACGCCCAGCAGCAGCCCAACGGGCAGCAGGATCGACAGATTCTGTAATGAGCCGAGCCAGATCAGCTCAAGCACGACGCTCTGTGGAAACTGGGCGCTGGCGGCGCGCCCGAGGACGCCCACGACCTGGTTAACAAGCAGAATGACCAACAGCACGCCCGTCACGACCAGCCACGTGACCACGACCTCGCGCAATACGTAACGTTCGAGAATTTTCCCCAATTGGCGTCAGCCGTTCCTTCGTAAACCGCGGGAGATCTTGGGTTACACTTGCCACCGCCCGCATGGTCATCGCGCCAAGTGATGGCGGTGCGCGCGACGTAGAGGCGCCTAAAAAGGTAATCGACAGTCTAACGCGCCTCAGCTTGAAGAGGATATCGCATGGAATTCGGCGTCTGGACCCGGGGCCTGGCATCAGTGCACGTGGACTGCCTCGTCGTGGGTGTGTTCGAGGGCGGGGAGCTCAGCGGGGAGGCGCGCCCGATCGACTCAGCCTGCGGCGGACGCCTGAAGAAGCTGCTTGACCGCGGCGACTTCGCCGGTCGCATGGGCGACTCGCTGCTGGTCACCGACCTGCCCGGCATCAGCGCCTCGCGGGTCCTGCTCACCGGCCTTGGCACCAAGAAGCAGTTCCAGCGCAAGAGCTGGCGGCGCGCCTGCCAGGGCGCGCTCGCGGCGCTCACCCGCACGCGCATCGCAAGCTGCGCTGTGGCGATCGACCGCCCCGAGGTGAAGGAGCTGGACGACTATTACCTGGGCCGCCAGATCGCCGAGATCGCCGGCGCCGCGATGTACCGCGTCAATGACCTCAAGAGTGGCAAGAAGCCCTCGGCGCCCGCGCTGAGGAAGGTGCTGGCCGGGCCTGCGCGCAAGGCAGGCCTCACCGAGCGTGGACTCGCCCACGGCGCCGCCGTCGCCCAGGCCGCCACCGAACAACGCGACCTCGCCAACCTCCCGGCCAACGTGTGCACGCCGCAGTACCTGGCCAAGCAGGCGCGCGTACTGGGCAAGCGCCACGCCTTCAGCGTGAAGGTGCTGGAGGAAGCGGCCATCCGGCGCGAGAAAATGGGCTGCCTCCTGGCCGTGGCGCAGGGCAGCCAGCAGAAGCCCCGATTCCTCGTGCTCGAGCACAAGGGCGGCAAGAAGGGCGAGGCGCCCGTCGTGCTGGTGGGCAAGGGCGTGACCTTTGATTCCGGCGGCATCTCCCTGAAGGATCCGCCGGGGATGGATGAGATGAAGTTCGACATGAGCGGGG
>JANYBG010000171.1 GCA_025360865.1 Pseudomonadota bacterium | reverse complement strand
GCGCCGCGGCGCGCAGCACGACGAAGTCATGGCACACCATGCGCGGGGTGTGTTCCACCTCCGCGTGCGCGCTCTCCGGCCCAACCAGATCCCACCGGCGCAGCTCGACCTCACCGGCGTAGTCGAGAGTCTCATGACGCGCCAGCTGCGCCGGATCCTCCACCGCGCCAGCACGCGCAAGGTACGCGGGGCTTGCGACCAAGAACTCCTCCAGCTGCTGGAACACCCGCATGACAAGGCCGTCCTCTCCGCTGGGCTGCGCGCGCACGCGCAGCGCGACATCGACCCCCTCGCTGAGAACATCGACGCGGCGGTTGCTGACCTGCAGTTGCAGGCGTACCGCGGGATACCTGGCGAGGAATTGCGGCAGCACCGGCGCGAGCGCCGACTGCGCGAGCGCGACCGGGCAGGCGACCTTGAGCGTGCCTCGGGGTTCGGCACGGGCCAGTTCAACGGCCTCCAGCGCCGCATCGGCCTCGGCGAGCATGGCCGCCGCGTGTCGATAGACTTCACGGCCCACAGGGGTGACCACGAAGCGGCGGGTCGAGCGATTGACCAGCCGGACGTTCAACTGGACTTCCAGGGCGGCGACGTGGCGTGACAGCCGTGACCTGGGGATGGACAGTGCCCTGGCCGCCCGGGCGAAGCCACCATGGTCCACGGTCTGGGTGAAGTAGTAGAAGCCTTCCAGAGGTTGCACGACGGCCAATTAGCACCAAATTTAGGACAATATGTTCCAATTTGTAAGGATACTCAATCATCGTTCCAAGGCTTAGCCTTCTCTCATGCCAACCGGCATGAGGAGACCGACCATGAACCTTCTGCACATCGATTCGAGCATCCAGGGGACGGGATCGGCCAGCCGGGCACTGACCCGGGAGATCGTCGCCCAGTACCAGCGCACGCAGCCGCCGACCCCGGTGACTTATCGGGACCTGGCCGATCGCGAGCTTCCCCACCTCTCACAGGCCGTGCTCAGCCCGTCGGATGCGGCCGAGGCCGCCCTCAACGCGGCGATACTCGCGGAGTTCGAGGCCGCCGATGTAATCGTCATCGGCGCCCCCAATTTATAATTTCAGCATTCCCTCGCAGCTGAAGGCGTGGATCGATCGCATCGCGGTGGCGGGCAAGACTTTCCGCTACACCCCTGAAGGGCCCGAGGGTCTCGCGCTCGGCAAGAAGGTCGTTGCCGCGCTGTCGCGCGGTGGCGTGCACACGCCGGGGACCGCCGGGGAGTTCGGGGAGTCGTACCTCCGGTTCCTATTCGCCTTCCTGGGCATCGATGATGTGAGCTTCGTGAGCGCGCAGGGACTGTCGATATCCCCGCGGCACCGGGCGGCCGCGCTGGATGCGGCGCTCGCCTCGATCAGGGAACCCGCGCGGCGGGCCGCCTGAGCGCCAAGCGACGGGCGTGGGATTGTTGGTTCACTTGGGTAAAGGAGCTTCCATGACTACCGCGAACCTCGCGAGCCGCTCGGTGCGGCGCGTGATCCAGGGCATGCCGACGTCCGACGGCGCCGGGGTGAAGCTGCGCCGCGTCATCGGCCAGCCGCAGCTGCCGGATCTGGACCCGTTCCTCATGCTGGATGAGTTCGGCACCGACCGCGCGGAGGACTATATCGCCGGCTTCCCGGATCACCCGCACCGCGGATTCGAGACCGTCACCTACATGCTTGATGGCCGCATGCGTCACAAGGACAACCACGGCAACGAGGGCGTGCTGGTGCCCGGCGGCGTGCAGTGGATGACCGCGGGACGTGGCCTGGTGCACTCGGAGATGCCCGAACAGCAGAAGGGCCGCATGCGCGGCTTCCAACTGTGGCTGAACCTGCCGGCACGCGACAAGATGACGGAGCCTAGGTACCAGGAGTTCGGCCCGGAGCGCATCCCGACCGCCGCGCCCTCCCCGGGAGTCACCGTGAAGGTGATCGCCGGCAGCGCCGCGGGCATCGTCGGCCCGATACTGCAGCCGGCGACGGATCCCACGTACCTGGACCTGGCGCTGGAACCGAAGGCCGAGTTCACGCAGGAGCTGCCGCCGGACCACGCGGCGTTCCTGTACGTGTTCGAAGGCGAGGTCACCGTGGGTGAGGAGGCAAGCCCGGTGCGCACGCACGAACTCGCGGTGCTGAGCGAGGGCGCGCGGATCCGCCTGCGGGGCGCTTCCGCGCAGACCGCGCGCGCGATCCTCGTCGCGGGACGTCCGCTGAAGGAGCCGGTCGCGAAATACGGGCCGTTCGTCATGAACACCCGTGAGGAGCTGCAACAGGCCTTCGTCGATTTCCAGAACGGCAGGTTCTGAAGGTTCCGCGATAAGCCCGACGGGGCCGCCAGCCGGTGGCGCCCTCGGGCTCTGTCACTCGTGCGCGTTCTCGCCGGTAACGAAACCGTAGCGGCGGAAAATCTGGCTGGCCGCCGGCCCGTTGAGGAACTGGAGGTAGCCGGCCGCGGCCCAGTGCGCGCGTCCCGTGGCCGCCGCCGGGTAGATGATCGGTGGATGCGAATCCGCCGGAAAGACGTCAAGGATGCGTACGCGCCTTTCCGCCAGTCCGTCCGTTCGGTAAACGATTCCCAGCGGCGCCTCGCCGCGGGCGACGTACGCAAGGGCGGTACGCACGTTCTCGGCGCGCGCGAGCCTTGACTGCACGCTGTCCCAGACGCCGAGCTTCGTCAGCGCCGCGCGGGCGTACAGGCCGGCCGGCACCGAGTCCGGGTCGGCGCTGGCGAGGCGCCCTTCGCCCAGGGCACCGGCGAGCGGGAAGCCCGGGGCGATCTTCAGCTGCAACGCACTGTCCGCCGCTGCGATAAGTACCAGTTCGTTGCGCAGCACGTTGGAGCGCGAGCCGGCGACCAGAAGGGCGCGCCGTTGCAGGTAGTCCATCCACTCCTGGTCCGCGGAGAAGAAGACATCCGCCGGCGCCCCGGACTCGATCTGCTTCGCGAGCACTGAACTCGCCGCGTACGAGGCCCTGACCTCGACGTGGGTCTGGGCGGTGAAGGCCTTGTCGACCGCATCCAACGCCTCCGTGAGGGATGCGGCCGCGAACACCACGAGGGGCCGCGAGGTGAGCGGGTCGGCGGCTTGCGCGGGCACCCCTTGCAGGAGAGGCCACACGGCGCCTAGGAGAGCGCCGACAGCGCGATGCGCAGTTCGTCCCGTTGTCATAACTCCCCTTCCGCTGAATGCTTATGTCAGGTGGCCCGAGTATGGCCTCCACAACCACAGCGCCGCTCCCGCGAATTTCCTGGCCGCTGGAACTGGTACCTGCCGGCAGCGATTGGCCCAAGGATGGCGCAAAATGCCTTTATGCACAGATCGGCCCTCTGATTGTCGGGATTGACGGCCATGCCCGGCCGCCCATCGCGCACCCGCACCGTCGCGCTGGCGCGCACCCCCGCCGGGGCGTTCGCGTGCGTTCTCTTGAGCCTCCCCAGCCTGTTGCGCACGGCGACGGCGGCCAGCGAGGCAGGGCCGTCGACCGATGCCACGTTAGCCGCGGCGACTGTCGCCCAGGCGCGTGGCGCCGTCCCGGCGGACAACGCGGACACCTCGGCCGTGAGGCCGAGCTACGCCCCGCCCGCGGATGCGCCCGGCATCCCCTCCGACGCCACCCTCGAAGCCGAACACGCGGTCATCGGGCGGGTCTTCATCGACAACCAGAACATCTTCGACCCAAACGACCCGAAGGACGACACCCGGATCTTCAGGCTCGCCGACCGACTGCATATCAAGACCCGCGCGCGCGTGGTGCGGGCGCAGCTGCTGTTCAAGCCCGGGCAGCCTTACTCGCGGCGCCTGCTGGATGAGTCCGAGCGTATCCTGCGCGCCAACACTTACTTCTACGACGCCTGGATCCGTGTCGTCGGCTACCAGGACGGAAAGGTGGACCTGAGCGTCACCACGCGAGACGTGTGGACGCTCGACCCGGGGTTCAACTTCGGCCGCAGCGGCGGGCAGAACTCCACCGGCTTCAAGCTCGAGGAAGCCAACCTCCTGGGCACGGGGGCCGTGCTGAACCTCTCGCACTCCCGCGATGTCGACCGCAGCAGTAACTCCATCGAGCTGCGTGACATGCATGCCTTCGATAGCTGGGTCGCCTTCGACGCCAACTACTCGCAACTGAGCGACGGGTACCTGCGGGGCCTCACGGTGACCCGGCCCTTCTTCGCGCTCGACACGCCTTGGGCCGCCTCGGTTGCGGTCTTGGATGGCTCGCAGGTCGACCCGATCTACGACCGTGGGAAGGAGATAGACCAGTTCCAGGATCACCACCAGCTGTTCCAGACTTACTACGGCTGGTCCAGGGGACTGCGGGGTGACTGGGTGCGGCGCTGGACGGCCGGCGCGACCTACGACGCCCACCGCTTCGCCCCGGCGACGGATGCGGCCGGCACGACCATCCTGCTTCCCCCGGACCGCCGGTTCGTTTACCCGTTCATCGAGTACGACCTGGTGCAGAACGAATACCTGAAGCTGTGGAACCATGACCAGATCGCCCGCACCGAGGATTTCTCGCTGGGCCTGACCGCGAGCCTGCGCGTGGGCTTCGCCCCCACCTCCTTCGGATCGACGACGAACGCCGTCGTGATCCAGTCATCGGCCGCGCGGGGCTTCAGCAGCGGCGGTTCCAGCACGCTACTGCTGTACTCGGATTTCTCCGGCCGCCTGCAGAGCGGCACCCTGCGCAACGGCGTCGCGGACGTCTCGGCGCGCTACTACAAGGAGCTAAGCAAGAACTGGCTGTTCTTCTCCACCCTGCAGGGAACCAAGGGCTGGGCGCTGGACCTGGATAATCAGATCCTGCTCGGTGGCGATAATGGACTGCGTGGCTACCCGCTGCGGTACCAGGCCGGCGCTGCCCGCGCGCTCCTCACGCTCGAGCAACGCTACTTCACCGACTGGTATCCGTTTCGCCTTCTCCGCGTCGGCGGGGCGGTCTTCTACGACATGGGCCGCACCTGGGGCACCGCGCCACTGGCGCAACCGAGCCTCGGCTTACTCAAGGATGTGGGGTTCGGCCTGCGCCTGGGCAACGCGCGCTCGGGACTGGGGAATGTCATCCACGTCGATCTGGCTTTCCCGCTCGACGGGGATTCGAGCATTCAGAAGGCACAGTTCCTGGTGCAGACCCAAGTGCGCTTCTAGGACGCGTCCGAACTTCAACGCTTCTGCGTCGGGATCTGCAGCGCCGGCCGCGAACCGGTGGAACTGGTGCTCGAGGCAGGCTGCGGCGGCAGCACGTCGACCGAGAGCGTGAACGTGCGTTTCTCGGTGCCAGACAGCACTCCGACGTTCACAACCTGCCGCGCCACTTCCTCGCCTCGATCGTTGCGGACCGCGATGACGACGTAGTACTCCCACGGCTCCTGCTGCTGTGGGTGGCGGATGACGCCCTCGACCTTGAGCGCCGAGGTGGCCGCCACCTGGCGCTTCGCCGCGTCCTGGTCGAAGCGCAGGTGGTGCATGCAGCCCGGGCAGATGCTCAGGCTCTCAAGAATCGCGGCCTTGCAGTGCGGACAGGTGCGCGTCTTGCCCGGGGTCACCGGGCGAGAGGCGACGTTCATGACTTGGTGGCGCGACCTTCGGCTTCGTAGCCGAACTCGACCTGCCCGCGCATGCGTGAGCCGGCGGAGACGGTGAGCGAGCCCGCCTTGACGTCGCCGTTGATCACGCCGCTTTCCAGCAGTTCGACCCGCTTGGCGCTCTCGATGTTGCCGATGAGCTCGCCGCTGACGATGACGACGCTGGCCTTGACGTGGCCCTCAAGCCGGGCGCCCGCATCCAGGGTGACGTTGCCATCCACCTGCACGTCGCCCTTGAACTTGCCGGCGATGCGCACATGGCCTGTGCCGCTGATCTTGCCTTCGATCATGAGATCGGAGGCGATGTGTGATTCCTTCATGTCGCCGCGGTGCGGAACCGGCGCGGCGGCCGGGGCTGGGCGGCGGGCGGCATCCGGGTTAAGCGAGGCAACGCTGGCCGGCTCGCGCTGCGGCGCGGGGGCAGGCGTCGGGGCCGGTACGGCCGGAGCGGGGCTGGTTCCCGTATTCGAGTCTTTCCAAAGCGCCATGGGTAGTCCTGTCGTGATTGAGCGGTGAAATTACCTGCGGTCGTGCCCGAAAGGGAAGTGTCTCCCCGTGCAGACGCTGACCCGCCAAGATAGAGTCCGCGCCTGGTTCACGTTCCCGACATTATGCAGTCTACTGCGCCGCGTATTGCGCCAGCATGTCGCGGATCTCATTCTGGCGAATCCGTGACGCCCGTCCGACAACGAAAGTACAGCCTCGTGACCCCCAAAAAAGTCCACCTGATCGCCGCCGCCCGCCCGAATTTCATGAAAATCGCGCCTCTTTACCACGCGCTGAAGGCCCAGAAATGGTGCCGCCCGCTGGTGGTGCACACGGGACAGCACTACGACGCGAACATGTCGGATGCCTTCTTCCGCGACCTGACCCTGCCCGAGCCGGCCCACCACCTCGAGATCGGCAGCGGCACCCACGCCGAGCAGACCGGCCGCACCATGATCGCCTACGAGGCGGTATGCCAGACTGACCGACCGGACGCGATTGTGGTCGTGGGGGACGTCAATGCCACGGCCGCCTGCGCCATGGTGGGGGCGAAGCTGTGGATTCCCGTGATCCACCTGGAGGCGGGCCTGCGCAGCCGTGACCGGCGCATGCCAGAGGAAATCAACCGCCTGGTCACCGATGCGATCGTCGATGTCCTGTGGACCCCGTCCAGGGACGCGGATGCCAACCTCATCGCCGAAGGCGTGCCGCCGGAGAAGATCGACTGCATCGGTAACATCATGCTCGATTCCTTCGAGATGCTGCGCGCGAAGATCACCACGGCCGACACGCGCGCTCAGCTCAAGCTCACCGGGCCCTTCGCGGTGGTCACGCTGCACCGTCCCTCCAATGTCGACGCGGCGGCGAAGCTCGAGGAGCTGGTGGCGGCGATCGAGAAAATCTCCGAGAAGCTCACGGTCGTCTTCACCGTGCATCCACGCACGCGCAAGCGCCTCGCCGAATACGGACTGCTGGAGCGCATCACGGAGGCCAGCGGCATCCGTGCCACCGAGCCGCTGGGTTACATCGAGTTCATGAACCTCGTCATGCACGCCACGATCGCGATCACCGACTCCGGCGGCGTCCAGGAAGAGACGACGTATCTGGGAATTCCGTGCGCGACGCTGCGCGAAAACACCGAGCGCCCCATCACGGTAAGCGAGGGCACCAACCGGCTCCTAAAGCCGGCGCAACTGGCGGCCGCCGTCGATGAGGCGCTGTCCGGCAGGTGGCCGAAGGGACGCAGGCCGGAACTGTGGGATGGGCAGGCCGCGATGCGCGCCGAGCGCAGCCTGCGCACCCGGCTGCAAGCCTAGCTAGCCGTCGATAAGCCGCAGCAGCTCCGCGGTCTTTTCCTGCATCAGCGCCCCATCCCCGCGCGACTCGACGTTCAGCCGCACCAGCGGCTCGGTGTTGGAGCCACGCAGGTTGAAGCGCCACCGCGGGAACTCCATCGACAGCCCGTCGGTCAGGTCGATGGTGCTGGCGCTACCCTCGTACCGCGCGCGGGCGCGCGCCAGTATCGACTTGGCGTCCGTCGCGAGCTTGCGGTTGATCTCCCCGCTCGCCGGGAAGAGCTTCATGCGCTCCCCGACCAGGGCCGACAGGGGCTTGCCGCGCGCGGCGATGGTCGCCAGCACCAGCAGCCATGGGATCATGCCGCTGTCGCAGTAGGCGAAGCGCCGGAAGTAATGGTGCGCGCTCATCTCACCGCCGTAGACGGCATCGACCTCGCGCATCTTCTGCTTGATGAAGGCGTGCCCGGACTTGCACAGCACCGGCGTGCCGCCGTGCCGCGTGACGATGTCGAGCGTGTTCCAGGTGAGGCGCGGGTCGTGCACGATGCGCGCCCCGGGCTCCTGCTTCAGGAACACCTCCGCCAGCAGCCCCACGAGGTAATACCCCTCGATGAACCGTCCCCCCTCGTCGAAGAAGAAGCAGCGGTCGTAGTCCCCGTCCCAGGCGAGACCGACGTCCGCGCCACTGCGGCGCACCGCGTCCGCGGTCGTGGCGCGGTTCTCCTCGAGCATGGGGTTGGGCACCCCGCGCGGAAAGGTGCCATCGGGGGCATGGTTCACCTTGACGAACTCGAACGGCAGGTGAGGCTCAAGCGCATCGATGACCAGGCCGGCCCCGCCGTTACCGGCATTGACCACGACCTTGAGCGGGCGCTGCTTGGCCAAGTCGACGTAGCTGAGCAGGTGCTTCAGGTACTTCGCCGTGATCTCGAGCGGCCGCTCGGATCCGGCGCGCGCGCCAGGCTTCGGGAGAAGGCCACCCTGGATCAGCGCGCGCATGTCGAACAGGCCGTTGTCGGCGCTGATCGGACGCGAACCCTCGCGCACGAACTTCATGCCGTTGTAGTCGGGTGGGTTGTGGCTCGCGGTGACCATCGCCGCGCCGTCAAGGCCTTCCTCGAAGCAGGCGAAGTAGGTGCCTTCGGTGCCGCAGAGGCCGATGTCCAGCACATCCGTGCCGAGGTCCATCATGCCGCGCTTCAACGCGGCGGCCAGCCCGGGACTGGAGAGGCGGATGTCATAGCCGACCGCGACGCGGCGCGGCTTGAGAAACGCGGCGTAGGCGCGGCCGATGTCGTAGGCCAGGGTCTGGTTGATCTCATCCGGGATGCGCCCGCGGACGTCGTAAGCCTTGAAGGCGTCGAGGTTGGTCATGCCGCCCTTGATTACTTGGTCGTGCCCGTGCGGCCGTACTTGTCCTCGAAGCGCACGATGTCGTCCTCCCCCAGGTACGATCCGGACTGCACCTCGATGATCTCCAGCGGGATCATCCCGGGGTTCTCGATGCGGTGCCGCACGCCGATCGGGATGTAGGTCGACTGGTTCTCCTCGAGGAGGAATTCCTCTTCGCCGCGGGTGATGCGCGCGGTCCCGGCCACCACGACCCAGTGCTCGGCGCGATGGTGGTGCATCTGCAACGAGAGCGTGGCGCCCGGCTTCACCTTCAGGCGCTTCACCTGGAAGCGCTGGCCGCTCTCGAGGCTGTCGTAGGATCCCCAGGGCCTGAACACCTCGCGGTGCAGCGCGTGCTCGTAGCGGCCGCGCTCCTTCAGGCGCATCACCAGCTTCTTCACATCCTGCACACGGTCCTTCGGCGCCACCAGGATCGCGTCCTTGGTTTCAACGACTACGTGGTTGTCGAGGCCTACGGCGGCCACCAGGCGGCTCTCGGCGTAGAGATAGCTGCCGTGCGTGTCCTCGCAGATCACATCTCCGCGCGTGACGTTGCCATTGGCGTCCGCATCGCTCGCTTCGTGCAGCGAGGACCAGGATCCCACGTCGCTCCAGCCGGCGTTCAGCGGCACGACCACGGCATCCGCGGTCTTCTCCATCACGGCGTAGTCGATCGAATCCGCCGGACAGGACTCGAACAGCGCCGGGTCGATGCGCGTGAAGTCCAGGTCCGCCTTCGAGCCGCGGAAGGCCGCCTCGCAGACACGCGCCATCTCGGGGGCCAGGCGCTGCAGTTCCTGCAGGTAACGGCGCGCCCGGAACAGGAACATGCCGCTGTTCCAGTAATACTTGCCGGAAGCGACGAATTCGCGGGCGCGCTCCGGATCCGGCTTCTCGACGAAGCGCGCGATGCGAAACACCGGCCCCTGCGCCTCGCCGCGCTGGATGTAGCCATAGCCTGTCTCGGGTGTGTGCGCGACGATGCCGAAAGCGGCGAGCATCCCGGACTGCGCCGCGGGCAGCGCCGCGCGCACCGCCGCGTGGAAGGCGGGGATGTCCCGGACAACATGGTCGGCCGGCAGCACTAGGAGGATGGGATCGATGCCCTCGTCCCGCGCGGCGAGCCCCTTAAGGGCCGCATGCGCGGCGAGCGCGATGGCCGGGGCGGTATTGCGCCCGACCGGCTCGAGAATCGTGGCGCGCGGCTCGATCGACAGCTGACGCAGTTGCTCGGCCACGAGGAAGCGGTGAGCATCGTTGCAGACGACGACCGGGGCGGCCGTGGCCAGTCCCTCGAGGCGCAGCGCGGTCTGCTGCAGCATGGTGCGCTCGCCGGTGAGGGGCAGGAGCTGCTTCGGATACAGCTCGCGTGACAGGGGCCACAGCCGCGTGCCGGCCCCACCGGAAAGAATCACTGGGGTGATCATGCGGGGCCTTAATCGGTGACCAGCGGCCGACCGCGACCGATCGCGTAGTACGTGATGCCGAAGCGCGCGGCCATCGCCGGATCGTAGAGATTGCGACCGTCGAAGATGACCGGATTCTTGAGGATCTGCTTCAGACGCTCGAAGTCAGGGCTGCGGAATTCCTGCCACTCGGTGACGATCGCGAGCGCGTCCGCGCCCTCGGTGGCCTCGTAAGCGCTCTTGGTGAGGGTCACCCCGTCGCGGCCGGCGAAGATTCGCCGGGCTTCCCCGGCCGCGACCGGGTCATAGGCGCGCACCCCCGCGCCCGCCTTGAGTAACAGCTCGATCAGGGTGACGGCGGGGGCCTCGCGCATGTCATCGGTGTTGGGCTTGAAGGCCAGGCCCCACAGCGCGAAGGTACGACCCTTGAGGTCTTCCTTGAAGTGCCGTCGCATCTTGTGAAACAGCACTTCCTTCTGGCGCCCGTTCACCGCCTCGACCGCGTTCATGATCAGGGGTTCGTGGCCCGCCTCGTTCGAGGAGCGGATCAGGGCCTGCACGTCCTTGGGGAAGCACGAGCCGCCGTAGCCGGTGCCCGGGTAGATGAAGCTATAACCGATGCGTGGGTCGGAGCCGATGCCGACACGCACCTTCTCGATGTCGGCACCCACGCGCTCGGCGATGTTCGCCAGTTCGTTCATGAAGCTGATCTTGGTCGCGAGCATGGCGTTCGCCGCGTACTTGGTCAGCTCGGAGGAGCGGATGTCCATCACGATGAGGCGATCATGGTTGCGGGTGAAGGGCTCGTAGAGCGCGCGCATCAGCTCGGTGGTTCGCGGGTTGTCGGTGCCAATGACCACGCGGTCGGGCTTCATGAAGTCGGCGATCGCGGCGCCCTCCTTCAGGAATTCCGGGTTTGATACCACGTCAAACTCACCCTTGGACGCGCGCGCCGCGAGGGTCTGTTGCAGTTCCGCGCGCACCTTGTCGGCCGTGCCTACCGGGACTGTGGACTTGGTGATGACGATGCAGTAACGATTGAGGTGGGTCGCTATCGTGCGCGCGACGGCGAGCACGTAACGCAGGTCCGCGGAGCCGTCCTCCCCCGGCGGGGTGCCGACGGCGATCAGCTGGAACAGGCCGTGCTCGACCGCCTTGGCGGCGTCGGTGGTGAACTCCAGGCGCCCCGCCTCGGCGTTGCGCTTGATGAGCGCGTCCAGACCCGGTTCGTGGATTGGCACCTCGCCGCGCTTCAGGCGCTCTATCTTGGCCGCGTCCACGTCCACACAGATGACGTGATTGCCCGCGTCCGCGAGACAGGCGCCGGTCACCAGTCCCACATAGCCCGAGCCAAAAATGGTCACACGCATGGGTTAAGTTCTTGAGCCGAAAGGAGGAAGGTCGGAAAGCCTAAAGCAAGGGCGGTCGGCCCTCAAGCGCTGACGCTGGAA
Source organism: Pseudomonadota bacterium (assembly GCA_025360865.1). Classification (GTDB taxonomy): domain Bacteria; phylum Pseudomonadota; class Gammaproteobacteria; order Steroidobacterales; family Steroidobacteraceae; genus 13-2-20CM-66-19. The sequence continues at coordinate 25,701 of JANYBG010000171.1, read as the reverse complement.
ACCGGCTGCGCGTCAAAGAGTTAGGAGCTGGGGTTCTGCCCCTGCGTGGGCTTGGCCGCGTCCTGCAGGCGCTTCTTCGCGGCGAAATCGGCCACCTTGGCCGCCGGGGCGTTCGGCAGGATCGCCTTGCGGCGCCATACGTAGTCCCGGATGTCCATGTCCGCATGGTATTCCGCGACCGCCTCGGCCAGCAGCGCGAGCGCCCGGTGGCAGTCGAAGCTCGCCAGCGCGACCAGAAGCTCGTTGAGGACCTGTTCCATGCGTGGCCAGGAGAGCCGGTGTTCCATGGCGCGCATGATCATCGGGTGGTCCGTACCGGTCACGTTGGTGCCGATCAACAGCTCCTCGAAGAGCTTCTCCGCGGTGCGCAGGCCGGTGTACTCGATCTCGATGTCCCCGTCCGGGCTATCCGCGTCGCGAACGGTCAGCCCCATCAGGTTCACCATGCGGCGGGCCAGGTCGTCGATGCGCACGGGCCGGCCCATGTCGAGCACGAATACATCCCCGCCCTTGGCCATCGAGCCAGCCTGTATCACCAGCTGCGCCGCTTCGGGAATGGTCATGAAGTAGCGGATGACGTCCGGATGGGTGACCGTGACCGGCCCCCCCCGGCGGATCTGTTCCTGGAACAAAGGCACCACCGAGCCGGAGGAGGCGAGCACGTTCCCGAAACGCACCATGCAGAAGCGTGTCTGGGTCGTGCGTTCCTGCAGTGCCTGCAGCACCAGCTCCGCTAGGCGCTTGGTGGCGCCCATGACGTTCGCTGGGTTCACCGCCTTGTCGGTGGAGATCAACACAAAGGTCTCAACGCCGGTCTCAAGAGCGGCCTCAGCCGTGTACCAGGTGCTGATGACGTTGTTGTGGATGCCTTCGACGACGTTGTACTCGACGATGGGGACGTGCTTGTAGGCGGCGGCGTGATAGACCGTCTGCACGGCGAAGGCCGCTAGCACCTCGCGGACGCGGTGCCGGTGATGGGCGTTGCCCAGCAGCGGCACGATCTCCATTTGTATGTTCTCATCGGCGGCTATGTCCTCAAGTTCGCGCTCGATGTTGTAGAGCGCGATCTCGGACATCTCGAACAGCACCAGGCGGCTGGGAGCCAGGCGAATGATCTGGCGGCAAAGCTCCGAGCCGATCGAACCACCCGCGCCGGTGATCATCACGCACTTCCCGCGGACGCACGAACCGAATAGCTTTGGCTTTGGCGGCACCGGATCGCGGCCCAGCAGGTCGCTCACTTCCACATCGCACAGCTCGCTGATCTGCGCCTTGCCGGCGATCAGGTCAGGCAGGCTTGGCAGCGATTGCACGCGCACCCCCAGCGGCTCCAGCTGCGTGAGGATCTCGCGCCGCCGCCGCCGGGTCGTGGCCGGCATGGCCAGGAGCACGCGATCGATGCGGTGCTGCCGCACCAGCTTCGGTAATACGTCGGAGCCGTAAACGCGCACGCCATTGATGCTGCTGCCGTGCAGGGACTTCTTGTCATCGATGAAGGCCACCGGATCGTATTCAGCGCCGCTGAGCAGCACCGATGAGATGTGGGCGCCCGCGGTCCCGGCGCCGTAGATCGCGACGCGCGTCACCGGCCTACCACGTACCCCCGTTCGCTGGAATAGATAGCGTGCGGCGAAGCGACTGCCACCCACGTACAGCAACGCGAGCGCCCCGTAGATGACAAAGGCGGATATCGGGATCTGATGACTGGCCACGAAGCGGTCAAACAGCGCAAGCGCCAGCACCGACATGCTTACCCCGGCGAGAACGGTGAGCATGGCCTTGGGGCCGACGAACCGGATGACCGCGCGGTACAGGCCAAAAACAGAGAAGAAAAACAACCCTGACACCACGGCCACGATGAAGTAGCCCTCGGTGCGGTCCGTGGCGGGGGTCAAGGTGTCGAACTTGAGAACCAGCGCCACCCATAGCGCTGTTGGAATGGCCACGGCATCGGCGATGGCCATGATGCAGCGCTTGGTTTCGCGGGGCAGTCCCAGTATCGAATTGGCAATCCGGCTACCGACTGAAGCGGGTCGTCCGGCTGCGTTCTTGTCTTTCATGCCCTCTCCGTCAGGATCTGGCTGCGCTCGATCCTCTGAGACGGTCTCCGTCAGATCAGCCGCACGCGCCGGGATTGTACGGCATCGAACGACACTATCGATAGGCATTACATTAACTTACCCGGCGTCCAACCATGGCGACCTATCGCTAAACGGCGACACCGCGGCGCGGTTGACACGAGGCGGCTAGGAACTCGCCTAGGGTCACTCGAGGTGTTTGCCGGCACCGAGCAGCAGGGAACCTAACAGGAGCGGCAGACAGGCCACGACCGCGACTGAAATGGCCATGGATGGGTGCCGGGAAGCCAACATGGCGCAGGGGAAGAGCCAAAGGAGATTAGCGGCGAGCACCAGCAGCGTGACGCTTCTATGGCTGCCCCAACGGCGTGAAAGGCGCTGGTAGGCGTGCTGCCGATGCGCCTCGTGCACGCGCTCGCCCCTGAACAGTCGTCGCAGCAGTGTCAGTGTCGCGTCCACGAAGAACAGGGCACCGAGTATGAACCATTCCCATATTGCCCCAGGCCGGACCGCGCTATCAGCCAGGGCCAGCACGATGATCACATACCCCAGGTACCCACTCCCCACGTCCCCGAGAAACACCCGCGCCGGGGGCCAGTTCCAGCAAAGAAAGCCCGCGCAGCCGCCGGCTAACACCCAGCCCGGCGCCGCGATGCCGCCGCTCCCGTGCGTCAGGGCAATCAGCGCCCCCCCCGCGGCGACACACAACGCTTCCGTTGCGGCAATGCCATCGATCCCATCCATGAAGTTAAAAAGATTCGTCACCCATACAACTCCCACTACCGCCAGCAGGCTGCCGAACCATCCTAACTCAATGAGTTGATCGCCTATTCTGACGGTCTGCAGGCCACCCACCCAGGCGACAGCCCAGACGGCCGCGACGACGTGAACGCTGAAGCGCACTCGCGCGGGTAGTTTGTGGCGGTCGTCAAGAAAGCCAACCAGGGCAATCGCGGCCCCGCCCGCGGCCAGAGCGAGGAACAGCGGAAGCGGCACGATTCCCAATAGCAGCAGGACCGCCAGCAGCGGCGTAACCACCACGACGATGGCGACTCCACCTCCCCGGGGCGTCGCGACGCTGTGCGAACTGCGGCGGTTGGGTAGGTCGAGCATTCCCCGCGCCAGTGCGTACCTGCGCACTAGCGGGGTAAGGAGCGTCGTGCCCACCATGGCGACCGTGGCGAGAAGCAGCGTCGAGCCCTTCACGTGCTTGCACCGCGTCGGTACCAGGTCGCCATACGCTGCAGCCCCTCATCCAAGCTCAGCGCCGGCACCCATCCCAACACATGGCGCGCCAGCGAGCTGTCAACCACGAGTGAGCCGCACAGGCGCGCCGCATCTGGCCCGCGCCCCACCAGTGCCGCGCACAGTCGCAATGCCTGGGGCGGGACCGATAGCAGCCGTGCCCTTCGACCCATCGCCGCCGCCAGGCGCCGGATAAGCTGCGGGGTCGAGACATCCTCACCATCGCTCACCAACCAGACCGCGCCGCCCGCCGCGGGGTGTTCGAGCAGCTTAACAATCAGTCCACTCAGGTTCCACGCACTCACCAGACTGCGACGGTTGTTGATAGCGCCAAGCGGAAGCAGGCGCTCCCGATCGACCCAGCCCATGAGTCGCAGGAAGTTGGCCTGCACGCCCGGCCCGTATATCAGGGGCGGACGCAGGATAACGACCTCCATGCGACCGTTTCCAGCCGCTTCGCGCACAGCCGCCTCCCCCTGGAGTTTTGATCTACCGTACGGATCCACCGGCTGCGGCACACTGTCAGCGGTGAACGGTTGCGACCCGCTATCCTCACCGTTGGCTTTTATGCTGCTGAAATAGACGAATCTCCTCACGCCGTGGCGCGCGGCGGCTGCGGCCAATTGGCTCGAGGCAAACACGTCAGCCGCCATTTGAGACAGTCCACTGGGATCACCCCCGCCAATATGCGTTCGTGCCGCCGCGTGTACCACGAGATCCACATTGTCCAACGCGAAGCTCCAGTCTAGAGGCCGGGTGATATCGCCGATCACCACGCGCTCCGCGACGCCGCCTGGAACAGCGGTGTCTGTCCGTAACGCTGCCCGCAGGGTGTATCCGGACTCCGCGAGACGCGGGCACAGCACGCGCCCCACCAGCCCCGTCGCACCGGTTACCAGCACACGCGGCACGCGGCGACTCTCCTGTGGGTCAGGATGTGGCGCCAGCGCGCGAATCGCGCTCCTGGAGCGCCCAAAGCGCCCCGGAGCATGGCGCATGCATACGGCGCTTTCATGAGTTGAGCGCGTGCTCCATGTGGATGTGGCTCCGCCGCGCCAGACTGCGGTTCTTAGCTTCTAATTCTCGCCGCGGCGATGCGCGATCGACTACGCGCCTTCGGCAGCGCACGCGACTCGCACGGCCTTGATCAACTCACCGCAGCCGCCAGCAATTCGCGATAGATCGCCAGATGAGCCTGCACGACCCCCTGCACTCCAAATTCGCGCTCCGCGATCGTTCGCGACTGCAGGCCCATTTGCCTGCGGCGCCGCCCATCCGTAAGCAGCTGATGCATCGCCTCGGCCAGCGCCTCGACATTCCGGGGGGGCACCAGGATCCCGTTGAGTCCGGAGCGCACTACATCGCGGCAACCCGGGACGTCGGTCGTTATCACGGGTCGCCCCGCGGCACAGGCTTCCAACAGTACCTTCGGCATGCCTTCTCGGTACGAGGGCAGGCAAACGATATGGCTTTCCCGCAAGAGGCGCGGCATGTCCTCGCACTCACCCACCCACTCCACCCCGTGGTTCGCGATCAACGACTCTACCTCCCGCGCACTCAGCGCGCCCCGATTTCCCGGATCAAGGCGTCCAGCCACCACGAACCTTGCGGTACTGCCCCCCCGCCGCAACTGTCCCGCGGCGGTCGCGAACTCGCGGATTCCCTTCTCACGCAGCAGTCGAGCCGGCAGCACGACCACCGGCGTCTCTTGCGGCTCCGGCGAATAACCAAACCGCGCCAGGTCCACTCCCGACCCGCGAATCAACCGCACCCTTGACGCGGCACTCGGGCAGATCCGCTGCACCTCTGCGAAGTCCTCCTCGTTCTGCACGATTATCCGCGCGTTGTGTGGGGCGAATGCGCGCGCGTAGGCGCCGTCCAGTACGCCGCGCAACAGCCGCCTCCCCCTCCCCGCGCTGTAAGCGTACCCGAACCCCGACATCGCATTGACGACACCGCGAATGCGCAGTGCCTGGGCGATTCGCGAACCATAGATGACAGGCTTGGCGGTCACGTTGTGCACCAGATCCGGCCGAACGGACCTGATCACGCTGCGCAACTGACGCCGGGTCCTGAGCTCGGCGAGTGGATTCAGGCCACTACGCGCCAACCGCACCCTGTGGAACTCGATGCCTTCGCGTTCAATCTCAGCGACCTCGCCCGCCTGCTCAATGTCACTCGCAAGGTGCACGCGGAACCCAGCTGCCATCGCGGCTTTCGCCAGCGGCATGCGGTGGGAGGCGAAGAACCAGGCGACGTTCACCACGAATAACAAGACACCCGTGCCAGGGCGCTCAGCCATGCGATGCCACCAATCCCTGTCTTGCGCCCGATGGCACGCGTCGCTTAGCCCTGGTCGGAGCGCGCAACGGCAGACGCGCCGGCGGCTTATTCCGCAACGCGGCACGCAAGCCGTTAACGGGGTGCGGTGCGCTCAAGGCTTGCGTAGTAGAGGTCGCGATAACGGGACCATATGACGTCGATGTCGAAGCGCTCCGAAATAATCTTGCGCTGCCTGACTCCGAGCTCTTGTCGCTCCTCAGCCGATAGTGACAACGCGCGCAGCATGCAGGTGGCCAGACTATCCGGATCTTGTGGCCGCGCCACATACCGGTCGTCCTCGATGAGTTCGCGCACGTCGCCCACATCCGAGGCCACAGCGGGCGTGCCGCACGCCATCGCCTCCCCGACAACATTGGGAAAGCCTTCGCTTATCGCGGCCAGGCAAAACAGATCGAGGGCGCTCATGACGCTGGAAATATCATCACGGCGCTCGTCCAGCACAAATCTTTCCGACAGGGAAAGTTGCGATAGAAGCGCGTGGATGACTGGATCGGTGGTGACCCCGGCGCCCACAAGGACGAAGCGCACGCTCGGTATGCGGCCTGCGACGATTTGTGCCGCGCGGATGAAGCACGCGTGGTCCTTTTGCGGATCGATCCGGGCGACCATGCCAACCAGCAGCTCAGCATTCAACAAGCCCCATCCGCTACGCACGGTGTCGCGCGCCGGTAGCGAGCGGACGAAGAGACGCGTGTCAAAGCCATTGGGGATCACGAGACACTTCGCGCGACTATAGCCGATCCCCGCATGGGCATGCAGGGCCGCTGCCGAGTTACATACGATCCGCATCGGCACCCAGCGTGACAGGCCCGCGCACAGGTAGGCCACGCCACGCGATGACAACTTCGTGCCAGCGAGACCCGGCATGGAGTTCCTCAGATTCCACAGTACGCGCCGGTTCCCCGCCAAGCGGGCGCAAACCCCGCCTAACAGGTCGGCGTGCCACAGCCAGGTCTGTACTACCACGGAGGAGTCACGATCGCCGAGCTCTCTGGTAAGGTGGAAAAGCTGCTTGCACATCCGCGGAACAGATCCCCGCAAACGCAGCGCTTGCACCCGCACGCCCGCCTGGAGCAGACGCTCGCCCACAACCCCAGTCTCGCCGAGACAGATAACTGACTGCTCGATCTGCGGATCAATCCGCCGACCCGCGAGCAGCAGCTTCTCCAGCATCGACTCCGCGCCACCCTGGCCCAGTCCGGAAATGACGTGAATCACGCGCATGACTGGCAGCGGACACATCTAAGAAGCCGCCGCACTTCGATGGGCTCTCCACACACGACTCTTCCCTCTTCTGACACGCGGAAAAGCGACGATGTACGGGCGCTACCCACGCTGCAAGGAGGATGGCGCGGCAGGCGCATCACGCGAGAGTATTTCGCCGAAAATAGCGTCCCACTTCGCCAATACGATGGCCTCAGATAGCTGCTCGCGCACAAATGCGGCTGCGCGTAGCCCGAGTTGCTCGCGGGCGACGCGGTTGGCAGCCAACTTCCTGAGCTCCTCCGCCAATCCGTCAATGTCATTCAGCGGCACAATGACGGCGGTCCTGCCTTCGTCAGCCAATTCACTGGGCCCGGTCGGACAGTCGAAGGCGATACACGGCAGGCCAAGCGCCATCGCCTCCAGCATCGCATTGGGAAACCCCTCGTATTGAGAAGTCATGACGAAGATCTGCGCGGCGGCGAGCGCGGCCCACGGCTCCTCCGTCTGTCCGCAGAGCTGTATCCGCCCAGTCAGTCCCACCGCGTCAATCTCCGCCTGCAACTGCGTGCGCAGCGGCCCCTCTCCCCAGATCTGCAGGCACCACGTGGGGTCACCCGCGAACGCCGCGCGAAACGCCTGGATAAGCGCCGCGTAGCCTTTCTCCGCCGACAGCCTGCCCATCGCGATCACCGTGCCCCCACTGCGAGCGTGGCCTGCGCGCACCGAAGAGGTCATCAGTGCGTCCGGAAGCGGGTTTGGAATCACAACGATCGGCGCTACGCCACGGAGGCGCTTGCCATAGCGTTCCGCTGCCGCCGCCGTCTGCACAACCAGTGCGTCCGCCAATGGGTAGCTCAGAACACGCGCGAGGCGCAGTGACAGCGGCTTGTCGACGTCCCCAGCTGTATCGGTGCGCTCCGAGACCACCAACGGCACCTTCAGCCCGGCCTGGGCGGCAATGGCCATGATGTTGACATTGGTGAGAAACGAAAGGGTAACGTCCGGATTGATGCGCAGAATGAGGCGGCGCAGCGCCCGTAGCTTGTAGAGCGCCGCGAGCCACCTGTCGCGAGGCTGGCGTGCCATGCCATCGGCCAGGTACAGCAGAGAGACTCCGGCGTGAAGCTTGTAGAAGCTGCCCCGCGCTCCCAAGAACGATGACAAGATCCAGACCGTGCGTCCCTGCTCGGCCCAGGCATTGGCAAGCGTCGCCGCGACTCGCTCCGCGCCGCCCTTGGTTGTCGACCCGATGACAAGCACGATACGCCGGGCCACAGGTAGATCGTTACCGAAGGGCGCCGCGAGTGCTCCGCTCAAGCCAGCCGCCACCCAGGTTCGCGAGGTTGCGGCGAGTGCCATGCGCTTTCAGCGTGGGCAGCCGCTGCGCCACGCCCCACTGCCACCACGATGCGATCGGTGATATCACTCACCTAGCTTCGTACAACGGCGGCGAGCGGAAGCGCGCGTGCCGCACTCTTGCCGGTCGACGCTTGCTGCTCCTGCCACCACGCCTGAAACATCAAAACGTCCCATAACCAGTAGCCCCAATTCTGACGGCCTCGAGTGTGCGCGAGCCACTTCTCGCGTATCGCGCCGGCGTTGAAAAAGCCCTCCCGCCTGAGCCGTGATTCGTCCAGCAGGTCCTCAGCCCAGGGCTGCAGCGGTCCACGCAGCCACGAGTCTATGGGAATCCCAAAGCCGATTTTTGGCCGCTCGGTGAGCGCCGGCGGGACATAGCGACCGAGCACCTCCCTGAGCAACCACTTTCCCCTGCCAGCGCGGACACGCATGTTCAGCGGCAGCGACCAGGCGAACTCAACTACGCGGTGGTCGAGCATCGGCACTCGCGTCTCGAGCGAAACGGCCATGGCGGCGCGATCCACCTTTACCAAAATGTCATTCGGCAGGTAAGTCAGCAAGTCCCAGTACATCATGCACTCTTCAAAGCTGCGGCTGCTCGACTCCGCCATCAATTCCCTCAGAGGAGTCGCCGGCTCAGTGGCGCCGTTCACTATTTTCTCGGGCTCAGGCCAATGCGACACCAGCGACAAATACAGCTGGTCGCGCGAACAATCCATCAAATCGGCTAGTTTGTAGAGCTTCTGCCCCATGTGCGATGCCTGCCAGCGGCGCGGGAGCAAGTGCCCTGCGTACCCGAAAAGCCGCCCCCAGTCGTCCGCTGACAAGGTCCGCACCACCCGCGCGGTGAGTCTTCTAAGCGGCCGCTGCAGGCCAGCCGCACCCCAGAGCTTCTTTGCCCATGCATAGCGGTTGTAGCCGCCGAACAGTTCATCGCCCCCGTCCCCCGACAGAGCGACAGTCACGTGCTTGCGCGCCAACTGTGAGACCAGGAATGTGGGAATCTGAGACGAATCCGCAAAAGGCTCATCGTAAATGCTCGACAACCGTGGAATGACCTCCATTGCCTGCTTCGGGGTGACGATTAGCTCGGTGTGCTCGGTGCCCAGATGTCGGGCAACGGCCCGGGCGTAGCCTGATTCGTCAAACTTGGGCTCGCTGAATCCAATGGTAAAAGTGTGTACCTTGCGAGCCGACTGCTTTTGCATAAGCGCGACGATCAGCGAGGAATCGACGCCTCCCGAAAGGAACGCACCGAGGGGCACATCGGCGACCATCTGCAAGCCGACCGCTCTGCTCAGGACGCGGTCAAGCGCCTCGACGGCCTCGCTGTCACTCCCGGTGAACTGGTTGGCTTGTGAGATGACCTGGCCCGCCTGCCAGAATGCTACCGGCTTGCTGGGTTGCCCGTACCTATCGACTTCCACCGTGGTGCCCGCTGGCAGACGACGGATGCCGCGAAAAATTGAGAAGGGCTCCGGTACATAACAGTGCCTCAGGAAAAGCGCGAGGCTATCGGTGTCGACTTGGGCCTCGAACGCTTCATGCGCCTGGAGCGCCTTTAGTTCCGAGCCGAACAGAAACGCCCGGCCACAGCGCCCATAGTAGAGCGGCTTTTCCCCCAGGCGGTCGCGCGCGAGCGTCAGGACTCGACGCTGGCGATCCCAGATCGCGAGGGCGAACATCCCAACACAGCGCTGCAACGCGAGCTGCAGTCCATAGGCCTCTATCGCCTCAAGAAGTGTTTCGGTGTCGGAGTGGCCGCGCCAGGAAGGCGTGGCTGCGCTGGCCTGGTCAAGCTGATTGCGCAACTCCAAATGGTTGTAGATCTCACCATTGAAGACGATCTCATAACGTCCACTATGGGAGCGCATGGGCTGATGCCCGGCGGCGGACAGGTCGACTATCGCCAGCCGCCGATGCGCCAGGCCCAAACCAATTTCGCGCTCAACCCAGAAGCCGCCATCGTCGGGGCCCCTGTGCAGCAGCGCGTTGCCCATCTCGCGACAGGCCTTCTCGAGATCCGCGGTCTGCGGATGAATGAATCCTGCGATCCCGCACACTAGGGCGTCACGACCTTTTCGTAAACGAATTCATCACAGCCCGAGCCAAACAGCCCGAGTTCCTTGCGCGGATGAATGAAGGAGCGGACTTCCCGCATGCCCAGTTGCCGCATAAGTTGCTCGACTTCCTGGGGCGAGATTGACTCGTACGGCCACCCGCCGAGCCAGTCATGGACGTCGTGGTAGAAGTCCATGCCCCGAATTTGCCCATAATTGGCGACGTAGCTCTTGAAGTCGCGTCGCATCATCAGGCTGAAGAGGCGAATGTAAGCGCCTCTTATCCAGGATTGTGCCGTCCTGCCAACTCCAGCATACCAGCGCTTCTCTATCTTCCACACCCAGCACAGTTTCGTGCGGCGGTACAGGGCGAAGATAAACTCACCGCCAGGCCTCACCAGCGAGGCGGCCACGTTCAGGGCCCGGTACATGTCGCCAGTGTGGTGAAGGACACCCCACGAATACACAACATCAAAGTGTCCAAGCGCGTCGGGCTGCAGACTAAAAACACTCGCTTCCTTCACTGACCAATGTTCCCCAGCCGCGTGTGCTTGCAACAATTGGCGAGTTGTCGCGACGGAATCGGCATCGATATCGAGCGCTACGACCTCGCGCGCGCCCAGGCGCAGAGCAGCCAGGGCATGAAGGCCGGAACCACAGCCAATATCCAGAAATCGCTTGCCGGTAAGCTCGCCACCCGCAAGTCTCGTGAGGCTTGAGACGGCCTCTTCCACTTGGGAGTCGGTGACCAACTTAGCGTAGCTAGCCCAGTTGCGTCCGAACGCGAAGTGAGATTTCTGATCGAGAAGGTCGGACGATTTGGCCATAAATTTGAGAAGCACTTACCAGTGGCACTTACGAGTCTGAACCACCAATGATACAGGTATCGAAACCGCGGGAGTACGTACTCCCCGGGTCAGCACGGCGGTTACGGGCGACGATTCGGCGGCTCCGCGAGCATTGCCGCGTATTCTCGTGAGTAAATCGTCGCGATTCGCGCGATGGAGTGCGCCCCCTCGACTGTAGAACGACCGCATGCGCCCACGCCGGCGAGGGTGGCGCGCGAGTTAGCCAGTGCATCCAAAGCGCGCGCCAGGGACGCGGGGTCCTCGCTGGGTACCAGCCACCCGTCACGGCCGTCCGCGATCAGGTCGGAGGTGCCGTTCACGCGGGTGCCGAGGACCGGGCGCGAGCAGGCCATTGCCTCGAGAACCACGTTCGGCATCCCCTCGAACCGGGAGGGAACCACGACAAGCTCGCTCCATGCGTACTGCGCCACAACGTTGGACTGAGCGCCGCAGAATTCCACCATGGAGCCGAGGTCGGCCGCCGTCGCCTGCGCGTGCAGGCTCGCACGTTCGTTTCCCGTTCCCACAATTCGTAACCTGAAGCGCCCGCGCGGGCGTGTCATGGTCAGCGCTTGCAACAGTATGTCGAGTCCCTTTTCGCGGGATAGCCGGCCGACAAATAGCAAGCGCAGGGGTTCAGCTTCACCCACTTGCGGCCACGGCTGCGCGCGAAAGCGCCGCAAGTCGACGCCATTGGGAATTACCCGTACGTGGGAGGCCGCTATTCCATAGCGCAAAACCTCGGCCGCGCCTGACTCCGTCAGGGCCACGACTCGCGCCGCCGCGCGCAGTTCGCGGACCAGCTGACCGCCGAAGCGCTGGGCATGCATCGTTGCCAGATCGCCTCCCTCGCCGAACGAGGAACACCGTACCAAGCACGGCCTACCGAGCAAGCGGGCCACACGCAGCGCCGACCACGAATGCAGCCCCACCTGTTGTGAATGTACCAGGTCCCACTTGCGCTCCAGGCGGCGTAACCACCGGTGCGTATTCCACATATAGGTGACTCCCCAGAGCGGACCCAGCGGGATAGTCTTAATCGCACGGAAGATCTCGATGCCCCGGTCGTGTTCGTGAGCCGCTGCTCCGCTTACCGCCCGCGTAAGCACGGTAATGCGCACGCCCAGAGAATCCAGAGCGCGCGCCAGACTCTGCGCCTGGAGCTCCGCTCCGCCAAGTATCGGCGGGTAGAACGCACTTACGAGCATCACTCGCATAGTCAAGATGAACCGCTGGTGCCTGCGGTGCTCACGGCGCGACTTTGCGAGCTTCGAACCCAAGGTTGAGGCCGCAGCCGCACAAGTCGAGCAGCATCTCGGGGAGCCAAAGGGCGGCTCTGTCAAAACGACTAAGCCATTTCATCGCCGTGGACGAGCGGCGGTGAAACTTACAGCAAAACGCCTCAGGGTCGCCGCGGTCTCTCATTTCATAGAGCACCTCGTCAGCGTCGTAACCGAGTGCTCGCTTAACGGCGCATACCAGTGCCCCGCGCAGGGTTCCACCAAACATGCGCTGATCAGTCCAGAAGCGCACCGGCTCCAAGCCGGCCTCAGCGAGCAGCCTGCGCAGACTGTTCCTGGTGAATAGTGTCAGGTGACGAGGGTAATCATCGGCGTGCATGAAGCGCGCCTGGAAACTATTGAAATTGGTCACTACGCCAATGAACGAGCCCCCTTGCGCAAGGAGCCGCGCGATCTTGTGAACGTACAGACGCGGTTCATACACGTGCTCAAGCACCGCCCACATTGTGACGCAGTTGAATTTGGTCGCGAACTCCATGTCGAGGAACTCGCCATAGCGAATCGGCGCGCCGAACAGGTTGGGGACCCGGTCTGAGAACTCCACCCCCTCGGCGCGCCAACCGGCCTGGATCGCCATATGCACGAACTCGCCCTTCATCGCGCCGATGTCGAGCAGACCGCCTCGCTGCAGATGGGTTATTCGGCGCAGCTTGTGCTTCAGTTGAGCATCGCGCTGCGCCAGTACCTCCGGCGCGGTGATCGGCGCGGCCGCGCGCTCGAAGCTCCAGTAAAATTGATCTGGGTAATAGCTGCCGATGGCAGTCGCCACCGGACGTGGCGACAGAAAGCCCACGCCGCATCGTCGACACCGTCTCACTCCGAACGTGTCGTCGGTGATTCGCAGCAAATAGTCCTTAACCTCCGCCACGGGCCTCGAATCCACGCAGGCACATACCGGGCAGGGGACATCGACCAATGGCGAGATGGACATTTCAGACTTTGAATAAAGAGTGAAGCTCAATGCCGAGCGGCGCGCCGCGGGCCAGCAGCATGTTCACCGTTGCGACCACCAGCATCTGCGCCAGAACGACCGAAACCGAGCCATAGACTTCGAGCAGGCTACCGAGCCACACCGCTAGGCAATAGGCCACGGCGTTCGCCACGATGGCCCGGACCGCAAAACCGAGCGCCGCGCCGCTCAACACCCGTCCCAGCGTACGATCAGCCCTCAGGTGAAACAGCCCCATGATGATTGTATAAGCCAAGGAGCTCGCGGCAGCGACCCCGACGACTCCCCAGATCGGCATGAATGTAAAGGCAAGGATGGCGTTCACCACCACCGAGACAATGGCCAGCCGGGCGATAACCCACGGCTGCCGTTGGGCCTGAAACAGGCGGGCGAGGAAGATGCCCCAGGTCGCGCCCAGTAGTCCAATCGTCAGTGCCAGCCAGACACCGGAAACTTGCTGCGCATCCGCGGCGGTGAAGCTGCCCCGCTGCAGCAGGATTCCCAGCACGCGCGACCCGCTCGCCGAAACCAGGACCACGGCCGCCGCGAAGAACAATAGCGTCGCCGCGAAGACCCGCTCGAGACTCTGGCGCAGTTCGGCTGTCCTGCCTTCCGCCGAAAGACGGGCGAAGTGGGGCAGCAGGACCACTGACACTGAAATCACGACTGCCTGCACGACCGCGTTGTGAAGGCGCAACGCGTAGCCCATTGCCGAGACCGCGCCAACTCCAGCGCGGGCCGCGATCAGCTGGATGAACGCGGGGATGAGATTGCCCAATACACCACTGATGAGCACCGGGAGCGCGACGGCGGTCAGCGCCCCCCGAATCGAAAACGGGAACTTAACCCGCAGGCGCAGTGGAATCTTGGCCCTGCGCAAGGCGAGAAGAACCACCACAAGCTGCGCTGTCAGACCAGCTAACAGGCTCCAAACCAAGGCATAAATGCCCAAATTCCGCGACGTCGCGAGCACCAGCGTTCCCACCACGATGTTGAGCAGAGGCGCGCTGGCAGCGGCTGCGAATCTTCCCTCCGCGTTTAGCAGCATTGCTCCGCAATCCGCCATGCTTGTCAGTGGCGCCATCCACAGTAGCGGGAGGAAGGCGGCTTGCAACTCAACGCGTGTCTGCATGCTCGTGTCGGAGGCAAGGAGAATCATCGCGGCGCCGCGCGTCAGCGTCGCCGCAAGCGCCACTATCCCCAACGCGAGCGCCGACCAAGTTAGCGCGAAACTCGCCAAGTTCCGCGCCACCTCGTCCTCCGCGCGGGACCTGGCGCGGATGTACAACGGAACGAAGCTTGTTTGCAACATACCGGTGAGCACCGCCGCGGCGAATGTGGGAATCACCAGTCCCAGGTAGTAGGCATCCAGCCGGGGACCGGTGCCGAAGTAGTTGGCGACCACCAGCAGCTTGGCGACGCCGGCGGCCTGGAGCACGATCCCAAACACGACAACCGTGCGCGCCGCGCGTAGCATTTTGGTCATCGGTTAGTGCGTCCGCAAGACCGCTTCCCACGCATCGAGCACGCGCGCGTGCTCGAACGGCAGGAGCGCGAGCGGGCCCAGCGCGGCGAGCTTGCGACGCAGATCCGCGTCGCCGACCACCTTAGCGATGGCTTGCCCCAAGGCTTGCGGATCCTCACACGGCACCAAGAGTCCATATTTGCCGTCGGCGAGTATCTCACGCGGCCCCGCCGGGCAGTCGCTCGCGATCGTCGGCACCCCGCAGAACAGCGCTTCCAGAAGCACATTCGGGAATCCCTCGTACCGCGAGGACAGCACAAAGGCCATTGCGCTGCGCATCAACTCGAGCAGGTTGTCGACGGTGCCAAGAAAGAAGACTGATCGCTCAATGCCCAAGCTGGCCGCGAGCTGGCGCAGGGAGGGTAGATCGCGCCCTTCACCGGCGATCGCCAACTTCAGATCAGGCCGACTTGGCGCCACCAGGCTGAATCCCCGGAGCAGGAGGTCAAACCCCTTTTGCCGCACCAAGCGCCCTGCGCCCAGGACATACGGCTGCGCGACCGGCAGTTCCGTGCCATGGGTTTTCCCGAGCTTGGCCTGGGGCGCAGGATTCGGTATCACCGTGACTCGGTCTGGATGGCGCGAGTTGCTTCGAAACCAGCGCGCAATAGACTCGGTCTGCACCACCACGCTGTCCGCGAGTGGGTAGGTCCAGCGGCGCAACGCGTCCCAAACAATTCCTTCGCTGTGGCTGGCCGGGTCCACGCGCTCAGAAACAACCACACGCGTACGCAAGCCCGCGCAGGCGATCAGGGTAAGAATGTTCATGCGCGTGACAAATGACACGACGCCCCGCGGGGCGGCGGCCCGAATTGTCCGGCGAAGTTCCACCAAGCGGCGGAGGTTGGCAAGAACCGCGCCGAGGTACCCACGCGAATCGCCAGTTAGCTCGAGGCCACGGCGCTCGATGCGCTCATCGAGAGCGTGAAAGTCACGCCCGGTACCGGCTAGGGTGATGAGGCAGACCGTGTGGCCACGCGCTACCAGTCCATTGGCAAGCACGGACATGACTCGTTCGGCCCCACCCGGCCCGAGGCCGGAAATCAGCAGCGCGATTTTCACGCCCGCACCGCCTCAGCCCGCGAAGTAAATGTCGTAGGTTCCCTCTAAGGCCGTCTTAGTGGTGAGGTAGACCAGATAGAGCATAAGTACCGCGAACAACGCCGTGCCAGTCCTGCCATCACGGCGCTGCATTGTAGGCAGAATTGGAATAAGCAGAAGCATCACGAGATAGCCCACGCGCCCGGCGCCTAAAGGAAAAACGAAAAAACTGCTCACCACGAAGGCGACTACCCCGACGTGTACAACTGCGATGTTCGCCAGAGCGCGATGGCGCGCATCGCCCTCTCCGGCCGGCTGCGGCATAAGCAGGCGGTGCAACGAGGGCATCACGCAAAGCAATGCGCCGAATACGTACAGGATCGAGGTCGCCTCGGTGTCATCGGCGCTGTAGATCTTCAGCCGGCGACCGCCGAACAGCTCGAATAGCATGCTGCCGACGTACGCGATTGCAATCGCCAGCGCGACGGTTACCACAACTGCCAGCCAGTATCTGCGCCGGCACAACCACGCGACGACCGCGAACGGCACCACCAGAACGAACGTACTATGAATCATCGCGGCGAGCAAAGTCGCCAGCACGGGCCGTTCAAGGCGCAACGCAATGTACATCATGACGGCGAATGCGAAGCCCTGCCGCAGCTGCAGCAAGCCGATGGCCGCGAATCCCACCGGCAGCAGGAACCAGATGAGCAGCGGCAAGACGGGATCCGGGAGGCGCAGGACCGCGAGGCCAAGCAAAATGCTTATCGCGGAGGCGGTCACCACCACGGCCGTGGACGGCTCGAACAGCCCGCCGAGAACCGTGGCCCACACCTGCCACAGGCCTTCTTCACTGAACACCCCAACGACCAGGCTCTTTACGAGCGAGTCACCCTGCAGAATGCCGCGTGCCCAATCGAGAGTCACCGCGCTAGTGAAGTTGTCGAGATAGTTCTGTTGATCGCTTAGAAAAGTTCGATCAATGCCCAGATCGAAGGCAATGAGGATCGCGATGAGGACCGCCCAAGCGAGCAGGATTGCGGGTCGATCCGTCCACGGGGCGACGTTGAATCGTGTTTGCACGGCGAGCGAGCGCGAGGGACGTGCGCGGGTTACCAACGCGCTGGCCGCATAGCGGCCAACATCCCCTTGGCGAATGCGGCGAACACGACGGCGCATACACCAGCGAACAAGCCCAGCGGTCCGGAAACGACCAACATCAAGAACCGACGAGGCGACACATAGCGTTTCGCATCTGGCACCACCGCCGGGTCGATCACCGTGAGTGCGTAATCCAAGCGGGATTTCGCCACGACACTGCGATTGACTTGGACTTCCAGCAGCTTGTAGATGGATTGCCTGAGTTCGACCGCATCCACATGGGCGACCTGTTCCTGATAGGAGGCGATGCTCGACGCGGACTCTCGCAACGCGCGCTGTCGCAGTTGCTCATTCGCGAGCCGTACGAGTTCATTAGCCCATTCCGCGGCCTGGCGACGGTCCCGCCAGGTGACATCGAGGGTGATCAGCTGGGTCTTCGGATCAGCGCTGACGCGGCGAATGCCGCCATCGAACATTCCCCACGCGTCATCCATGGTCGGCGCGAGAGCCGGATCACCACGCCATCGCCCGGCTTTAGCATCCCATCTATCGGGAAACAACAGCGGCAGCAGGTTCTGTTCACTTGCGAACTGAGTGAACAAGGCCCTGCTTTTCAGCAATGCCAGTGATTCCTGTTCGCTAACGGAGCCAAATGACAAACCCGCCAGGGCGGCCAGACCGCCAAACTGGCCCAGCACGGACTGGAGGCCGCCACCACCGGCGCTGTCATTTTCGCGCGGCATCGCCTTGACGACCCCGCGGTACACGGGTGTCTTGAGGTACGAATACGTTATGACGGCGGCCATTGTGAGCAGCAAAGTCACAAGGAACGTCACGGGCCAGGCCCTGATCTGCGCGAACAGCCCGGCAATGCTCAGGTACTGATCGCGCGCCGGTGTGGCGGCATCTTTCATGTTAGAGCGCGTGCACCGCGGCTACTGCGATCGCGACGTTGTACAGGATCTGGGTCACTGCGAGCCAGAACGGCAGCGAGGGCATCTTTTCGGCATCCAGCGGCACGACGATCGTGTCGCCGGGCATGATTGGCACCGAACCCCGGTCGAACCAGCGGCTGCCTTCGCGAGCTATCACGCTACCGTTGGCGCGCACAACGTATATGCGAGCTCGGTCGGCCCGGCGCGTGGTACCGCCGCTGAGTGAGATGTAATCGTCGCGCGACAGATGTGGGCTGTAGAGAAGCGAAGTGGACGTCTGCACTTCGCCGATGATGGTCACCTGCTGCTGTGACCGCGGCACAATCAGCTCGTCCCCACCGCGCAGGATCACGTCGGCCGGCGAGTCCGCTGGCTCACGCATCAATCGTGGCAGATCGATAACCAGCCTGCCTACGGCACGCGACGTGCGTAGCTGCCCGAGTAATGTCTGACCAATTGCCAGAGCCCCGGCGCCGCCTCCTCCCTGACTCGTCGCGGCACTCTGCAACGCGAGGATCGACAGATCCCGCTGCATGCGGTCAGCCAGCAGGTCCATTTGTTCTTGCTCGCGCTTTCTGAGGGACTCACGGGTGAACACGCTACCTTCTGGAAAGGAGAAGTCCGTCAGCCCGCCGGCTCTGCTCACCACCGACTGAAGCGTCTCGCCCCGCCGAATTGAGTACGCACCGGGGAACCGCACTTCACCCTTGAGAGTGACGCTTTCCATTTCCCCCCACAGCGGCACCTCCCGCACGCTGAGCGTGTCGAAAGGCTGCAGGCTTCTGTTCGCTGCGGCGTCGCCACGCAGCGCGCCGGATAGATCGATACGTATCAGTTCGGTGTGGCGCGATTCACCATCGCTTACGCTGTAACGGGTCAGCTCGGCGGCCCGTCCGTAGGCTGAGTCAAGCGTGCCGCCAGCGGCGCGCACCAGGTCGCGTACAGTCATTCCAGGTTCGAGCGGATAGTCGCCCGGCACGTGCACTCGGCCGTCGACGTGCACCAGAGCGGACGGTTGTCCCGCAGTGCCCTGAAGCTTCAACTCATCGAGCACTGGCTGGATCACTCGGTCGCGGCCCGAGGCAAGGTCGAACACGGTGATCCGATCGCGGGGCATCAGCTCGAGATCCGCTGGCGAGTGTGGCGCGCGCAGCGCGGCCTCCAGGTCCACAGAGAAAACGCTGATGCGCCGGTCAACGGGCGACTCCCGGCGCACCAAGAGATAGTGAAGATCGGCGTCGGGCTTCAGGTCATCTATCGAGGACAGCACGTCGGACAGGCGCATGCCGTTGCGGTAAGCGAACGCGCCGGGCGCATACAGGTGACCGGATACCACAACACCGGAGTCAAGCGTCGGTCGCAGGCGCAGGACACGGATCACATCTCCGTTGCGCACAGGCGCTGTGCTGCCCGCGTTCCCCAGATCGAGCGGCATGACGACGCGATGTTCATTGGCCTCGATGCGAGTCAACATCGCCTTCGAAGGATCAGCCTCGGGAGTGACACCTCCGGCCAGCTGTAACACGTCGCGCACCGAGGATTCGGCGCGGATCTCGTATATGGCGGGACGGCGGACTTCACCATCGACACTTACGGTCGACCCGACCGTGGGCACGAACACGACATCACCCTGCAGCAGCTGACTATCGTCTTTCGTATCTCCGCGAATCAGCATGTCGTACAGGTCGAATCGACGAACCACTGCGCCGTGACGCTTCAGCTGCACGTCACGCAGCGAGCCGGTCTTACGCACGCCACCTGCCGCGTAGAGCGCCGAAGTAATCGTCCCCAGGCCGCTAATCGTATATGAGCCGGCATTGCGCGCTTCTCCGAGCACGAACACGCGTATTGAACGCGTGTCGCCCATCGTCACGTTCGCACGCACCCCGGTCATCTGACGCTCGACTCGCGATTCCAGGCTTTCCTTGACCCGGTTGAAATTCTGCCCAGCCACCCTTATGGGTCCGAGTTCGGGAAAGCTGACGCTGCCATCTCGCGCCACGGTGAGCTTCAACGCGCGATTCTGGCTACCGTACAGTTGCACGTGAAACTGATCGCCCGCACCCACGATGTAGTCCGACGGTACCGGAACATCCGTCACCGGAGCGAACGTCGAGGGCGCATGGTCGAACAGGTCGTAACCGAACGGTTTGAGCCCTTCAACGCCGGTCTTCTTGAGGGGCAGTCGGGTGAGCCTGACGTCCAATCCGCGTAGCGTCGGCTCGGCCCTTAGCCGCAGAGTCGCCTGTTCCTCGGTAAGACCCAGCAGCTGTATCGGCGGAAACCCGGGCAGTGACAAGGCCCCATCGCGCGATAGCTGGTAGGGGTTCTTGGAGCGTATGAGCACCATCAGCGCATCGAGTCGCGCCTTGTCCTCGGGCGCCATCGCATTGTTGGAGTCGGGTGCGGGCGTGGCTGCGGGCTGGCCCACAGCGGCAGCTCCGAGCGCTGCGGCCGGCGTGCCCGGCGGCAAAGCCGAGCCTGGCGTCGCGCCGTTGTTCGTCAGTGCGGCGGCCTGTGCGGAGTACAGGGATTGCAGGTACGGGGGGACCGGGCGGGGCGGTAGTTGGTAGTCGATCTCGATGATCAACCAGTCTTGTGCCTTGAGCTCGGGGATCACCGGCTCGGGCTCTTCCTCCTCCTGCGACGCTCGGCGGTTCTGCTGCCCCAACTGCCGAGAATCAGACTGCATTCCGCGACTGCCTGGGAGGCCCGAATTGTTGCCCCCTGAGCCAAGGCCGCCGCCGAGCCCCCCCAACGAGCCACCACCACCTATCGACTGCAGGATCGCTTGCTGCTGTTCAGGCGTAAGGCCTTGAAACATCTGTAGCTGATCTTGTGTGGGCGACGCCGTCTGCGCAGGAACGCGCTGCGCAATTAAGATAAA
Source organism: Pseudomonadota bacterium (assembly GCA_025360865.1). Classification (GTDB taxonomy): domain Bacteria; phylum Pseudomonadota; class Gammaproteobacteria; order Steroidobacterales; family Steroidobacteraceae; genus 13-2-20CM-66-19. The sequence goes on along the minus strand of JANYBG010000171.1, from coordinate 4,823 downwards.
ACAGGCGCCGAATAGCCCCACCGCAATGAATAGCCACGGAAAACGCTTCAGCAAGCCAACCCCTACATTCGAATTCTCGCCCTGCGCGAACGGTGGCTGCTGGCAACCGGCTGGCGCTGAGTAATTATTGTACTCCAAGCAAAGGCTTTGTGACCGCTACGCGACTCCAATAACGGCCAGAAATTTAAGGCACACTGGCCTCTGTGGCATAACTGAAATTGGCCGATTCCGTTGACGACGTCCGCCATGACCATGAAACGACTTGTCCCCATAGCCGCCAGCGTCTTGTTCGCTTATCAGGCGACCGCCGTCGCCACCGGGGTCACGCCGTATCTGCCTTTGAACCTCGAGCCGGAAATCGAGGCGCAGATTGAGCGCGTGCTGATCCTGGGAGGCAAGCCCGTACTGCGCCGGCCGATCGCCGCGGCCACGGTTCTGGACGCCCTTCCCAAGGCCTGCGCGATCGATCACGAGCTGTGCGATCGGGTCGCGAAGTACCTGCGCCGGTACACCCACGACACAGCGCTCACCCACGCGAGTGTCGAGGCGGCGGCGACCCATGGCGCGGACGACCCCCTGCCAAACCGATATGGAGAAGGCAATCGAAGTGCCTGGGACGTCTCATTCGCAGGCTACGTCCAACTCAATGACTACCTGATCATCAACCTGGGCGGCGTCGGCTACGACGGCCGCGAGAGCTTCACCGGAACCTACCTCAGCGCGGGCTTCAGCAAGGCGCAGCTCGACATTGGTTACAAACCGCACTGGTTCTCGCCGATGACCGACAGCAGCATGCTGATGAGCACCGAGGCGCCCACGATGCCATCAGTCGGCATCTCGAACTCCGAGCCACTCACGCGCCTGGGCCTGACCTACGACATCTTCGAGGCGCGCATGTCGCGCTCGGACCGTATCGTCTCGCAGAACAGCTATACCAGCGGCAACCCGCGCCTCGGGGGCCTGCAACTCACCATGGAACCGGTGAGCGGCTGGTCCTTCGGCGTCAACCGTCTGGCGCAATTCGGCGGAGGAGCGCGCGGTGGCGGTTCGATTACCGATCTGCTCCGGGCGCTTGTAAATCCCTCGCGCTACTCCAACCTCAACCCGGGTCTCAGCGCGGACCAAAAAGCCACCAACCAGGAAGCATCGCTGATTAGCAGTTTTCTCTTTCCCGGCAGAGTGCCGTTCGCTGTCTACGCCGAATACGCCGGTGAGGACACCTCACACGGGCGCAACTACCTGCTAGGCAACTCGGCTCTCTCGTGGGGAATTCACTTCCCGCGCCTAGCCTCGCGCTTCGACCTGACACTTGAGGCCACGGAGTGGCAGAACTCCTGGTACACACACCCGATCTGGCAGGACGGAATGACCAACGATGGTCTGGTCGTGAGTAACTGGTTCGGTGACGAGCGGCTGTTCAATGATCCGGTCGGCGGCCGCAGCGCGATGGCTCAGCTCATCTGGGATGCCAGCTTCGGCGGCCAGGTGCAACTGCGTTACCGCATGCTTGAGAACCAGGTCTACGGGCAGATTCCGTACCAGCGCTTTCATCAGATAACCGTCGGTTACTCGCGGCCGTGGCGCGGCATGGTCGTCGGTGCGCAGCTGGACAGCGGCAGCGACGTCTTCGGCCGCAGCTTCGGCCGCCTGGCAGGCTTCGTACGCTATAACGACGCCACCAGCCAGAGGCTGAACAGCGCATTGCTGAACAGCGAAGATTCCGTCGGCGGCGTTGAAGACGCCAGCGCACAGATTTTCGTCGAGGCGGGCGCGAGCGAATTCCGCGTGCGCACTGATCTCACCGAAAACACGCCGATTGTCACCGGTTCGTTCGCCACGGAGCCTCACTTGGCGCTCGGCGCGCGGCGTGGCGTTTCGGAGCACAGCGACCTCGGTGCACGACTGGATTTCGACCGGGTTGACGGTCATAGCTTAATTGGCGCGCGCCTCATAGACTATCGGTACCGAATCGGCCACAGCCCCCTGGCCGCGACCGGATTTCTCGGCGCGGCGCGCTATTCATTGGGTACGCCCGCCTACGGCTTCTACTACGGATTGGGCCTGCAGTGGCGCGATCTTTTCCCGCACGTGGACCTGGGACTGGAGGCACGCTACTACGACAACGTGGCGCGCGACCGGTTGTTGCCGAATGACATCCGAACGAATCGCCCGGACAGCTTCTACGACATCAGCGGCGGGGTGCTCTCGCTCAGTTACCACTTCTGAGGCAGCGGCAGCTCGGCTTGCCGCCGCTGCCCGTGGTTAGTGCCCGATGGCCTGCCAGGACACGGTCGCGCCGCCCGATGCGCCCTGCACGCTTGCCTCGAAGGTGCCCGAGGTGAGGGCGGAAACGCCCACCGTGCCCGCACCCGTCCCGCTTGCGAGAGTGGCGACAACGTTGAAACATTCGGTCGGAAATTTCAGCGGAAACTCGACCCGATGCGTGGCGTTACCCCCGGGAACGGGCACCGTGCCCCACTGTCGCAGCACGCCGGCGGCGGCATCCGCCACGTAGCCGGTGACGGCCAGGCGCTGGTGGGCGTTACCCGGTTCACCAAAGCCGTAGTTGGGGCCCCATACGAGGGTACCCGGACGGACGTTTTCCGCGTTGCGGAAGCCAGTACCGACGACGGATGCGATGTTCCCCTGGACGACGATGTCCTGGCAGGGAGCTTGCGCGAAGTCGATCCCGACGAGCAGTTGATCCAGGAGATTGCCGGTCACCTGCACACCCACGGACTTTCGCAAAGTCATCGCGGTTGGACCGCGCGAAGTGCCGGAAATGTAATTGCCCCCAATGAACACGCCATTTCCGCAAATGTCGATCCAGCTTCCCCCGGCAGTGGCATCCCCGAACCAGCATCCAGTGATGATGAGGCCGTTGAACGCGGTAGCGCCGTCGGCGCAATAAAGGGCTCCGGCGGCACCTGACCGCAAGCCTTCAAACGCGCATCCTTCGAAGGTCCAGGCCTGCCCGCCATTGAGCACGGGCACACCGCGGCTGTCAGCCCACTGGCAGTCACGGAAGCGAATGGCGTTGGAATAGGCGCCGGACGAGCGCCCGCGAATCGAGGGATCGCCGCCGATGAAATTGCAGCGCTCGGCTGTGAACTCGATGCACTTATCCAGGTCGACATGGACGACCCCGGCGCCGACGGACGACCCCATCACGCAATCGAACAGTCCACAGAACGCCGGATCATTCACCCCGGCGTTGCTGCACTTGAGGTACGTGCCCTTGAAGCGCGGATCGGCGTGCGAGATCTGCACGCCACGCAGCTGGCAACCGACCGCGGAATTCATGTTGATGAAGACTCCGTCGCCCCTGGTATAGCTCAGACGCGTGGCCGCCTGTCCTCCACCGGTCGCGACCGCGTCTCCCTCGAGGATGATGCTGCGCCGGCCGGCCAGGTCTATGGGTTGGGCGAACGCGTATACCCCGGCGGGAATGCGAATTCTGCCGCCCGCCGCACCGCACGCGCGCAGCGCGCTCGCCACAGCGGCGTCGCTCATCGCCGTGCCAGTCGGGTCCGCGCCGTGGTGGCGCAGGTCGAAAGTCGGGTAGGCACCATCGCCTCCGGCCGGGTTACCGGTGTTCTCAGTCGCGCCGCGTGCGCGACGTCCCTGTGCGGCAAGCCGCCCGGCGGCGGCCAGCAGGGCCGGCCCCACCAGCAGGGTGCGGCGCTTCACGGCCGCGTCCCGCGCCACTTCGCGACGGTTGAAAGCAGATCGAGCAACGCCGGCGGCGCGGCATGACCGCCGCCCGGCTCGCGCACGGCTGGCACCAGCTCGGAGGTAAGCTTCTTGCCCAGCTCCACCCCCCACTGGTCGAACGCGTTGACGCCCCAGACAACGCTCTGGGTGAGCACGCTGTGCTCATAGAGCGCGATGAGCTTGCCGAGCGTGGCTGGATCCAGTTGCTGAAACACCACGATGGTGCTAGGGCGGTTGCCGGCATGCACCTTGTGCGGGACGAGCGCTTCGATTTGGGCCGCCGGCATCTGCTGCGCCTTAAGCTGAGTCCTTACCGTTTGCGCGCTCTGCCCATCCACGAAGGCCTGCGCCTGCGCGAAGCAACTGGCGATCGCCAGATCCTGTTGCGTCTGGTTGCCACACGAAGACCGCGCCGGAACCAGGAAATCGAATGCCGCGCGCGCGGTGCCCTGGTGCAACAGCTGAAAAAATGAGTGCTGCGCGTTATCCCCCGGCTCACCCCAGATGACGGCCGCGGTCTGGCACTCGACGGGCGTGCCATCGAGCATCACCGACTTGCCGTTGCTCTCCATCTCCAGCTGCTGCAAATAGGCCGGCAGACGGCGCAGCGCGCTGTGGTAGGGCGCGATGGAGCGACTCGTGAAACCATGGAAATTACGGTACCAGACGTCCAGCAGTGCCAGCCGAACGGGCAAGTTGCTCGCCAAAGCGGAAGTCCGAAAATGCTCATCCATGTCGTGCGCACCGGCCAGAAACTCACGAAAACCCTCGGCACCGATAGCAATCGCCAACGGCAACCCGATGGCCGACCACATCGAATAGCGCCCACCTACCCAATCCCAAAAACCAAAAGTCGTGCTGATGCCAAAGGCATTGGCCGCCGGCACATTGGTGGTCAGGGCGGCAAAGTGGCGTGCAATATCAGTACCACCCTGCGATTGAAACCAGGACTTGGCCGACTGCGCATTGGTCATGGTCTCAATGGTGGTGAACGTTTTGCTGGCAATCAAAAACAGCGTACTCTCGGGTTTGACGCGCTTGAGCACGGCCGCCAGCTCATGCCCGTCTACGTTGGAGACAAAGTGAAAGCGTTTGCCTGGCAACACAAA
>JANYBG010000168.1 GCA_025360865.1 Pseudomonadota bacterium | reverse complement strand
CACGAAAAACGGCCGCGGATCATAAGGCATGGCGCGCCGGGCCGCACTTCCGCGAAGAGCAACGACCGGAACTCGTCAGGCCTGGGGGGCGGGGGCCGGTTTCGCCACCTTGAAGGAAGGCGCCACGTCGAGGCAGGGATCTCTCGTGGTGCGCGCCGGCGGAGCCGGCTCACGCAGCGCGGGCAGCTTCAGGACCGTGGCGGTGTCCAGGGGCGAGGCTCCCGCGGGCATCGTCAGCGGGGCGACGCTGTAGGCGCTCTGGTAGGGCTGCCGCTTGTTGCAGGCGTTGGCGCCTCGCAGGGTCTTGCAGCCGCCCACGAGCAGCAGCGACAACCCCGCCAGACACAGTACGGCGGCCCGGAACTTCCTCATCAAGACACCTCGGTAACCACTATGAAACAGCGCGCGTGGCGCATCAGGAGAGCACGCCGGCGGCCTGAGCCGCCTGCCTCACGCTCCCCTGAAACCCCTCGGCCAGGGGCGTCAACGGCAATCTTACCCCAGAGCCGATGCGGCCCAGCTGCGACAAGAGCCACTTGACCGGGATCGGGTTCGCCTCAAGGAACAGGTCCCGATGCAGGCCAGCCAACGCGCTGTCCAGGGCCTGAGCCTGGTCGTGGGCCCCCGCGAGCGCCGCGGCCACCATCTGTGACATCCGCCGCGGGGCGACGTTCGCGGTCACGGAGATGACGCCCCTGGCACCGGCCCGGATACTCTCGCGGGCCGTCGCATCGTCCCCGCTCAGGACCACGAACCCGTTGCGCGACGAGCCGAGCAGTTCGCGAACACGCGACATCTCCGGCACCGCCTCCTTCACCGCGACGATGCCGGGCACGCGGGACAGCCGCGCGACGGTGGCGGGCAGCAGGTCGACCGCGCTGCGCGAGGGCACGTTGTAGAGCACGACCGGCCGGCCCGCCGCGGCGCGGTTCGCCGCGCAGAAGTGCTGGAACAAACCTTCCTGCGAGGGCCGGTTGTACGCGGGGGTGACCAGCAGCAGCCCGTCGATCGGCAACCCCGCGAGCATGCCAACCTTGGCCACCGTGCCCGCCGTGCCGCTGGTGCCCGCGCCGGCGAGCACGACCATGCGGCCGCGCACCTGCTCGCAGGCGCGCGCCGTTAGCTCGCGCAACTCCCCATCACTGAGTGTCGGTGACTCACCGGTCGTGCCGCCCACGACGATGCCGCTCGTGCCGCTTTCGGCATGCCACTCGAGCAGCTCCCGCCACGCGGCGAAGTCGACGCCGCCGTCGGGGTGCATGGGCGTGACGATGGCAACGAGGCTGCCTGAAAACATAGGACTTCGGAGGCGTGGACCGGGGAGCCGGGGATGGTACGAGCAGCGCTTGCGCTGATGCAAGGCCGAAAGCGCGCGAACCCAAGCCGGGGTCACGCCGGGCCGCGCGACGCGCTACACTGGACTCCGGAAAATCGCACAGCTGACCTGAAGCCACCCACCACAGATGAAGCAGCACCTCGCCGTTGCGGCGATCGGCAGCGACCGCACAGGGATGGTCCACGAGCTCACCCGGGTCATCAGCGAGTCGGGCGGCAACATCAGCGAAAGCCGCATGGCGAGCCTGGGAACCGAGTTCGCGATGCTGCTGCTCGTGGCGGGCAACTGGCACGCGCTGGCGAAGCTGGAGACCGAACTGAACCGCCTCGCCGAGACCGGCGGCCTCATCATCCACCTCAAGCGTACCGAGCCGCGCACGCCGCGCACGGACATGCTGCCGTACTCGATCGACGTGGTATGCCTGGACCAGACCGGCATCGTCTCGGGCCTGTCCGGGTTCTTTTCCTCGCGCGGCATCGACATCGCGGAGGTCTCCACGCGCGGCTACCCCGCGGCGCACACCGGCGCGCCGATGTTCGCCGTGCAGATGATCGTGAACGTGCCCAGCCGCGTCCATGTCGCGCACCTGCGCGAGGAGTTCATGGAGTTCTGCGATTCCCTGAACCTGGACGCCATCCTTGAACCGGTCAAATCCTGACAAGCGAGATGCCCGCGATTAAGACCGGATCCAAAGTTCCCAACTTCTCCCTGCCCATGACGGGCGGCGGCACGTGGAGCCTGAAGGACACCGCGCGCGAGAATCTCGTGATCTATTTCTACCCGAAGGACATGACTTCCGGGTGCACCCGCGAATCCCAGGACTTCCGCGATCTCGCGGCCAAGTTCAAGAAGGCCGGCACCCGGATCGCCGGGATCTCGCGCGACTCCGTCGCCTCCCATGACAAGTTCGCGGCGAATGAGTCCCTCCCGTTCCCGCTGCTCGCCGACACCGACGAGAAGGTCTGCGCGTTGTTTGATGTCATCAAACCGAAAAGCTTGTACGGCAGAAAGTACCTGGGAATTGAGCGCAGTACGTTCCTGCTGGATGGCACCGGCCGCCTGGTCGGGGAATGGCGCAAGGTGAAAGTACCTGGTCACGCGGAGGAAGTCCTTGAAGCAGCGCAGCGTCTATGAACCCGGTCCCACGACAGCCTCCGGAGAGTCCCGAGAAGTGAAAGGCCGGCCGCGCTCCGGGCGCCGCCTGTTCGTGCTCGACACGAACGTGCTGATGCACGACCCGGCCGCCATATTCCGCTTCGAGGAACACGACGTGTTCCTGCCGATGGTGGTGCTTGAGGAGCTGGACGCCCACAAGAAGGGCCTCTCGGAGGCCTCGCGCAACGTGCGCCAGGTGAGCCGGTTCCTCGATGAGATGATGAAGGACGCCACCAAGGAGCAGATCGACAAGGGCCTGCAGCTGCCCTCCGGCTATTCCGGCAACCACGGCAAGAAGTCCTCCACGGGGCGCCTGTTCTTCCAGACGCGGCAGCTTTCCAGCGTGCTGCCCGAGGGGCTGCCCGGCCAAGGCGGCGACAACCTGATCCTCGCGCAGACGCTCGCGCTGCAGAACGAGTACAAGGACGCGCGGGTGATCCTGGTGTCCAAGGACATCAACCTGCGCATCAAGGCCGCCGTGGTGGGCGTGCACGCGGAAGACTACTACAGCGACAAGACGCTGGAGGACTATGACGTCCTCTACAGCGGCATGGCCGCGCTGCCGAAGGACTTCTGGGAGAAGCACGGCAACGACATGCGCTCGTGGAAGGACGCCGACCGCACCTTCTACGAGATCAGCGGTCCGGCGGTGAAGGACTGGCAGCCCAACCAGGGCCTGTTCGAGGACAGCCCGCAGGGCATCGAGGGCATCGTGCGCAAGATCAGCGACGCGACCGCGACGATCGAGCTGCTGCGCGACTACCGCAACGAGCGCCACAATGTGTGGGGCCTCACCGCGCGCAACCGCGAGCAGAACTTCGCGCTGAACATGCTCCTGGACCCGGAGATCGACTTCGTGAGCATCCTGGGACCCGCGGGCACGGGCAAAACGCTGCTCGCGCTCGCCGCGGGCCTCATGCAGACGCTGGAGACCAACCGCTTCGCCGAGATCATCATGACGCGCGTGACGATCCCGCTGGGCGAGGACATCGGCTTCCTGCCCGGCACCGAGGAAGAGAAGATGGAGCCATGGATGGGCGCGCTCATGGACAACCTCGAGGTGCTCACCGGCTCCCAGGAGGGCGGCAACTGGGGACGGGCGGCGACCAATGACCTGCTGCGCAACCGCATCAAGATCCGCTCGCTGAACTTCATGCGCGGGCGCACCTTTCTCAACCGCTTCCTGATCCTGGACGAGGCGCAGAACCTCACGCCCAAGCAGATGAAGGCGCTGATCACGCGCGCAGGCCCCGGGACCAAGCTCGCCTGCATCGGCAACATCGCCCAGATCGACACCCCGTACCTCTCGGAGATGACCTCGGGCCTCACCTACGCGGTGAATCGCATGCGCGGCTGGCAGCACTCCGGCCACATCACCCTGGTGCGGGGGGAACGTTCGCGGCTAGCGGACTTCGCCTCGGACATTCTCTAGGGTGTACGCTTAACGGCCCCGAACCACCGTGCGCTTGTAAGCGTCTGTAAACGTAGGGAAACTCCTGACCGCTATCCGCGGTCCAAATACACCATGCGGCGCCTTTCCCTATCGCTCCTGACTGCCTTCGTGATGATCACGGCGGTCGCCTTCGCGGACCCCGCGCCCAACAGGCCGATCCTGCTCGGCACCCCGGGCGCGGGCTCCGACCTCCCGGAGCTGGGCAGCCCCGCCTCCGCGGCGCTTTCCCAGTCGGACGAGTCCCGGCTGGGCGCGATGGTCGCGCACGAACTGCGCGAGCAGAACGCGCTGCTCGAGGATCCGGAGGTGAGTGAGTACCTGAACGATCTGGGCGACCGGCTCGCCGCGCAGAGCCCGACGGGGGGCAGCGGCTTCCAGTTCTTCGTGATCAAGGACTCCACGATCAACGCCTTCGCCGTGCCCGGCGGCTACATCTTCATCCATCAGGGCCTGTTCCTGGCGACCTCCAGCGAGTCCGAGCTCGCCAGCGTGATGGCGCACGAGATCGCCCACGTGACCCAGCACCACATCGCCCGCCAGATCCGCGCGCAGAGCCAGCAGGCGATGACCTCCGCGGCGTTGCTGCTGGCGGCGATCCTGCTGGGCGCCGCCGGTGGCGGCCAGGCCGCTGAGGGCGGCATCGCCGCGGCCCAGGGAATCTCGGCGCAGCAGCAGATCAACTTCACGCGCGACAACGAGATGGAGGCCGACCGCGTCGGCATCGGCTACCTAGCCGGCGCCGGCTTCGACGCGAACGCGATGGGCGGTTTCTTCGAGACCATGGGCCGCCACGAGGGACTCGCCGCCACTTACATCCCGGCGATGCTGATCGACCACCCGGTGACCACCGACCGCATCGCCGAGGCGCGCGCGCGCGCCAGCCAGTTCGCCCCACGCAAGGGACGCGACTCGGCGAGCTACGAGCTCATCCGTGAGCGGGTGCGCGTGCTCACCACCACCGCCGAGGTGGACATGGCCGCCTTCTACCAGCGCCGCATCGAGCGCGGCGAGGCGACGGTCGCGGACCACTACGCGCTCGCGCTGACCCTCATGGAGCACAACCAGGCGGACGAGGCGGTCAAGATCCTCGCGCAGCTCACCAAGGAGCACGAGGGAATGATCCTGCTGCACATCGCCCTCGCCCAGGCGCAGATCAAGGATGGGCACACGAAGCAGGGAATGGCGACTTTCGCGCAGGCCGAAAAGCTCTTCCCGCGCAACATCCCGGTCACTGTGCGCTACGCGGAGGCCCTCATGCAGGACGGCCACCCGATGGAGGCGCACAACATGCTGCTGGACCTGTTCAACATCGTGCCGCCGACGCCGCAGCAGATCCGCCTGACGGCGCTCGCCGCCAGCGCCGCGGGCGACGCGGGCGACGCCTATTTCTACATGGGCGAGTACCAGATCGCCGGCGGCGACCTGAATCTCGCGGCCCAGCAGCTGCAGCTCGCCCTCGCCTCACCCCACATCACCCAGATCCAGCGCCAGCGCTACCAGGCCCGCCTGGAAGAGGTGCGCGACTTCCTGTCGAGCCTGCGCAAGCGCCAGATCGCCGACAATGGAGACGGCCAGGGTCAGCAGGGCCAGGGGCAGGGTCACGGCGGCCACTAAGTCCCCGCCCCGGCGCGGCTGCTACACTGGCGGCCAACCTTCTGGCGGACATTCCATGCGAGAAACGACCATCCGGACCGCGGCGCTTTGCGCATGCCTGCTGTGGCTGAGCGCCTGCGCGGGCCTTCCCGTGGACAGCCAGCGCAGCGCGCGCGACCCGTGGGAGCGCATGAACCGCACCACCTACAAGTTCAACGATGGCCTCGACCGGGCGGTCCTTAAGCCCCTCGCCAAGGGCTACGTCAAGATCGCCCCGCCACCGGTGCGCACCGGTGTGACCAACTTCTTCGACAACCTCGAGACGCCCGTCACGATGGTGAACGACCTGCTGCAGTGGCAGATCAAGGCGTTCTTCAGCGATACCGCGCGCCTGGTCCTCAACACGACCCTGGGCATCGGCGGCCTGCTGGACCCGGCCACGCGCGCGGGCCTGGATAAGAACGACCGCGACTTCGGCCAGACCCTGGGCGTGTGGGGCGTGAAGAGCGGCCCGTACGTGGTGCTGCCGGTGCTGGGCCCGTCCGACGTGCGTGACGCGGGCGGAAAGCTGGTGGATACCTATTCGAATCCGCGCAACTATATCCAGGATCCCTGGGTGCGCTGGGGCATGTGGGGCCTGCGCGGCGTCGACATCCGCTCGCGCCTTCTCTACACCGACTCCCTCGTGCAAAGCGCGTATGACCCTTATGCGTTCGTCCGCAACGCCTATCTGCAGCACCGCGACTTCAGGATCAGCGGCGGACAGCAGGGGCAGGACGAGAACCAGCAGGAACAGCGCATGTTCGACGAGGCGGACAAGGCCGAGAAGGAAAACGCCACGGGCGCGGCGCCCGCCGCCGCCCCCACCCCGCCCGCAGGCACGCCCCCGCCGCACTGAGGCGGCCACGCCGCGCCGCGGCGTTCAAGCGAACCGTTAGACGCCCCGCGCCAGAAGCGCGTCGACCTCGCTGATGCGGGCCAGGGAGGCAAGCCCCTCGTTCATCCCGACGAAGCGCAGGGCATGCCCGGTAGCCTTCGCCGCGGCGAGCCAGTCGATGAGCACGGCGAGGCCCGCGCTGTCGGCCCGGGTGATCCCGGCGCAGTCCATCACCAGGGCTGGCTGCGCGGGAGCCGCGCTCAGGACCGCGAGGCCGGCCAGGCGCGCGACCCGCGCGGTGGCGAAGGTCAGGGGTCCCCGGGCGGACAACGTCCCCGCCTGCGCCTCGAGCGTGGAGTCCCCGGGCGGCGCGGGGCGCGCGGAGCTCATTTGGTCTGCTTGCCGATCGCGCTCGGCTTCTCGCCCGCGTCCAGGCGCTTGATGACCGCGTCCAGCCCCTGCGACTCGATCTGCGGCTTGAAGTCCTCGCGGTAGCTGTTGACGTAGGAGATCCCGTCAATCACGACGTCCCAGGCCTTCCACCCTTCCGCGGTCCTGCGCATGTAGTAGTTCACCGCGACGCGGTCACCGCTGGCGCGCTTGACCTCGGTGCGCACGGTGGCGCGCGGGGAGCTCGGATCCACCGCGGTGGGGTAGATCTTCAGGCGGTCGGCCGTGAAGTCAGACAGCGCCGCGCCGTAGTTGTTGAGCAAGGAATGGTAGAAGGCATCGATGAAGCGCTTGCGCTGGTCGGGCGTCGCGGTGCGCCAGTACTGGCCCAGCACCAGCTGCGCGGAGAACTCGCTGTCGAAGTGCGGCAGCAGGTACCTGTTGACCAGCGCGCTCACCTTGGACGGATCGGCGCGGTAAGCGACGCGGTCCTTGTCGAGTTCACTCAACATGCCCTGCGCGGCGTCCTGGATGATGTCCGAGGGGCTCTCGCGCGCGGCGCTCGCCGCAACCGCGGCGGGCGCGCCCGCGGGCGCCGGGGTCTGGGCCTGCGCCCATGAACCGGCCAGGATCATCGCCGCCACAAAACTCGTATATCTCATTTCTTGGACTCCGCGTTGGTCTTGTCGTCCGCTGCCTTGGCATCGGTGTTCTTGCCGCCGACCTCGCCCTTGGCGCTGGCGTAGTTGGCGAAGAACTTGTTGATCAGGCTCTCGAGCACCAGCGCCGACTGGGTCTGTTCGATCACGCTGCCGTTCTTGAGGAAGCTGTCCATGCCGCCGGGGCTCAGGCCAATGTACTTGCCCCCCAGCAGGCCCTGCGTCTGGATCGCCGCGAAGCTGTCCTCCGGGATCTGATTGTACTGGTCGACGATGCGCATCGACACCTGCGCCTTGTAGTCCTTGAGGTTATAGCCGATATGGGTGACCACCCCGATGTTGACCCCCGACATCGCCACCGGCGAGCCCACCTTCAGGTCCCCGATGTTGTCGAACTCCGCGCTCACCGTGTACCCATTGGTCTTGCTGATCCTGAGGCCACTCGCCGGCAGCTGCGTCGTGAGGAATAGCAGGGCCGCGAAGCCCAGCAGCACGAAAAGTCCGGTTCCGATCTCTAATGTTCGATTGGGGCGCATGGGATAAGTTTCCTCTTACAGGAAGGCCGCGGTCAGCACGTAGTCCAGCAGCAGCACGAGCACGGATGAGGCGACCACCGTGCGGGTGGTCGCGAGACCGACCCCGGCGGCTGTGGGTTCGGCGTTGTAGCCTTCGTAGACGGCGATCAGGCTGCAGGCGATGCCGAACACCAGGGCCTTCACCAACCCCTCGGACACCTCGCGCAGTCCGACCGAGCCCTGCATCTGCGACCAGAACACGCCCTTGTCCACGCTCATCAGCTGCACGCCGATGAGCTGCGCGCCGTACAGCCCGATCACGCTGAAGATCGCCACCAGCAGCGGCATCGCGATCACCCCGCCGAGGAAGCGCGGGGCCGCCACGAAGCGCAGCGGGTTCACCGCCATGATCTCCATCGCGGTGAGCTGGTCGGTGGCGCGCATCAGGCCGATCTCGGAGGTCAGCGAGGTGCCGGCGCGCCCGGCGAACAGCAGCGCCGTGACCACGGGCCCGAGCTCGCGCACGAGCGCCAGGTTGACGATCAGGCCGAGCGATTCGGCCGCGCCGTAGGCCACCAGCGCGTAATACATCTGGAGCGCCAGCACGAAGCCGACCGCGAGACCCGAGGACAGGATGATGACGAGCGACAGGTTGCCGATCGCATGGATCTGCGCCACGACAAGACCGAAGCGCCGCAGTGAAGAGGGGATTGCCCGAACCAGATCGACGAAGAAGAAGGCCGCATGGCCGAAGGCGCGGAACACACCGAGGGTGCGCGCGCCGACCGAGGTGGC
>JANYBG010000164.1 GCA_025360865.1 Pseudomonadota bacterium | reverse complement strand
CTCATCTGGATCATGAATTCACCAGCGTGGCTCTCGACCAAGCACTTGAGCAATGGCAAGGTAACCCAATCTTTCTGCTGTACACCAATCACGCCGACGGCAACCATTATCCCTATGGCCCTGCGGGCACCGTGGTTTCGCTGCCGCCCGGCGAACAACGCGTCCGCATGCAAAAAGTATATTCGTACCCCGTCGCGCACGCCCTGCAGGTGCGGAAATTGTTCGCCTTGGAGTCCATGCATGACTTGCGACTCTCTCCGGATGAGCAGATCACATGTGGTACGGCAACAATCGCGCACCGTCCGGACTATCCGCGCGCCCCGGAAGAAGATTTTTTTCGGCGCGCGCCGCGCGCAAACGAATTGTTTTACCTGTTCAACAAGTCCGGCGTACGCGGGGTAGTTCAAGATTTTCTCGCGCACTACAGGGCCTCCGAAGACACACGCTTTACACCGGCGCAGTGATCTTGCGTAGATGCGCGCTGGACGATCAGGGGTCTAACCTGCGCCGCGCCGACTCGCGGCTATCACTTGATACGCGCTCTGCATTAGCAATAACGGGGCCACCTCGTCCGGTGAGGTCGTGACACAATGGGCAAGGGCCTAGAGGAGCGGGCACGCCCGCGCGGCAGAGCCCTCTCCCCCGTGGGGCAAAGTCGTCATCGGGATGCCATCGATTCAAAAAAGTTTGAGCTAACTGGAACGTGGTCGGAGGGTGGCCTAACCTTCGCGTTCGGATGGGCTGCTGATGCGCGCCGCAGCTGACACGATGCGGCACTCGACCATGGAATCCTCGTCGTAGTGATAAACAGCGCAAATGCGGTGGTATCCATCCGCGATTATGAGCGGCATCCCGGTGGCGATGTCACCGCGCAGCAAGAGAACCGGGGATATGCGTTTACCCTTTTTGATTCGCTTCAGATCGATTGCCACGTGAGACTCGTCGCGGGGCAAGAGCGCCAACCCGCTCGCGCGCAGGACATCCTTCGCCGCATGTTTGGCCGGTGCCGCCTCACGCAGCCTGGCGATTAGGCGCTTCGCGTGACGCGGGTCCACCAATAGACACAGGAAACGAAAGGCGCCTTCGTAGTCCTTCCGCGCCGGTCGAGACACCCAAAGCCTCGCATCAGGCGCGGCCATCGGAGCCCGTTCTTTGCCTTCGCCGCAGCGACAAATGTCTGCGAGCGCTAGCCGCAAGATCCGCCCTCTCCAGTGGCAGCTCCGGGTGGAACTTCCCAGCCATGACCTCTCGCGGCTGGGCGCAAGTCATCATCTCGCGCTGCCCCGCCCGCCTTGCGGCCTCGTCAGGCCACCGTTCGAGCCGCCACTGATCATTGTAAGGGGTCGCCATTGCTATCAACCTCCAAACGCTTGATTCAAGATAACCCTACGGTCAAGCACGACCTGATCGTAGTGTCGCGCCGGCTTGCACCGCATAGCGTCGGGCGATGCACTCAGTGATTGTAGGAATCGCGCTACATCGCGACCGCGCTCGTGAGTCGAGAAAGAGATGTGCCGCCATGCTCCAGCATGCCGAAGGCGTCCGCGGCCCGGCTGTGCGACCCCCCGTGACGCATCGAAGGCGCGGCTGGCGCCGATTACCGGGCGGAACTCGATTTCCGCACCAGACGCTGGTACAAAGTGGCGCGGCCCAGCGGCAACATCGCCTCAACTCGTCACGGCCGCGTACCCATGGTGCCGAAACTCTACGCCCATCCCTTCTCGTCCTACTGCTGGAAGGTTCTGATCGCGCTGTGGGAGAACGCGGTTCGCTTCGACTACCAGCGCATCGATGATCCGGCCATCGCGGCGGACTGGATGCGGCTTTCGCCGATGCAGCGGATGCCGCTGCTCGTGGACAACGAGTCGATTGTGCCGGAGGCGACCATCATCATTGAGTATCTCCAGCTTCACTATCCTGGAACGACGCCGATGATCCCGGCGGATCCTTCCGCGGCGCTCGAGGTGCGGAAACTCGACCGGCTGTCTGACAATTACCTGATGGGCCCGCTGCAGACGATCGTCTCCGACCGGATTCGCGCGGAGAAGGACCGCGACCCCCTGGGTGTCACGCAGGCACGCGCCAGGCTGGATGGCGCGTACCGATGGTGGGACCAGCACATGCGAGGACGGCTGTGGGCGGCGTGTGACTTTGGCCTCGTCGAGTGCGCGACCGCGCCTGCGCTCTTCTATACCGACTGGGTGCAGCCCATCCCACAGGATCTGGTCGCCCTGCGCGAATATCGCGCACGCCTGCTCGCGCGCCCGAGCATCGCCCGCGCGATCAACGAAGCGCGGCCGTTCCGCGCGTTATTTCCCTGTGGAGATCCCGGCCGGGACTAGCGAAGGCCCGCGCGGAAGCTCCGTCGCGCGACGATCATTCTCGCAGACGGATGTCACCCGCGTTCTCGGGCCGGCGTCCGTGCTTGTCCTTGTAGAACTCGCGGATCCGTGCGAAATCCAGCTCGACATCCCCGGTAAGGGTCAGAAACGTGTCGATCCCCACGGCACGGGTCGCGTAGTCGATATAGGCCAGCGCCACCGGCAGCTTACCCGCGACCGCGATGCGGTAAAACCCGGACTTCCAGTACGCCGTGCGGGAACGCGTGCCCTCGGGAGTCACGGCGAGCCACATGCGATCGTGCTTCACGAACTCCGCGAGTAGGGCTTCCACGTATCCCGAGCGCTGGTCCCTCCTGATCGGAATGCCGCCCCACTTCACAAACAGCCGGCGCATCGGCCACCGGAACAGCGTGTGCTTGCCGACCCACCAGGCCGGCAGTCCGGTGCCGATCTTGTACAAGAGCCCGATGACGAAATCCCAGTTCGACGTGTGCGGGTAGAGGATGAGGATTCCCTTCGGCGCCGGCAGCGGCACCGTCACGCACCGCCAGCCAAACAACCCAAGGGTCCCCCGGGCACAGCGGCGTGCCAGTGGCAGCGACTGGTCATAGAGCAGCAGCGGCGGGGGCGACTCTGTCGTCACTATGCGCAACCGAGCCTCAAGACCCGCATGGAAGGCCGTGGGACACGGTATGAGTCTTACCGGATCCCGCGCCGCGGCGGTTCCACTGTGTGGTGATCGAGACTCATGTGTCAGTTTAACCGTGTTACGGCATCGGCGGATGCATTGTTCCGGGCGCAGGCGGTGAGAGTCAGCGTCCTCCAGGCTGGGACCCCTGACAGAGGAAAAACGCGCTCAGGCGAACCCGGTCCGCATCACGGACCCGCGACCTCGCGAAGTCGCTGCCCCGGTGGATCGCGCGCTGCTTGGGCCCGACCCGCCGCGCGCCGCTCCGTGGTCGTGCCCGAGCGGAGCCAAGGCGAGGAGCCACTCGGGGCAGCGATCCAACAACCGGTCCAGCTCAATGAGGCCAGCCGCGCCCCTACGATCACAAAGGGCCTGATCAAGCCACTGGAGGAGCGACCGCGCACGCGCGCCCCCGCTCCCACGCGGCGAAATAGTCCCGCCCGGCCGCACCTGCTAACCTCAGCCGTCGCCGCGACATACCCGGAGATCAAGATGGAATCGAAGAACCTGAAGGACGAGCTGGAGCTCGCCGAAAAACGCCTGGTGTCGCTGCGGTCCGGCAAGCGCAGTCCCGGGAGCTACGGACCGCCGGTCTCCAGCGGCAGTGGTATGAAGGTCGCGATCGACCAGCAACTCAAGACAATCGAGGACCTGAAGAAGCGGCTCGCCAAGTCTGACAAGAAAGGCAAATGAGCCTTACGGGGTTTCAACGCTGGATGAGCGAGGGAGCACATGGCCCCAGTTGAAGGTAATGCAACGCAGCCTGCGGTGATTCCCGCCGCCCCGCCCTTCCGGCCTTCCCTGCCGCAGGCCCTGCTGGCTCTGGTCATCGTCATCCTCGCGATCGCCGGCTACATGGCCCTCGCCGCTTCCCTGGGCGTGCGCGAGGCCTACGTGGGATTCCTGTTCGTCTTCTACTGGATGACCTTTGACCAGGGGCAGCTTGCGCGCGTCCCCCCGATCGTCGTCGGCATGTGTTTTGGACTGGCGGCCGCCTGGCTGCTGCAGTACTCGCCGCACGCGCCGCAGCCCTACCTGGTGCTCGGACTGTTCCTCGCCGCGGTTGCGGTGTCCATCGTCGGCCTGATACTGGGCTGGCTGCCTTACGTCTTCAACAACCCGGCGATGCTGATGCTGACGGTCTGCACCATTCCGCACATCCAGGGGAGCGCGAACTTTCCCCAGCTGTTCGTCGCGCTCGGATTCGCCACGGTCTTTTTCGTGGCGTTGGTGACGGGGCTTAGGAAGCTCGCCGCACGCATGAAGCCCGGCTGAGATCCCCCCGGGGCACCCGGGGACCGGAACCACGCATTCTCCCGCCCACGGAGCGCACGTTTATGCATAACGGTGTCCTAACCCCGGCTCTCCTGGCCCTCGTCCTCGCCTGCGGTGCCGGCGTGGCGCGCGCCCAGTCAGCCACGCTGGTCCTGCTCAACGGCAGGATCTGGACCGAGAATCCGAAACTTCCCGAGGCCGAGGCCGTCGCCATCGAGGGCGAGAGGATCATCGCGGTGGGCACCACCGAGATGATCCGCAGGCTCGCCGGGCCAGGCAGCCGGACCATCGACCTGGGCGGGCGGCGCGTCGTGCCAGGCTTCAACGACGCGCACGTGCATTTTCTATCGGGCGGCAGTTCCCTCAACCACGTCCGGCTGGGAGATGCCACCAGCGCCGCGGAGTTCCGCCATCGGATCGGCGAATACGCGCGCTCGCTGAAGAAAGGCGCCTGGATCCTCGACGGCAACTGGGACCAGACGCTCTGGACTCCGGTCGCATTGCCGACGCACCAGCTGATCGACGACGTCACGCCGGACAATCCCGTTATGGTGTGGCGGGTAGATGGCCACGCGGTGCTGGTGAACGCCGTGGCGATGCGGCTCGCCGGCATCGATCGCGCCACCCCTGACGTGCCAGGCGGGCAGATCGTGCGCGACGCTGACGGCAATCCGACCGGGATGCTGAATGACCAGGCGACCGGCCTGGTGGAGCGCATCGTGCCTCCGCCATCGATAGCCGAGCTGGATGCGGCGATGAACGCGGCCATGCGCGAAGCCGCCCGGCACGGTGTCACAAGCGTGCAGAACCTGGTTGACACGCCGACCATGCCGGAAACGGCGATGAAACTTCGTGAGTTCCAGAAGTTCGCGCGGGCGGGATTGCTGACGGTGCGCATCTACGACTCCGACGCGCTCCGTGACTGGAAGAACCTCGCCAATGTCGGCGTTCAGGCGGGCTTTGGCGACCCTTTGCTGCGGATCGGCAACCTGAAGGGATTCGCGGACGGTTCACTCGGATCAGCCACGGCTTGGATGGATGCGCCGTACTCGGACCAGCCCGGCAACAGTGGAATCGCCAGTGGAGATCTGGTCGACCCGGTGAAGATGTACGCGAATGTCCAGGGCGCTGACCAGGCGGGCCTGCAGATTTCCATCCATGCGATCGGCGACCACGCCATCCATGGCGTGCTCGATCTGATCGAAAAGGCGGAAAAGCAGAATGGGCCCGCGGACCGCCGCATTCGCATAGAGCACGTCCAGCACTTGCGGCCGGCCGATGCGGCACGCTTCGCGCCGCTGGGGGTCATCGCCTCCATGCAGCCCTACCATGCGATCGATGACGGCCGGTTCGCCCAGCGACACCTCGGACCTGAGCGCATCAGGTCAAGCTACGCATGGCGCAGCCTTCTGGATAGCGGCGCGGTCCTGGCCTTTGGCTCTGACTGGCCCGTCGCGCCACTGGATCCGATCATGGGCATCTATGCGGCCGCCACGCGCCGGACGCTCGACGGCAGGAACCCGCGCGGCTGGGTGAGCGAACAGCGCATCAGCGTGGCGGAGGCGGTGCATGCGTACACGGTGGGATCGGCGTTCGCCGAACACCAGGAGAACATCAAGGGGTCGCTGGAACCGGGGAAGCTCGCGGATCTGGTGGTCCTGTCGGGCGATATCTTCCGCATGGCGCCAACGCAGATCGAGAAGGTGCGCGTGGCCAGGACGATTTTCAATGGATCTGTGATCTACCAGGACACGCAGGCCCCGTGATCCGGAGCCTGCGGTGAAACCGGCACGTCCGCGCTGGTGGCGGGCGGTATCCGCGGGATCGGGCGGAAAGTCGGGGCGGAGACGCTCGAGTCAGTCCCCCCGTGCGCGCAGGATCGAGGAGCTTCCGTCCAGTCCGCGGAACTGATCTTCACCTCAGCGCCTCGCCGCGCTCCCCCGAGATGATCCCGTGGCGGCTCCACGCGGGAAACGGGCGGACAGACATAAGCCCCGCCCCCCCTGCGCGGCCCTTTGTCTATCGATAAGAGCGCGTGCTGTCGCGAATTACCCGTTCGCGGGGGTGGGATGACATAAGCCGGCCCGACGCCGCGCAGCCCTGTCCGCGCCGATGTTGTAAAATCATCGCGGCGCCCCCCGCATCCGGGACCGGGCTGGTCCCGTAAAAGTAGAACAAATGGATCTCGCGGTGATCTTTCTTGCCAGCCCGAATCGCTAACGCGCCACGCGGCGCGGTCGCGCGCGCTCCCCTGCTTCCGGCCGCGTGGGTGTTGAGCCTCGCGGTGGCGGCGAGCCTGTTAGCGCCGGCCGCGCGCGCGCTGTCGACGGATCCAGCCGACCAGATCTGCCAGCGGTTCGCCACCGGCTCCACCCTCCAGGATCCACCGAGCCTGCGCAGCCAGAACGGCCTGCTCGAGGTAACTTTCAAGTTCCAGACGGTGGTCGATGCGCAGGGACTGCGGCGCTACTGCTACGTGACCGACACGGGGCTCGAGACCCCGACACTGCACGTGTTCCCCGGCGACCAGCTGATCATCCACCTGCGCAACGCCCTGCCCGCGAGTCCCGGCGCGCCACCCATGGAGAATTCCAAGTCGGTGTCCAGGGGGCACATGGCCGCGGCGGCGAGCCCGAACAATGACTGCGCGGGCGGGGTGATGGGCCCGGATGTCACGAACCTGCATTTCCACGGCCTGAACGTGCCCCCGACGTGTCATCAGGACGAGGTCCTCAACACCCTGGTGCAGCCGAGCACGACGTTCGACTACACCGTGCAGATACCCACCGACGAGCCAACCGGCCTGTACTGGTACCACCCGCACGCGCACGGGTTCAGCAACCCGCAGGTCTTGGGCGGCGCCACCGGCGCGATCGTGGTCGATGGCATCGAGAACGTGGTCCCCGCGGTGGCCAACCTGCCTCAGCGCGTGTTCGTATTGCGGGACCAACGGTTCCCTGGGGCACATGACCCGCAGGGTCCCGCACTGGATCTTTCCGTGAACTACGTGCCGGTGACGGAACCGGCGCTGATGCCCGCGGTGGTTCAGACCCCGGCCAACACGACCGAGTTCTGGCGGGCGCTGAACGCCTCCGCCAACACCCTGCTGCAGCTGCAGTACCTGGTCGATGGCGTAGCGCAGCCCGTGCAGGTCGTGGCCATCGATGGCGTGCCGATCGGCCAGGGAACCGGCTCGATCCAGACGGTCACGCAGATGAGCATCGCGCTCGCCCCAGGCGGGCGCGCTGAGTTCATCGTGGTGACGCCCAAGGCGGGGCAATCCGCGCAGCTGATCACTCAGAAAGTCGACACCGGGCCCGCGGGCTCGTCCTGCCCGGCGCGTCCGCTCGCGAACATCGTCGCGCAGTCCGGGGGCACCGGGGCGGCGCCCAGGCTTGGCCCGGTGCGCACTACCGTGCGCCTCACGCGCTTCGCCCAGGTCTCAGCCGCGGCCCCTGACGGGCGCCGCCTGCTCTACTTCTCCGAGAGCGCGGGACAGGACGCCGCCTACTTCATCACCGTGCAGGGCCAGACGCCGGTCGCCTACCGGATGGGCGCCGACCCGAGCATTGTGCTTCACCAGGGCACCACCGAGGACTGGATTGTCGAGAACCGCACCCTCGAGGACCATGTCTTTCACATCCACCAGACACGCTTCCACACCCTGGCGATTAACGGGGACGCGGTCAGCGATCCTGCGCTGCGCGACACCATCGACGTGCCCCACTGGAGTGGCAGCGGACCCTACCCGAGCGTGAAACTGCGGATGGACTTCCGCCCGGCGAACATCGTGGGCACATTCGTGTACCACTGCCACATCCTCGCGCACGAGGACTTGGGGATGATGGCCGCGATTCAGGTGCTCCCCAGCGGGGTCGCGACGACCAGCACAGTCATGACTTCCGCCTCGGAGAGAACGCCCGGCGCGGCGGTCACACTGACCGCGACCGTGGCGGCGGCGACTTCGGGACAGGATCTTTCCGGCGACGTGCAGTTCTTCGATGGCGATTCGCCCTTGGGTGACCCCGTCCCGGTCACCGGCGGCCAGGCGATACTCTCCACCCCATTCGCCGACTACGGCAGCCACTCGATCTCGGCGGCCTACTCAGGCGACAACACCCGTAACCAGTCGCTCTCCCCCGGGGTGACCGTGGCGGTCGAGGATTTCCGTCTGAGCGCGCGGAGTCTCGCGATCCCGCAGGGAGACACCGGCAGCGTCCCGGTCAGCATGACCACCTCGAGTGGCTTCTCGAGCGTCGTTGATTTCACCTGCTCAGTGCCGGCGAGCATGATCGGGAGCACCTGCGCGGTGAGTCCGGGTTCCCTGAGCGCCCCCGGCTCAGTCACCCTGCGCATCCGCACCGTGTCCCCGGGCGCGACCACCTCCTTGGCGACGAGGCTTCCGCTCACGCTCGCGGTCCTGTCGTGCCTCGTGATTCCGTGGCACCGGCGGCGGCGGGTCGCAGCGGTGATCGCGGCGCTGTGCGGGATCCTGCTCGCGGTGGGCTGCGGCGGCAGCTCGCACCCGGCGAACGCGGGAACCCCTGCGGGCCACTACATCGTTTCCGTGCAGGGCTCCTGCGGGCGAGATGCCGCGCCCATCACCCACGCGGTGGCCGTGGCGGTCCAGGTTTTCTAAAGGTTCCTTCGGCCGCGCGATCGCACCCAGCGGTTGCGCGCGGCCGCGACCTTCCTGCTTCTGGCTGCGGCGCCAGCCACAAACCACCGGATGTATCAGCCCCGTCACGCTGAGACCACCGCCGCCACCGGTGCTGGGAACGGTCGGCGTCGCGTTGGCTTCGTTGGACCTGGCCCACGCGCCGCCGGCGTTCGTGGCGGCAACCGGGAAATTAGTAGGCTTGGCCGTTGGTGAGCCCACTGATCGGGGCGCCGGTCAGGTCACGCTCGCTGGGGGCGGCTGCATGGGGTCCGCGGCGAGGCTTGCGGGCACGCCCCTTGCGATGCCACGGCCACGGCGACCCTCGGCCGGTGGTTCTTGCGATAACCTCCCCGTCTCGTCCCCCGCCGCCCGGAGGTTTCCTTGAAATTCGTGCTCTCGCTGTTCATGACGCCCACGTCCCACATCGTGCCGCTGGCCATCGCGGCCGAGCAGGCCGGATGGTCGATGGCCACGATGTCCGATCACGTCGTCAATGCCGAGTCTCCCAAGACGCCCTACCCGTACACGCCCGATGGCAAGCGGCGCTGGCCCGAGTTCACCGAGTTTCCGGACCAGTTCGTGACGATCGGGGCGATGGCCGCGGTGACCACACGGATGCGCTTCACCACGAATGCGTTCGTCCTTCCCATGCGCGACCCGTTCTCGGTGGCCAAATCCCTGGCGACGATATCCGCCATCTCCGGCGGCCGCATCGTCCCGACGTTCGGCGTCGGCTGGTCGCGCGACGAGTTCGACATCCTCGGACGCGAATTCGCGAACCGCGGCAAGCGCTGCGACGAGATGATCGAGGTGATGCGGCTGCTGTGGACGGGCCAGTACGTGGAGTTCAAGGGCAAGTATTACCAGTTCGATCGTCTGGAGATGAATCCGAAGCCGGCGCGGAACATCCCAATCTGGATCGCCGGGATGTCGGAGGCCGCGCACCGGCGCGCCGCCCGCCTGGGCGACGGGTGGCTGTCTGACTGGCAGCCCTCCGCGCAGATCCTGGATATGATCGGGCGCATCCGTGATTATCGCCGCGAATACGGGCGCGATCAGCTGCCCTTCGACGTCATGGCGACGCCCGCGGATGTCTTCGACCCCGCCGGGTACCAGCGGCTCGAGGCGGCCGGGATTACCCACATCATCGCGCAGCCCTGGCAGACCTATTATCCGGGCACCACCGATCTTGCCCAGCAGCGGGAAAGCGTGAGTCGCTTTGGCGAGGATGTGATCCGCCACAGCTCGTAAGCGCAGGCGGCGCGGCCACACGCGGCTCGCGTGGCCAGATCGTTGGATTGACGCGTGACGGGGGGGCTACCCCTCCGACGTCTCCGGGGGCGCGGTCCTTCAAATCGCGCCCCTGCGCAGATCGTGCTAGGCCGGCCGGATCAAAGCCGGCCCGGGATGGCGCTGATCGAGAGTGCGCGCCGGTGAGCCTCGGGCTCCTCCCGGGCGTGTTTTCTCCCTGCGGCGATGCCAAGATGCCAACAGGAATCAGCGCCCGGACGGAGAACGAAGTGGAAACCTCACGCCTGCTCTCCCCCTTTGCCCTGTGGATCATGCTGGCCGCCTTGGCGCAGGCGGAGCCCTCCCCGGGCGCCGCGCCGGCGTTCGTCGAGACCGACCGGATCTTCGCCGACTTTGTCCTGGATCGGCATATTCCGGGCCTGGTCTACGGCATCGTCGCTGACGGCGAACTGGTGCACGTGGGAACCTACGGCGTACAGTCCCAGGAATCGCGTCGTCCCGTCACCCCGGACACCTTGTTCCGCATCGCCTCGATGACCAAGGCCTTCACGGCGCTGACGCTCCTCAAGCTGCGGGACGACGGCCGGGTGCGCCTGGATGCCAATGCCGAGGACTACGTGCCGGAGCTGCGCGGCTGGAAGTATCCGACCGCGGACTCACCCAGGATCCGCGTCCGGGATCTCCTGAACCACGTCGCGGGATTCGTGACCGACGATCCGTGGGGCGACCGGCAGACGCCGTTACCCGAAGCGGAGTTCACGCAACTGTTGCGCGCGGGAGTGCCCTTCACGCGCGCCCCGCAGACCGCGTACGAGTACTCGAACCTCGGCTTCGCCCTCGTCGGCCGCGTTGTCACCAATGTGTCCAAGCGCGACTACGCCGATACCGTTAGCCGGACATTGCTCAAGCCCCTTGGTATGGAATCCTCCGGCTTCATCGCCGACGCCGCGCCAGCGGAGCGCCGCGCACTCGGTTATCGCTGGGAGGACAACGCCTGGCGCCTGGAGCCGACCCTGGGTCCGGGAGCGTTCGGCGCGATGGGCGGCCTGCAGACCAGTGCGAATGATTACGCCAAGTGGGTGGCGTTCCTGTTATCCGCGTGGCCGCCCCGCGATGGCCCCGAGTCCGGTCCGGTGAAGCGCGCGACCGTGAGGGAACTCGCCCAGGGCTCGAATTTCCCCCAGTACCGCGACCGTCCCGGCGCCGACGCAGCGACGCCCTGTCGCCTGGCCGCCACCTACGGCATGGGAATGCGGGCTGCGATCGATTGCGACCTCGGTTTCACTCTGAGTCACTCCGGTGGCTATCCGGGCTATGGTTCACACGTGCTGCTGCTGCCGCAGCGGGGCGTCGCCATCTTCGCCTTCGCCAGCCGTACCTATGCCGAGGCCGCCGAGCCGGTGTGGAACTCCGCGCTTGCGTTGCGGCAGTCCGGATGGTTACCCGCCGAGCGCTCCGTCCCCGTGAGCACCGCTCTCAAGGATGCCTACCAGGTGTCAGCCGCTGTTTACTCCGCGGGAGATGTTCTGCGGGTGGGCGACAAGTTCGCGATGAACTTCCTGCTCGACCGCGATGCCGCCGGACGCGCGCGCGACCTCGCGGCGCTCAAGGCCACCGTCGGCGAGTGTGATACCTCCGCACCCCTCACGGCCGCCGGAGCGCTGTCGGGCGAGTTCACCTGGCGCTGCGCGCACGGCCGGCTCAGGGGCGAATTGGAGCTCGCGCCGACGCGTCCGCCGCGTATCGCGAGCCTGATCTTCACCACGGTCGCGCACTAGGACTCCGTCGGCAGGACAGCGATTCCGGGTGAACCTGGAGCGTCCGGGGGTCAACATCGCGTGCCGCCTCAAAGGCACGCAGCCCGGCGAGTTTCGCGCGCCCGCGCGGCCTCTGCGCGCTTCGCGTTAGTCGCACCGGGCCCGCTCGCGGCGGCGGCGTGAATGCGGTACCGAAGAGAGGCGTAACCCGCCGCGCGGCCGCCGTGTGGCTGGACGACGATGTTGCCTTGGCGCTGACCGCACGACTGGCAACCCGCCCCAGGTCCGACTCAGCGGCGCGTGGGCGACGCCCCGCCCGCGCGGCTGGTGACGCGTCGATACCCGCGGCTGGGCGCGACGCCAAAGCCACCCCATGGCGTACAATGAGGCGATGAATGGGGTTGAAGGAACGAAGCGGGATCCCTCTGGGTCACGCCCGCGACCGTCCCCGTGAGAGCGCTCTACGAGAAGACCATCGCTTTCATCCTGCAGCACATCGATGAGGAACAGTTGCGCGAGGGTGAGCAGCTTCCGCCGGAGGCCAAACTGGCGCTGCGGGCGGGAGTCAGCCTGGTCACCGTGCGGCGCGCGTTGGCGGAGCTGGCCACGCAGGGTGTGGTACGCCGCGAACAAGGTCGCGGGACATTCGTGGCGCGTCCGCGCGTGCGCGCCGAGACGACCCGGGTTGGCGGCCTGCGCAATGGCTTGCATCTGGATGCCCATTCCACCCTGGAAACGAGAATTCTGGGGTGTGCGGTCCGCGGCGCGAGTGCCGATGAATGCCGCGCCCTGGGGCTGCAGCCGGGGGCGAGTGTCTGGGAACTGTCCCGGTTGCGCCTCCTGAACCAGCGGCCGATGATTTTGGAACTGTCCGCCATTCCAAAGCTCCTGGCTCCGGATCTGGGCACGCACTTCGAATCGGGCGCAGCGGGCTCGTTGTACGGTCTTCTCGAGACATCCTATGGCCTGAAGGAATCGCGGGAGGAGCAGTCGCTGGTATCACGGCCGGCCGATCCCCGCGAGGAACAGCTGCTGGGCCTGCTTAACTTTGAGTGGGTCGTGGAAGTGTCCGGCATCAGTTTCACGGCGCGCAGCGAACCCATCGACCGGTTTCGCATGATCTTCGTCGCCAAGTCCTTCGCGTTTCGTCTGGCAACCGCCCCGGCGTTCGCGGTGGAGGCCGTGGAGCTGGCCTAGCGCTGGAGGCGCGACGCGCGATCCTCGAGGCGCGGGTCGCAAGCAGGAGCGATGACGGGTTCGGGCCCAGCGGCGCCCAGCCCCGCCGCGCAGATGATCACGAGCGCGGGATGCGTATAGAGACTCGTCGCAGGCCAGGCGAGGTCCGGCGTGCCGCTCAGGAGCGCCGCCAGGGCCGCACGCTTGGACTCGGACGACACCAGCAGAAGCAGCGAGCGGGCTTTGAGGAGGGTACCAATGCCCATGGTGATCCCGAACCGCGGGACTGACCGGCCCGGCGGGAACGTCCGCGCATTCGCCGCACGCGTCTCACTCGCGAGCCTGACCACATGCGTCCCCGAGTTCCAGGGCGTGCCTGGCTCGTTGAACGCGATGTGACCGTTGGCCCCGAGTCCCAGGATCGCAAGGTCGATCCCGCCCGCGGCGGCGAGTGCGGCTTCGTAGCCGTTACATTCGCGGTCGAGATCGCCCGCGTCACCGCGCAGCAGTCGAATGTTGGCGCGCGGTACCCGCGCCGGCTGGAACAGCTGCGTATCGAGGAAGTACCCGTAGCTTGCGGGGTCGGCGCTATCCAGCCCGACGTACTCGTCCAGGTTGAAACAGCGCACCTTGTCCAGCCGACACGCGCCGGCCGCGCCGCGCTCCCGCAACCGCGCGTACAGGTCCAGCGGGGTCGAACCGGTGGGCAGCGCCAGCACCGAATCCGGGCGCGATTCCAGCTGCGCCTGCACAATGTCCGCCGCCAGGGCGCCAAACTGCCCCGCGCCGGAGGCCACTAGGAGGCGCATGCGGCGCTCACCTTCAGATAATTGGCATAGCATTGCTGGTATTCGTGCTGATCCGTATCCGGCGCGAAGCGTGACGGCCATGCCGTCGCGGGCGGTGGGTCGTTTGGCGCATGCAGGGCGCGCAGCGCACCCAGGGCGGCCCCCAGGGCGGCGGGCGACACGCTCGGAAACGGCTGCACCGGACGCCGCAGGATATTCGCCAGCATTTGCGCCGCGAAGGGATCCCGCGCGAGATGACCGGCCAGCACGATTTCCGTGACGCTGTGCGCCTCGTGCAGGACCTCGATACAGCGCCGGATCTCGAAGCCGACCCCCTCCATGAAGGCGCGGGCGAGGTCGTGGTCCCGCGCCTGCAGCGTCAGCCCGTGCAGCGCACCGCGCAGCGCGGGGTTCCACAGCGCGCCCTGCTCACCCCCGGCAAGATATGGCGTGAACGTCACCCCGCGAGCCCCGATCGGGGAGTGCGCCGCGCGCTGTTCCAGCGCCCCGGGCGCCCACCCCAGCAACCCCGACAACCAGGCATGGCCCGTGCCTGTCGCCAGCAGGTCCATCTCGCGCGCATACCAGCCGGATTCCACATGGGGGCTCAGCAGATAGCGCATTCGCGGATCCAGCTGGAGCTCACGGACGGCACCGAGAATGACGGTGCTCGAACCCATCGCGACGCACGCCCGGCCCGTCGATCCCAGCGAGCCCATGGCATATGCGCCACTCATGGAGTCCGCCGCGCCGACGCTCACCGGCACCCCCGTGGCCAGCCCGAGCAGCGCCGCGCCGGCCGGGCTGAGCGGGCCTGCGACCGAATGCGCGGGGCGAATCTCGGGCAGCACGGCCTGCGGCACGTCCCAAAGGGCGCACAGCGCGCTTGAGAATCCGCCGCTAGCCAGCTCAAACAGCCCGTATCCGGCGGCGGTCGAGGGGTCGGTGACCTCGGCGCCGGTCAGCGCCGCGCACAGGTAATCCTTGGCGCTCAGAAGACGGCGAATTTCGGTGCGCCGCTCGTGCCAGTGGAAACGGAACATCGGGGCCAGGTAGCGCCCGTCGATGGGCATGCCGGTTATCCGGTAAAGCTCGCCGCGGCGAGCGCCCACCAGCGCCGCCGTCGCCGCGTCCGCACGGGAATCCTGCCAGCTGATCGCAGGCCCAATCGGGCCGCGCTCGCCCAGCACCACAAGCGTCGGCAGCTGCCCGGTGAGGCCAATCGCCCCTACCTGCCCGCGCCACCTCGGCCCGCGCGCGAGGCAGGCATCGAGCGCCGCGACGGCCTGGCCTGCCGCGGTCAGCCACTGCGAGGCATCCTGCTCAGCCTGCCCCGGGAGCGTGCCCAGCGTGGCGATCGGGGCGCCCGCGGCGCCCAGCACCCGAGCGTGCGCGTCGACCAGGACCGCCTTGAGCGCCGAGGTCCCGAGGTCGAGGCCCAGCGCGAACGGGCCGGTGGCATCCTCAGGCATCGGCCTTCAGGTCCGCGATGGAGCCACGCGCGGCCTCCAGGGTGGCCGCGACGTCATCGTCCGAATGGGCGAACGACACGAACAGGTTCTCGAACGCGTGCGGGTGAAAGAGGATTCCCCGCCTGATCATGCCTTCCCACCATTGGCGGAAGATGGCGTGGCTGGCGTAGCGGTGGGCGTCGCGGTAGTTGCGTATGGGACGATTGGCGAACCACACCTGCATCACCGGACCGACCCCGACGACGTGGGCCGGTACGCGCGCGTCGCGGAACAGCTGTTCGAGACCCGCGTACAGGTGCTCGCAGCGGCGATTGAGTTGTTCATACATGCCCGGTGCGCTCAGTTCCTCGAGTGCGGCGAGGGCGGCCGCCACCGCGATGGTGTTGGCCGTGTAGGTACCCGCGATCGAAACCGTGCCGTCCGCGGCCAGCGCCATGATATCCCTTCGGCCGCCCAGGGCCGCGACCGGGAAGCCGCCCCCCAGTCCCTTGGCGAAAACCGAAAGGTCGGGGCGGATGCCGTAGCGGCCCTGCGCGCCGGCCAGATGCAGGCGAAACCCGGTGATGACCTCGTCGTAGATGAGGAGGATTCCGTGCGCGGCCGTCAGCTCCCGCATGGCCTCCAGATAGCCCGGCTCCGGCAGGATGCAGCCGGTATTGCACATCACCGCCTCAGTCAGGACCGCGGCGATGTTGTCGCCTTCGCGCTCAATGGCGGCACGCAGCGCCGGAATTGAATTCCAGGGCAGGATGATCAGCTGGTCGGCGAGAGCCGCCGGCAACCCCGGCCCCTGGGGAACCGGCACCGGTCGCTCATCCGGACCCGCCTCGTCAAGATTCGGGTGCTTGCTCCAGTAGACCCCGTCGCCAAAGCCGTGATACATGCCCTCAAAGCGGATGATCTTCTTGCGGCCGGTGAAGGTGCGCGCCAGGCGCAGTGCGTAGATCACCGCCTCGGTGCCGGTGTTGCACAAGCGCACCTGTTCCACGCTCGGGACCGCGGCGATGATCTTGTGCGCCAGGCGGGCCTCGTCGGCCGTCGGCAGCGCGAACACGGTGCCGCGCTCGGTGATCACCTTGACGACCGCGGCGGTCACGCGCGGCGGGCGGTGGCCCAGCAGCATCGGGCCAAGACCCAGCAAATAGTCGATGTAACGGTTGTCATCGACATCGAACAGGTGCGCGCCGGACCCGCGATCGACAAACAACGGATACGGTTCCCACCCCGAGAATCGCGCGCGCGCGGTGCTGTTGACACCGGCGGGGATCACCTCGGCGGCCTTGGGAAACAGGGCGGCGCTGCGCTCGGTGCGCAACGGGTGCGGGTACGTCGGATTCACGATGAACGGTCTCCAGAGTGCGAAATGTCAGGCGCGCGGGGACGCGCGAAAAACGTCGAACGGCCGCGGTACCGCAGCACGACGGCGACGACGCCGCCGATCGCCACGGACCCCGCGCCGTAGGCGAGTACCGTCGCGGGGGTCGCGCCGGAACGCACCGACTCGACGGCCACCCAGACCATGAAGAGCGCGCCGCCACCGGGCAGCAGACCCCCCAGCAACAGCGCGTTGGCTGAGCGGAAAATCCGCGCCCGTTCCTGCCACACGGATGCCGCCCCGGTCAGCGCGTAGAACACGATCGCGATCAGCCCAAGGCTGCTGACGACGTTGCTCAGGGCGCGACCGACGTCGCCGGTGGAAAGCGCCAGGGCGAGCAGCAGGAGGTTGAGCACGCCCATCACCGCCGTGGCGGCGCGCGGGTTGCCGCTGCGCGGATCAACGCGCCGCAGGAGCCCGGGCATGACCTCGTCGCGCGCCATGGCGAAACTCACCCGGGCGGCACTGATGACGGCCGCCTGCAAAGTCGCCAGCGTGCCCGTCAGCACGGCGAGACTCATGAGGGTCCCCCACGGGGGGCCCAGCAGCGCGGACCCAATCACCGCGAGCGCGTTGCCGGCGTGCTGCTGGAGGGTCGCCGCGGGCAGCGCCGCCTGCAAGCCAAGCACGCATACCCCGTAGAACACGGCGAGAATCAGTACGCTCGCGATCGCGGCCCGTCCCGGATCGTTCCTGCGGTCCACGGATTCCTCGTTCACGTAAATCGCCGCATCCCAGCCGGAGTACATGAAACAGGCGATGAGGATCCCGCTCATGAGGCCGCGCATGCCGCCCATGCCCGCAAGGGAAAACCAATGCCATGAGAAGGGGACGGCGGCGGTTCCGTGCACCAGCGCCACGATGCCCGCCACCCCCGCGCACAGCAGCACGAGGTACTGGAAGATCACGATCCCCCATTCGAAGCGCGCGGCGATCTTCAGGCCCTTGAGGGCCAGCAGCGTGACGACCACATTCCAGGCGCCACCGACCAGTGCCACGCAGACAGGCCGATCGACCAGCGAAGGGGCCAGCAGCTGCAGCGTGTAGGTGCCCGCGGGGATGGTGAGGCTACTGGTACCGAGGGTGTAGTACAGCAGGATCATCCACCCGGCGAGGAACCCCAGGTAGGGATGGAACGTTCGCGCAACCCAGGTGTATGTCGCACCGGAATTCGGGTCCCAGCGGTTGAGGCGCTGATAGCCAACGGCGATTCCGAGCATCGGCAACAGGCAAGCCAGAACCAGCAGCGCGCCACCGTAGTGACAGGCGGCCACCAGGCCTGCGAGCGTGACGGCCAGGGTCTGCGCGGGGCCCGATCCCGACAGACCCAGGACGAGCGAATCACCCAGCCCGAACGATGCGGCACTCGCGCGCTGGCCGCCGGAGCCGGACACTTCCTGGGAGTGGCGATCGCTCATCAAGACGAACTCTTCAATAAGTGCTGGATTGTGCTGGGCTTCGCCGACACATCTCTAAGGCCGTCGGCTCTCGCCCGGGCACCATCACACATTATAACGTTATAATGTCTTGATCACGGCTTATCACGGACATGGCGGCACTCGACCCAATCCGCGATATCCTTCAATGACTTGCACACGAAGGGCGCCTCCGCCGGGGCTGGCAACAGATCCGGGATGACGATGACCACCAGGCCCGCCGCCCGCGCCGCCGTCAGGCCGACCGGTGAATCCTCCAGCGCAAGACATAGCCGCGGCGCCAGCCCCAGCCGCCGCGCGGCAAGCCGGTAGATCTGCGGGTCAGGCTTGCCGCGGCTCACCTCATCACCAAACGCCGTGGCATCGAAACGCCGCAGCAGCGGGCCGAGTCTTTGTGACGCGCTGACTTTGATGGTGGAACTCGCGACAGCCTTGAGGATGCGCCGCCGGTCCAGTGCGTCCAACAGTTCGATGAGACCCGCCTTCACCGGCAGTCCACCCCTGGCCAAGGTGTCGGTCAGCTGCGCGTCCACGTCCGCGCGAAACTCCTCGAGCGAGAAGCCCGGACCGAAGTGCTCCCGCAGGAGCCCCCGGGTCTCCACCTCCCGGCGTCCGACCAGCGTCGCGTAGAAATCCTCCGTGACCGTGTGACCCTGGCGCCGCGCCGCGGCCTGCCAGGCGGTGCGCTCCCAGCGTTCGCTGTCGAGCATCAGGCCGTCCATGTCGAACACCACCGCGCGCGGGAGTGCGTCCGGGAGCACCCCTGCAGGTGTGACGCTCATGCGAGCCGCCCGCTGGAGTCAGCGCGCCGCCGCGCCCCGCGGCCGTGCGATCAGGCTGAGCAGATCCGGCCTCCCCGCGAATCGGACCAGATGCGCCTGGCGCGGGCCCCCAGCGTAGGTCAGTTCGCGACTGAGGTAGCCGTCGCCCCTCTCGATCAGCAGCGTGATCGTCGGCAGGCCACGCGCGGTCGCCGACAGCGCATCGCCCAGCTCGTCCTTCGACCACTTGCGACCGTTCACGCCGATCACGCGGTCGCCCGGTGACAGGCCCGCCACATCCCCCGGGGAGCCTGGGATCACGTCCGCGATCGTCGCATCGTCATTGACGTAAAACCCGAGCGAGAAGCGCAGATCCAGATCGCGATCATCGGCCTCGTGGGCCAGGTGCATGACGGCGGGTTCAGCGGTGATCTCCAGTTTCCAGCCGCTGGCGAGAATTCCTTCCGCCGGCGCATCCGCGCGCTGGCGCAGCAGACGCTCTTCCCAGAATCCGCGCCAGTCGTAGGGTTGCACCGCGCCCAGGGCCGCGACCAGCGCCTCGAAGTCATACGGGCGCACCGCGGGCGGGCCGCTGGGTTTCCCGTAGAACCCCCGACAGAAGTCATCGAGACTGCGACGTCCGGCGGAGAGCTGGCGGATCAGCGTGTCCGCCTCCAGCCACAGCAGCGCCGATTCCTGGTAGAAGTCCTCCTGCCGGCGCAAGCGCGCCGCCCAGTCGCGCGGCTGCACGTACAGAAGCTGCGCGGCGACCGTCGTGTCCTGCAGATTGCGCCAGCCGCGCGCCCGGTGGGTCTGCATGCCGGCCAGATCGTGCGCCAGCTCGCTGCGAAACTCCTCCGGCGTGAGCAGCCCGCTGCGCACCGCGAGCACATTGCCCAGATATTCGGTCAGGCCCTCGTAGACCCACAGCATCCGCCCGCGCATCGGATCCTGGTAGTTGCGCGTCGCCAGGCCTATCGGACGGCGGAACTTACCGTTCCAGGAGTGCGCGTACTCGTGCGCCAGCAGGTTGGCCTCCGCGCGCCGCACATCGTCATCCAGAAATGTGCGGTAGGGAGAGCGATTGTCGCTCGACTCATGGTGCTCCAGACCGTCCGGCATGATCTGGTCGGTCAACGCGTAGAGAAAGTCGTAGTGGCGGTAGTGCGTGGCACCGAACAGCAGCTGCGCCTCGGTCACGAGCCGACGGTAATTCGCGAGGATCCGCGGCGTGAAATTCATCGCGGCGGGGCCATCGGCGGCCACATGCAGGCGCACCGGAGGATCACCCCCCAGCTCGAACGACTCAAGATAGCGACCCGCCAGCAGGGTCGAGTCCAGCAGCGTCGTGAGCGAGGTGGGCTCGAACATGACCGTGTCTGGGAGCTCCCGCACAGCCCGCAGCGCCGTCGCATAGCGCCAGCCGCCCGGCAGCAGCACCTGCGCCTGGTAGCGCAGGTCATCCGTGTCGCTGTCGGCCGGATACAGCACCACCTGGTGCCACTCGAGGATCGCGAGCGCGTCGGTCGCCGTGCGCGGCGCCTCCAGTCCGTTCACCAGGCCGTCGGGACGCAGCGTCGTGAGAACTTCGAATGAGACATCGAGCCTCTGGATGCCTGCGGGGACATCCAGGTGGAACGCGTACATGTCGAGTTCGTCGCGGTGCCAGGGGATGCCGGCTCCGGCGCCGCTGAAGACCGGCCCGGCGAGGTTGGTGATCGGGCCGGCCGGCCCGTGGCGCCCCGGCAGCCACTTCGGATACACCAGCGTCAGGGGACCCGGGGTCACGGGCAGCGCGAGATGCACTTTGAGGATGCCCCGGGGGGCCTCGCGGGCATCCACCTCGACCGTCGCGACAGCTTCCGCGGGTGGCGCAGCCGCGCCAGCGCCCGCGCCGTGCGCCAGCAGCGCGAGCAACGCCAGCGCGGCGCCGACGCGCGCTCGCGGCGTACGGCGCGAGCGGGTCCTTCGCTCAGAACAGATAGCGGACCCCAACCTGGTAGAAGCGTCCGACCGCGCCCGCCTGATCGAGCGAGGGGTTGTAGTTGAAACCGCCATAGGTGATCGTATTCAAGGGCGCGATGCGGTTGGTGACATTGGCGACCGTGCCATTGAGCCGCAGGTGATGGTTGAACACGTACTGACCGTAGACATCGGCGTAGGTGAAGCCTGCGATGTAGCAGTGCGGGTTGTTGACCGAGAACTGCAGGCACTGGTCCCCCGACACCGATTCGTCGATGCCCTTCATCGCTTCGCGATAGTAGATGATGGTGCCCAGCGAGAGCGCTCCACGGGTCCAGTCCGTCGTGAACGACCCGCGGGTGCGCGGCGTGCCCACCGCGCCCCCGACCGCGGTGGGGCCGGCGGTGCCCGCGTAGTGGAAGGTCTGATCGCCGTTGATGGGATCGATGAAGGTCTGGTCCGAGGTGAGCACGTAGTTCGCGTCGACCGTGAAGGTGAGGCGCCCCCAGCTGTCCATCGGCACCTCGACATGGACTCCGCCGTCGTAGCCCGAGGTCGACGAGTTGGCGGCGTTCACGTAAGGCTGCGGGTAGTAGATGATCGGCCCGGGATAGGTGGTGCCGGGCTGCTGCACGCCACGCACGGGCGCCTGCAGCCCCAGCGGGGCCGGCACGATCTCATCGTCACGACGAATGTTGTAGTAGTCGAAGGTAAAGCTGACACGCTTGACCGGCTCGAGAACCACCCCGATCGTGAAGCTGCGCGACTTCTCCGGCTTAAGGGCCGGATTGCCGACGCTGAGTGTCGCGGCGAACCCCTGACCGCAGTCCGAGGGCTTGTTGGTGTACGGACACCTGAGCGGATCAACGGGCGCCGTCGTCGCTGAACCGGTCCCGCTGTTACCGGACTCGGCGATTCCCGGCGCGCGGAATCCGCGTGCGAAAGTGCCGCGGAACGCCACCTGGGGCAGCGGGGTCCACTTGACGCCAAACTTCGGGGTGAACGAGGTGCTCGGCGTGTTGTAGTGGTCGACGCGGCCGGCGGCATCGACCTCGAGCGAAGAAAACACCGGGGCCGACAGCTCGACGAAGGCGGCGGAGATGCTCTGCGAACCGCGCGCGTAGGCGCTGCCATCCATGATGATGTCGCCCTCCGGAGCGTAGGGCGCGCCGGGATTGTCGCTGCGCAGCGTGCGCGCCTCAGCTCCGACCGCGATTCCCAGCGGCCCCCCGGGCAGGTTGAAGAGGGTGCGGTTGGCGGTCGCGGAGATGTAGGCAAGCTCTGAGGTCGCGGTGTCGTGCGTCACCGGCGCCAAATCCGCGTACAGGGAGGCTGGGTTCAGGTAGGCGTTGGCCCCGACCCGATAGGCGCCGCTCGCCAGGGCCGCTGTGAACAGGCTGTTGCGGATGAAGCCGAAATATTCGGCGCGGGTGGCGGCGTGCACGTACCCGAGACTTAAGTCGACGTTCCAGCCGCCGAGTGCGCCGGTGATGTCGTCGACCGCGCGAATGACGTTCGTGTTGAACCTGACTTGCTGGTCCGGGAAGTCGGTGAGCACGCCGTAAAACAGGGCGGGCTGGCCGATGTAGGAGGCGAAGTTGGCGCCATGCGCGGTGTAATAGGCCGCGGCGGCGGCGAAATACGGGCTGCTCGGATTGAACGGATTGTCGGGGCTGTTCGCCGGAAGCACCACGTTGCTGGTATTCGGATCAGTCTGGTCAACCAAGGTCCCTTTCGAACCCACCCACGTATATGGCACGGTGACCGGACCGGTGCTATAGGCATCGGATTGCCGGTACTGCTCGGCCTGTGAATTGAACAAGGACGCGGTGAGCGAATTGCGCCAGGCGCTGGCCAGATTCTGGGTCCACCGCCCCGAAAGATTCAGCCCCGAGGTGCGCGGCTGAATCTTGTTGTACTGGTTGATGTCCCAGACGCAGCCGCCCTCGTTGGGGAGGAGGTTCTGCGCGGAGCAGCCCGGAAGCAGGTAGTACCCGGCGTTGGCATCACCGGCCCGCACCGCCCCCTGCGGCGCGACCATTCCGGGCACGGTGAACGTACCGTTGTTGGGGTACGACTGCTGCACCACGCCACCGCGGCGGTCTGGGCCGCCATACGGCGTCAGGTCCAGGTTGCTCAGGTAGGAGGGGCGGTCAGCCTGACTGATGGAAGCCTGGTGCCGGTACTCGACGTTGAAGTAGAGATTGTGGCCATCCTGATCGAGGTCGCCGAAGCCAAAGAGCACTGAGCCGCGCTGCGTGAGGCCGTCGCCGCGATAGGAGCCGCCGAAATCCGCGTCAAGCCGCAAGCCGGTGAACTGGGGCTTGAGGATGATATTCACCACGCCAGCGATCGCGTCGGATCCGTAAATGGCTGAGGCGCCATCCTTGAGTACCTCAACGCGGTCGACCATGGACAGCGGGAGCGAGGACAGATCCACGAAGGGACGCTGGCCGTCGTCCGCGAGCGGGTACGGCGCCATGCGATGGCCATCGACCAGCACCAGCGTCGCATCGACGGTGAGTCCGCGCAGGGACACTCCGCTCGCCCCACCGGCCAGCGCACCGCTGAAGTTTTGAGTCAGCGAGCCGCTGTTGTCCGCGGAGACCCCGCGAATGACATCGGCGATCGCAAGCTTACCGCTCTTCTCGATCTCCTCGCTGCTGATGACCTGCACCGGTGAGGGGGTTTCGGTATCCGTGCGACGCAGGTACGAGCCGGTCACGACGATGGTCTGTAGCGGCCCGCTCCCAGGGTCCTTGGACGGTGGCCCCGCCTGATCGGCGTCTGTGCCGGTGGCAGGCATGCCCGCCAGTGCCGCGGGCAGCACCGCGGCGAAGCACAGGCCTGCCACGAGGGCCGCAGTGCCCGCAGCGGGTCCCCGGTCGCTCGAACGTCCCATAGCTCGATCCTTTATTCTCATTAAAGCGCCCGGATTAGATGGTCGCCCGGTTCTATATCATTACAATAACCTATTCTTTTGGGAACACCAGAGGGAACCGGCTCATGGCGCAACCCCGTGTCAGTGGTTCCAGCGGTGCCGTGCTGCTGCTGCTGCTCGCGACGCTCGGGTTGGCGCCGCTGAGCGCCCGCGCCGACCGGGTGGATGCGCGAATCACCGCGACGATGACCCATGAGCGGATTCCGGGGATGGCGCTGCTCGTCATGCGTCATGGTCAGCCCGTGCGGGTCTCCACCTATGGGCTTGCGAACGTGGAGCACGGCGCACCGGTTCGGCATGACACCATGTTCCAGAGTGGCTCGCTCGGGAAGCAATTCACGGCCGCGGCGCTGCTACTGCTGGCCGAGCGGCAGCGGCTTTCCCTCGCCGATCGGATCGGTCAATACCTGCCGCCCGGGCCGGCGGCCTGGGAACCGATCACCGTGCGTCAGCTGCTCGATCACACCTCGGGTATCCATGACTCGGAGGATGACGGCGGCGAAGTCTTTGATCTTCGGCGCGA
The DNA here is from genome assembly GCA_025360865.1 of Pseudomonadota bacterium. Taxonomy (GTDB): domain Bacteria; phylum Pseudomonadota; class Gammaproteobacteria; order Steroidobacterales; family Steroidobacteraceae; genus 13-2-20CM-66-19. The sequence goes on along the minus strand of JANYBG010000164.1, from coordinate 12,629 downwards.
GTACACCGACGATGAAATCATCAAGATCGCGCAGTCCTACCCGCTCAACTTCCCGCCAGGCACCCGCTGGAAGTACAACAACATGGGCTACATCCTCGGGGGCATCATCATCACGCGGGTGGCCGGTGTCTTCTACGGCGACTTTCTGGCGCGAGAGATCTTTCAACCGCTCGGCATGAGGACGGCGCGGATCATCAGCGACACGGACATCGTGCCGCACAGGGCCGCCGGCTACATTCGCACCGCCGCGGGGATTCGCAACCAGGACTTCGCCTCCGCATCGCTTAACGCGACCGCGGACGGCAGCCTGTATCTGTCGCTCGATGACTGGCGCGCCTGGGTGGCTGCCATGGACCGGGGCGCTCTACTGTCGGCCGCTTCGTGGAACGCGCTCTGGGCGCGCAGCCGGCTGAGCGACGGATCCCTCACCGAACACGGATTTTGCTGGGATCACGTCAGCGTGGCCGGGCATGAAGTCCTGGAATTTGATGGATCCTGGCAGGGCTTTAGATCGGCGATTGAGCGCGATCCGGTCAGCGGCCTCACGGTGGTGCTGCTGGCGAATCTCGCGGAGGCGGACCCGGTACCCCTGGCGCGCGAGGTCCTGGCCGAGGCTTCCGGGTTTGGCCAGCGTTGAGGTGGCTGCCGCCATCGTGACCTGGGCAGCTCGGTCCCTGTCGGTTCGAATCTAAACCGGGGAGCCAACCACAACCGCTGGAAATCCGTAGACATGGCGGAGCGAGCGAGCAGATTCGGCAATCACTGCGATCTCGGTCGGGCTCCCACGAGCGCGTCATCCAGCATTTTGATGAGCGTCTTGCGATCGTACGTGTACGGCTGCCCTTCGTTGAGTTGAACAAGCTGCGCGACCTGCGTCTTGATCGTCTCTTCAGCCTCTCCCTGATCCGGGACCACCATGTACCGCCGCTTGGATTTGGGGTCGGACAATGCCAACTTGACCGCGGCCGCCACTTCATCGGGCTCCTTGAGCTTCTCCCAGTCCTTTGCCTCCTGGGCACCCGTGCCTGATCGGTTAACCTCATTCTTGAAGATTTCGGATTTGTAACTGCCAGGCTCGACGATGCTGACCCGCACCCCGGACGGGGCCAGTTCCTGCGCCAGCGTATCCGTGAAGGTCTCCATGGCGTGCTTACTCATCTGATACGCACCCGCTTCGGTTTCGTTGAGAATCCCGCTGATCGAGCCGATATTGATGATCCGGCCCTGCTGAGCGACGATCAGCGGTGCGAAGGCTTTGGTCATGCGATATGGCCCATAGACGTTGACCATCATCACGAGATCGAACTCCTCGGGTTTGGTATCGATCAGTGGCGCGACGGTGACGACACCGGCGTTGTTCACGAGCCCGTAGAGGCCGTGCCCGCCTTTGACGATTGTGGCAACGGCGGCGTCGATGTCGGCGGGCTTGGTCACATCCAGCCGCAGGGCTTGGACGTTCTTGATCGCGCCCAAGGACTGAAGGTCGGCCTCTTTGCGAGCGCCGGCGTAGACGAAGTATCCGTCCGCAGCCAACTGTTCGGTGATTTTGCGGCCGATACCGGTACTGGCGCCGGTAACCAGAATTGCCCTTTGGGGGTCACGGGAGGAATTTTGAGCTTTGCCGCCTGCCGGCAGCACGGCGAGAATCATGAGCGACGCGATAATGACGTGGTGCATGGGGCGAGCCTCGATTTGTAACGCCCTGCCACTGTACGCCAACGGGCACGAGCCTCGGCCATCCTCGTGCGTGCGAGGGTATTCCGTCGGTCATGAACTCACGAGCCGTCTCCGCGCGAATGGTGGCTGTGCGCATCGACGCGCGCGGACTACCGGAGCGTGCCCGCTGCGATTGGCCGACGGCGAGCTTGATGCGGAAGGTGGGGTTGGCGGAACCCCGTCGCGATCGCATCATCGCCTACCGGTGGCTCGGCAGCTCCCGGCTAGCCACCGTGGGCCGGTCGCATGAGCCCCGGCCGCTGCTCAATTGTGCGACGCACCGAGCGCGGACTTGAACACCCGACCATCCTTCATGACAAAACCCACGTCCCGGAGCGCCGCCACGTTCGCCAGGGGATCCCCGGAAACGGCGATCAGATCAGCGTAGGCCCCCGGGGCCACCACGCCGATCTTCGAGGTCTGCTCCAGGAGCTCGGCCGCGCGCGAAGTGGCCGACTGGATCGCCTGCATCGGCGTCATCCCGAACTCGACCTCGCGCTCGAACTCCTGGGCGATCGGATCGCTCCACACGAAGCCGCCAACATCGGTGCCGAAGGCGATCTTCACCCCGGCATGCAGTGCCTTGCGGAATGAGACCCCGTGTAAGGACACGCGCTTGCGGTCGCGCTGGCCGCTGGGGGTGTCCTGCGGGTCCGGGTCGTAGTAATAGACCGCCAGGGTGGGCACGTACCAGGTCCCCTGCTTCAGCATCTGCGCGATCTGGGCATCGGTGAGCTCCAGGCCGTGCTCGATGGAGTCGCAGCCGCCATCCAGGGCGCGCTGCAAGCCCGGGCCGTTGTAAGCGTGGCAGGCCACCCGCCTGCGCCACCCATGCGCCTCGTCCACGATCGCGCGCAGTTCCTCGACCGTCAGGGTTGGCTGCGAGACCAGTTCCCCCTTGTCATCCACCCAGGAGCGATGGGTCATGTACACCTTGATCCAGTCGGCCCCATGGTCCAGCTGCTCGCGCGCGGCCTTGCGCGCCTCCACGGGCCCGTCGATCAGCTGTACCCCCTTGGGCACGGTGACCTCCGGTGCATAGCCCTCCAGCGGGTAACCCCCGGTGGATGAGATCGCGCGCGTGGCGACGAACATGCGCGGGCCCGGGATATAACCCTCCTCGATCGCCTGCTTGATGCCGACGTCGCCATAGCCTGCACCCTCGGTCTCGACGTCGCGGATGGTGGTGAACCCCTGCTCCAGTGCGCGACGAACCGCCACCACGGCGCGCGCGGCGCGGTACGAGGCGGGGTACTTCAGCAGTTGCACGTCGTAGCCGCCGGCGGCGGGCACCTCACCCTGCAGAAAGATATGCGTATGGCAATCGATCAGACCGGGCAGCACGGTTGCCGTGCCGAGCTCGATCAGGCGTGCCCCCGCGGGCAGCGGCTGCGAGCCGGCGGCGTAAACCTGCGTGATCCGGTTGCCGCGCACGACGATTTCCTGGTTCAGGCGCGCCCTGGGACTGGTGCCATCGATCAGCGCGCCGGCCCTGACCACCCATACCTCTTCGGGGACGCTTGCCACTGGGGCAGACTCCGACCCCTGCGCACAGCACAGTCGGGCGAGCGAACACACGAGTACCGCGAGGCCGATTTTGGAACGCATGCGAAAACCTCCGTGCCGGATCCTGGGCAGCGGCGCTGATGATACAGAACCCTCAGCGCCTGACGGTCCCGATAGCGGAGCAGGGTCGAGGGCCACTCCGGACAGGGGCACCTCGAGCTGGATCGCCGGCAGCCCCGCCGCGATCGTGGTGGCGCGTCCGCCGCAGGGCGCGGACGGATGCCTGAGCTCACTGCACGGAACTTGCCCTAGGAAGAGCCTAAGACGTTGCTACGTGTATCGCCATCGAATACTTACATCAGCGGCCAACGGATTGCCCGTCCGTTGGCAGTTCCAAGCTGGTGCCGGCGTACGCGCGCCAGGTGGCTAATGCACCATTCATTTGGCGGGGGCTCCGGTGAGCGCACTCCAGCCGACGCCCCCGCACCTGCTTCGCGTTCCGGGCTACCCTCGCTCGTGGGACTCACTCAGCGCCACTGGCGGGAACGTTAGATATGATAAGAAAGACTACCGTTCTCGTACTGCTCGTCGCATTCACCCCAGTCGCTGGAGGCGTCACGTTCACCGCTGACGTGGTCGAGTTCACCCCTCAGAACGGGTTCGGTGGTGAAAGCGCGGGAAACGGGTCCCTAAAACTGATCTTTGGGGAGGCGCGTCGATTCCATGTCGAGAGTCGCGGAATACAACAGACCGACGGAACATTTCGCCTAGAACAGATAGTGACCTTCCAAGGCGAGCCTTCCAAGAGCCGCGTGTGGCATCTCACCACCACAAGCCCCCATCACTATTCAGCCACATTAAGTGACGCGGCGGGTCCCGTGACCGGGACTTCCAATGGCGCACATCTCGGCCTGCAATATCGGGTCAAGGGACCTCTTGTGATGCACCAGGAACTGGAACTCATGCAAGACGGGCGAACGATCGATAACATCGGAACCCTGACCTTGTTAGGCGTCCCTGTCGGACACATGCACGAGACCATTACTCGCAAAGAACTAGGTCGTGTCCTTGGCTACGGCGCGCCCGCCCAGAAAATTTGGTCGTATCGGGGTATGGGGGTAGCCCTCATCGCTGCTCCTGGGCCTTTCTATTGAGGCGAAGTCTTATGGGAAGCCCGCCAATCGAGGGTCGAGACGCTCCAGTTCGGTGCCTACCGGCGTAGGGGGATGCGACACGGGGGAATTGGGGGTACGCCGACAGGCGAACTGATGCACCCGCGCGTACTGTGACGCGTTATGGGTTCCCGATTAGGACGCCTGTCCACCGCCACGCCTCAGTTCGATGCTTCTAGCAATGCGCATTCGGGGCCGCATTCAGTCCCAGTAGTTCTCTGCGTGGATGGCGAGCCTGATGTGCTCGTGTCTTTGCGCTGGGTTCTGACGCGCGAAGGGTTTGACGTCATTACCGCCTTGGATGGTGAGGAAGCGTTGATGTGCGCCAAGGAGCGCACGCCGGATTTGGTCATCACAGATTGCACAATGACTGACATGCCGGGCCTCGAACTATGCAGTCATCTACGCTCACATCGGAAAACGGCCCACGTCCCAATTATTCTTTACACCGTACTCGCCCCACCGGCCACGCCACGCCTATATGAAAGTCTGTGCAGAAAGCCCGGCGATCTGAATGAGCTGGCGAGCACCATCCGGACGTTGCTCGCTGCGCCCCACTGACTGGCAACACCTAGCATTGGACTTGGGGGGTACGGTTCGCCGCTCGCTTACAACTACTGCGGTCAAGCCGTTCTATAGGTCACCAAAATGTCCACGCTAAAGCCCAAAGTTGTAACAGAAACCCCAACGCCGCCCTCGTTAGCTCGCGTGTTGGACAAAAGCGAGCAAATAACGGGTAACGTAAAGGAATGCGCAGCGGAACTGTCATCGGTGAATTCGACCCTTAAGGGTGAGCTGACTAGTCGACCTGTTCACCCCCGCGTAGTCGACGGCGCGCTCCAAAAAAGCGAAATCATCGAAGATAAGATCAAAGACTGCGCCGAGGATTTGGCGACTCTCAACCAAGCGTTGGAAGGGGAAGTGGAGAAACGTCGAGAGCTTGAACATGAACTTAATGCGACCAAAGAACTCGAGGAGACCGCTCGCCACGCGGCATTTCACGACCCTTTGACGTCGCTTCCGAATCGGGCGCTCTTCGACGACCGCTTGGAGCACGGAATGGCCCAGGCGAAGCGACATGGGCGGCTGCTCGCCGTATTGTTTATAGACCTGGACAACTTTAAGAGCATAAATGACACGCACGGTCATTCGGCAGGTGATCAAGTCTTGCAATCGGTTGCGGAAAGACTAACGCGTACGATGCGCGCGGAGGATACGGTCAGTCGTCACGGTGGTGACGAGTTCCTTTACCTACTGCTTGAACTCGAAAACGAGCAAGACGCTACCCTAGTCGCGCAAAAGCTCATCCGGGCTATCGGTCAACCATGTGACATAACCGTGAATGAAGTTGTGATTGGCGTGACAATTACACCCAGCATCGGCATCGCCGTGTTCCCAAATGACGGTGTAACCGCAGAGTCGCTGGTAAAAAGCGCGGACAATGCGATGTACCGCGCTAAGCAAAATAAACCGGACCACGCGCGAACGTTTGCTATTTCAAGGTAAGGGCTCAAGCATCCACGGTCTGGGGTACTCCGAGGATGCGTGACTGCCGGATGGCTTTCGTGGACAAGGGCGGGGACCCCTCAAGGATCAGCCTTATCGCCCGCGGCCAGGGACTCGGACGATATTCGCCGTGGCGCTAGATGGGTCAAAAAGAATCTGGGCGTCGCCGCTTTCCAGCTGCGCCCGTACCTGCGCCATCTTCCGCTCCAGCGTGACCTCGTGCTCACCGTAGTCGGTGCCTTCGCGCAGCACGAATGACTTGATGACTCCCAGGAGCGCGTCTGCTGACAGCTCCGCGTACGGCACCGCAATCGGCTCCTGGGGCTCCGCGCCGCCCACGAGACGCAGCGGCAGATCCTCATACCCGTTCACCGTCTTCGCGTCCTGAAGGTAATGGAGTAGCGCAGCTCTTTGGTCGGTGAAACCGCGTGCTGCCAGTGCCAGCGGACCTCATCCCGCAGCACGTACGCCGAGCGCGGCGCCAGCTCGACGGCAAAAGCGGTACGCGCGTTCAGCTGCGACGGCCATGGCCGAAATCGCAGGCGTGCGTGCCCCCGCAGAGAAACACCCACGATCACTTCGAAGTCGGGAACGTCGCGGTGCCAACCAAGCGGAGTCGCCGGTTGATATTCGGCAACCATCGCATGCTGGATGTCCTCGGGCGCGACGTTCGCGAAGCGTGCGACCCGCTCACGCAGTGGCAGCAAGAACTCAGGGATTGGCGGCGCCTCGCTCAACTGATGCCGAGTGAAGTCATAGCGTCCCCCGAAACTCACGATGCGCCGCCGGGCGTGCCATTCCTTGTACTGTGCTTCCTCAAAGGGCAATCCACCGATCAGCGCGAGCAGCTGCGTCTCCTCCGGCGCGCTCAGAAACTCCGGTGCATAGTTGAGACCGGGAAGCGTGGCGGGGCTCTGGCCGGCGAACAGTTCCTGCTGCGTCATAGGCGAATTATGCCCCTGCCAGGCAATGCCAAAACACCCCACCGGCGGATTTTCTCATCCAGTTGTGTGGGGCATGCAGCACTGTATGACCGCCGATCAGGAGTCTAAAATCGCACCACTTGCAGCATGGCGATCGGCCCGGGATTTCGACGGACGGGTCGCCTCAGCGCTCAGTGGACACGTCAGGAGCTGATTGAGGCTTCAGTTGGCTCCCGGACCAACGGAAGGCTACCCCTCCAACACAAACTCAGATCCGCGCACGCGCCCAGAGCCGTGACTTGCGCATTGCGCTCGATCACCGGATCGGGATAGATGATGCCCGTGTATACACCCAACAAAGCGATATCACTGGCACGCTCAACGAACACTGGACCACCGGACATACCCGGTGCGCCCCCCGAATCCAAAAGCAACTCCCGCGGTCTGTCGCTGACGGCCGCCGCCGTGACGAATCTCGTTAGCACGACCGGCGTGGGCGAACCGAGTACGGCCGTACCGACCCCGTACGGAAATCCCACGATATAAATCTTGTCGCCGGGCTTAAGCAGCGTGTTCGACGCCAGAACCGGGTTGGACACGAGCTGCGCCTGCGACACTTTCACAGCAGTCGACAGGGGAATCTTCACGGCATCGTGCCAGGAAGGCACGCGAAGTCCGATCGAGTTTAGATCGGGATGCGGCAGGTGCGCGCGATCTTGGTACCACAGAGGCTTCTTGGGCCACACGGACTCGTCATACAGAGGAATGGTGAATGACAGCGGTCCTCCCACGACCGCGGCGTTATCGGTCAGCCGCTGATGATCCTGGACGCTCACTTCGAGGAATGCCCGCTTCGGCAGCGCGTTCGTCACCCGCAGCCGGTTGCGGTCGTACCCGGTGACAACGTGCCAGCACGTGTACAGGAACGGAACACCGTCCTCGATGCGCACGAAGCCCGAGGCACTTGCGTGCTTCAGCGGCTTTCCACCGTCGTCGAGACAACGAAGCCGCACGGCTCGGAACGGGAGTTCCGACCGCTGTTGCATCACCGTCGCTCCAGAACTCACGCGGGCCGCACCGCCGTCTTCAGGCTTTCGCGGCCAACTTCGCCTCAGTGACGGCGGCGATCACTTCGTCCGCCACGGTCTTCGGCACGGGCTCGTAGTGCGAGAACTCCATGGTGTATGACGCGCGACCGCTGGTCATCGAGCGTAGCTGCCCGATGTATCCGAACATTTCCGACAGCGGCACGCTCGCCACGACGGCGGCGTTGGCGCCGCGCTCGAGCTGATCCTGGATCACGCCGCGGCGGCGGTTCAGGTCGCCGATGACATCACCCAGATAGTCGCCCGGCGTCACGGTCTCGACCTTCATCACCGGCTCGAGCAGGATGGGGCCAGCCTTGCGCACGGCCTCCCGGAAGCATGCCTTGGCCGCGATTTCGAACGTCAGCGCGTTCGAATCGACATCGTGGTAGCTCCCGTCCGTCAACGTGGCGCGGAAGTCCACGGTCGGGAAGTGCGCCAGCACGCCATCCTCCTTCTGGATCTTGAGCCCCTTCTCCACCGCTGGCACGAACTCACGCGGCACGGAGCCGCCCGAGGTTCCATCGACGAATTCGAAACCCTTGCTGCGCTCGAGCGGCTCGAAGGTGATCCACACCTCGGCGAACTGACCCGAGCCGCCGGTCTGCTTCTTGTGCACGTACTGGTGGTCGAGCTTGCGGGTGATGGTCTCGCGGTAGGCGACCTGCGGCTCGCCCATAGCGCCTTCAACGTTGAATTCCGTGCGCATGCGATCGAGCGTCACTTCGAGGTGTAGCTCGCCCATGCCGCGCAGAATCGTCTGGCCTGTCTCGCGATCGGTCTCCAAGTGGAGCGAAGGATCGGCACGAACCATCTTGCCGAGCGCGGCGCCGAACTTCTCCTGATCGGCCTTGACCTTCGGTGTCACGGACACGCTGATCACCGGGTCCGGGAAGCGCATGCGCTCGAGGATCACCGGATTGGCGGAATCGCAGAGCGTGTCGCCGGTTTCCGTGTCCTGCATGGAGACGAGCGCGATGATGTCGCCGGCGCGCGCCTCTTCGATCGCATTCGCTTCCTTGGCGAACATCTCCACCATGCGGCCGATCTTTTCGCGCTTGTCGCGCGTGGTGTTCTGCACGGACGCGCCCTTGGTGAGCACGCCCGAGTACACGCGCACGAACGTCAGAGCGCCGTACACATCGTTGATCACCTTGAACGCCAGGCCGCTGAACGGCTCGTCATCCGCGCACTTGCGCTCGCCGATGATGTTGCCGTCTTCGTCCAGCGTCTTGATCGCCGAGACGTCCGTGGGCGCCGGCATGTAGTCGACAACGGCATCGAGCACCTGCTGGACGCCCTTGTTCTTGTATGACGAGCCGCACAGCACGGGGTTGAACGCGCCAGTCACAGTGCCTTTGCGCAGGCACTTGCGCAGCACGTCCGCCGCAGGCGCGTGACCGTCCTCGATGTACTTGTGCATGGCGTCGTCGTCCATCTCGAGACAGGTGTCAACGAGTTCCGTACGGTACTTCTCCACCTCCGCGAGGATCTGGCGATCCGCCGGCACGTGGATTTCCAGCTTGTCGGCGAGATCCGGTGTCACCTCGAGCGTTTGCCACTCCGCATCCTTGTCGTCCGAGTCCCACACGAGCGCCTTCATCTCGACGAGGTCGATCATGCCCTTGAAGTTGTCTTCGGAGCCGATCGGGATCTGTACCGGCAGCGGGCGCGCGCCGAGGCGCTTCTTGATCATGTCCACACAGCGCGTGAAGTTGGCTCCGCTGCGGTCCATTTTGTTGACGTAGCAAATGCGCGGCACACCGTAGTTGTCCGCGAGACGCCAGTTGGTTTCAGACTGCGGCTCCACGCCAGCGACACCGTCGAATACCACCACGGCGCCGTCGAGCACGCGCAGCGAGCGATTCACCTCGATGGTGAAGTCGACGTGCCCCGGCGTGTCGATCAGGTTGATCTTTTTCCCGCGCCAGAAGCAGGACACCGCGGCGCTCTGACTCGTAATGCCGCGCTTCTGTTCCTGCTCGAGGTAGTCCGTCGTCGTCGAGGTCTTCAGATCCTTGGTGTCATGGATGTCGATGATCGTGTGCTTGCGCCCGGTGTAATACAGGATGCGCTCCGTCGTCGTGGTTTTTCCGGCATCGACATGGGCGATGATGCCGATGTTGCGGATATCAGAAAGAGCGGTCGTACGGGCCATGGCAAGTTTCCGGTTCGGGTTTTCGGTCCACACTGTCGAGCAGCGCGCCAGGCGTGCTGGCCCGGCTCAAAAGATCTGCGCTGAGTAGCAGCGCCCTCCTCGGTCCCATGTCTGGCGCTGGCAAATCCGGGACTCGAGGGCAGAAGCGCCCGGCATCCTATAGAGATGGCATCAGAAGTTCAATCTCGTTGCCTGCTTTGTGAAGCGTATACGCCTAAAATCGGCATTTCCCCCGAGCAAAGCGCTCAGTGCGCAGGAACCTGCACCCTTCCACCCAAGGACAACTGATCCTCGTCCCTTTCGACCCCCCAATTCCCCCGGATTCTTCGCCAGGTAATGCTGGTGAGAATCGGCAGGAAAAGCTTTATCGGGTCACGCCTTCCGACACACGGCGAGATCGATTCCGTCGCTGATAGCGCGGTAGCTGGAGCCAACGGCCGGCTGTAAGTGACACCGGGCGCCCAGCACGAACATGCGACCCACTAACACCTCGTGAGTGGAACTAAAATGCATCTAATCGGCAGCCCCCCACCTCGCGCAGGAGCTACCAAAAGTTTGGTAAGGCCAATGTGATAACTTGTGCAGTCAAAGATCGCAGGCATTCGCTCAATGGCAGACATATTCGTCTCCTATTCCAGAACTGATAAGGATCGCGTCGCTCCCCTAGTGGCGGCACTGGAAGCCCAGGGTTGGACAGTCTGGTGGGACCCGGAAATCACCCCCGGTGACGAATTCGACAGATTGATAGGTGCCGAGCTAGAGAAGGCGCGCGCAGTCGTCGTCGTCTGGAGTCCGGCCTCAGTCGATTCGCGATGGGTAAAGGGTGAGGCGCGCGACGCCGCGGATCGAGGCCTTCTGGTGCCGGTTCGCTTCGATAACGCGAAGCTCCCGATAGACGTGCGCGCGATCCATACAATTGACCTTGATGATTGGGCCGGGAATCGTGATAGCGCTTCCTTCAGCGCCCTCCGCGGAGCGCTTAATGCGAAGCTAAAGCAGTCGACCCCGGCGGCGCACGCAAGAGTCTCACCGGACAAGCGTCCCACAGTGTCGATATGCGTCCTCCCCTTCGCCAATATGAGCGGCGATCCAGAACAGGAGTACTTCAGCGACGGCATCACCGAGGACATCATCACGGATCTGGGTAAGGTGTCCGCCCTTGCGATTGTTTCGCGTAACACCGCCTTCTCATTCAAGGGTGCACCCGCTGATGTCGCCAAGATTGGACGGCAAACCAAGGCGACCTACGTTCTGGTCGGGAGCGTGCGCAAGGCTGGCGCGAGAGTGCGCATCACCGCCCAACTAGTTGACGCAGCCAACGATCAGCGCCTCTGGGGCGAGCGCTATGACCGTGACTTGAACGACATATTCGCACTGCAGGATGAGATCTCAAAGGCCATCGTTGCCGCGCTGAAATTGACACTTCTGCCGGAAGAAAAGCAGGCACTCCAGCAACGCGGCACCGCCAATCCGGAAGCGTACCGGCTGTATCTAATGGCGCGTCAGTTCTGGCTCCTGGACAACGAGAAATATAACGAGATCGTCGTACGCATCTGCGGGCGGGTGATTGAAATTGACCCGGGGTACGCGCAGGCATGGGCCACGATGGCACTCGCGCAGTGGAACATGTTCTGGCGCGGCGACTCCGGCGACGATGGCGAGCGTGCCGCGCAAGCAGCACTACGGCTTGACGCGAACCTCGCGGACTCACATGCCGCGATGGGCGCGGCTCACCGCAGCAAGGGACGATTTCAGGAGGGGCTCAGCAGCGCTCAGCAGGCCCTGCTGCTTGAACCGGACACCTATGTCGGCAACAGAATCGCCGGTCTGTGTTGCCTTGGGCTGCGACTCTATGACGAAGCGATCGGGTATTTTGAGCACGCGGTCTCCATGATGGAGTCCGATTTCACGGCTTCCACCTTCATATCGCAGTGCTACAAAGCCAAGGGCGACGATGGGCGGATGAGAGGGGCCGCACGTAAGGCTCTTGATCGCATTGAGAAGATCGTCGTTGCCGAGCCGGGCCACTCCCGTGCGATCGGAATGGGAGTCGCCATGCTCGCGACCCTTGGCGAGAACGACAGAGCCCGCGAGTGGGCCACCAGGGCGAGACTAGTCGACCCGGATAACGTCAACCTTCACTACAACCTGGCATGCGCGATGTCTTCGCTAGGAGAGATTGATGTCGCCCTGGAGACTCTTTCCGAGATCTCCCCAAGGGTTTCACCGGGCATGGTCAGCTGGATGGAGGCGGACCCTGATTTTGACTCGATTCGCCAAGATCCTCGCTTCGTGGCGATGATGCAGGAAATGAAGTCGCGGTTCGCCAAGTCCTCGAAAACGGCCTGGGCAGGCTAGGGACGCACAGTCGCGGCGCGGAGCGCCGCACCGATTTTGCACGATACATTCTCACCAGGTCGCCTGCTTACACCGTTTCCAGTCATCTGAACCACTGCACCAACGGATTGCCCATCCGTTGATTTTATCCGCCGCCGTCAACCAGCAACGGCGACTGTTAGACGCGCGAAGTAGTCGTTCCAGGCGGATAACGGCGGCAGGAACG
>JANYBG010000114.1 GCA_025360865.1 Pseudomonadota bacterium | reverse complement strand
GCGCGCGCCACGCGCAGCGCAACTACCTGAGCGCCAACTACACACACGTGGCCCGCGAGGTGCTCGCCCGGGGGGTGAATGTCATCGCCCATCTGGTCGCGCGGCGCACGGCCGGCGGCCAGATGCAGCTGAGCCTGGGCTCCAACCCCGACGTCACCGCCGATCTGCTGCCGCAGGTCGCCGCGGCGCGGCAGGCCGGCCGTGACATCGTCATGGTGGGCGAGACGCACGCGCAGATGCCCTTCATGGGCGGTCACGCGCAGGTGGATGCGAAGCATTTCGACTTCATCGTAGATAACCCGCGCTATGACTACGACCTGTTCGCGCCACCCAACGCCGCCCTCGGCGGCGTCGATCACGCCATCGGCCTGTACGCAAGCTCCCTGGTCAGGGACGGCGGCACCTTGCAGGTGGGGATAGGCGAGCTGGGTGATGCCCTGGTGTACGCGCTGCTGCTACGCCACCAGCAGAACGAGGCCTGGCGGGGGGCGCTCACCGGGCTGGACGCCGGCGCCCCGGCCGCGCTCCTGGAATCACCCGGTGGCGAGGGCGCCTTCATCGAGGGCCTGTTCGCCTCCAGCGAGATGTTCGTGTACGGCCTGCTCGAGTTGTATCGCGCCGGCGTGCTGCGGCGGCGCGCCTACGACTGCCTGCCGCTGCAGCGCGCGCTCGCGGCCGGCCAGTCGGAACGCTTCGGCGCGGAGATACTCGAGGCGCTGCTGGCCGCCGGCGCGGGGCCTAAGCTCGACGAGGAGCTGTTCCTGGCGCTGCGCTGCCACGGCGTGTTCCGCGAGGACACGGAGTTGCGCGGGGAACGTCTGCGCGCGCGTGGCGGCCAGTGGATCCCGGCGGACCTCGCGGACCCGCAAGCGCGGGCGCGCATGGCCGATGAGTGCCTGGGGCGCGAGTTGCGCAATGGCCGTGTGCTGCACGCGGGCTTCTTCCTCGGCCCGCGCGGCTTCTACGCCGCCCTGCGGGATCTGCCGGAGAACGAGCGCGCGCAGTTCAGCATGCGCGGGGTGGGTTACGTCAATCAGCTGTACGGCCCGGACCAGGAGCTACGCATGCTGCAGCGGCGCGATACGCGCAGCGTCAACACCGCGATGATGGTGACGCTCCTGGGAGCCGCGGTCTCGGATGCCTTGGACACTGGCCAGGTCGTCAGTGGCGTGGGTGGCCAGTACAACTTCGTCGCCATGGCGCATGCGCTGCCCGGGGCGCGCTCCATACTGTGCGTGCGCGCGAGCCGCACCCGACACGGCCGGACCCGCTCCAACATCGTCTGGAACTACGCGCACGAGACCATCCCGCGCCACCTGCGAGACATCGTGATCACCGAGTACGGCATCGCCGACCTGCGTGGCCGCACGGATGAGGAAGTGATCGAAGCCTTGCTCAACGTCGCCGACTCGCGCTTCCAGGACGAGCTGCTCGCGCGGGCGAAGGCCGCGGGGAAGATACGCGATGACTACCGGATCCCCACGCGCTGCCGCGACAATTCGCCGGAACGGCTGGCGCGCGCGCTGCGACCGGCGCGCGCACGCGGGTTCTTCAGCGAGTATCCCTTCGGCACGGATCTGACCGCCGATGAGGTCAGCCTCACGCGCGCGCTGAAATACCTCGAGGCCAGCAGCAGCGGCACCGGTTCGCGGGTACGCGCGATCGCCATGGCGATCGCGCACGGCGGTGCGCAGGCCCGGCACGCCGGGGCGCTCAAGCGCATGGGGCTTGAGCGGGCGCGCGGAGCCGCGCAGTGGCTGCAACGGCGCTTGCTCGTGCTCGGGCTGGATGCGACCGATCCCGCGCGCGTCACTCCGGCCTAACGCTTCGCGCGCCGGCGACGCGTGGACTTCGCGCTCGTCCTCCGTCCGGCGGCCGGGCGCGCGCGCTTCGCTTTCGCGCTCCTCGCGACCGTCTTCTGGCGCACGATCGCGCGTTTCGGCTTGGCGCGCTTTGACGCCGCCGGCTTCTTCGCGGCCGCAAGCTTCTTGATGGGCGGGCGCTTCTTACCCGCGGCAGCGGCGCTGGAGGCCTTCATTCGCCTGGGAGCCGCCTGCTTGCGGACCGCCCTAGCCGGGGGCGACTGCTGATCATCGCCGCGCAGCTGATCCAGGATCGCCGGATTCTCCAGTGTGGAGACGTCCTGGGTGATCTCCTCGCCGCGCGCGACGGCCTTGAGTAGCCGCCTCATGATCTTCCCGGAGCGCGTCTTGGGCAGGTTGTCCGCGAAATGGATCTCGTCGGGCTTCGCGATGGCGCCTACCTGTTCGCCCACCCAGTCGCGCAACTCCTTGACCAGCGCGCTCGTGTCCCCGGTGGGACGCTGGCCACGCAGAACCACGTAGGCGAACACCGCCTCGCCCTTGATCTCATGGGGCTTGCCAACCACCGCGGCCTCGACGACCCGCGGGTGCGCGACCAGGGCTGACTCCAATTCCATGGTGCCCAGGCGATGGCCGGCGACATTGAGCACGTCATCAATGCGGCCCATGATCCAGAAGAAGCCGTCCTTGTCGCGATGCGCGCTGTCGCCGGCGACGTAGAAGCGCTGGTTGAACTTCTCCCAGTAAGTGTCCAGATAGCGCGCGTTGTCGCCCCAGATGGTGCGCAGCATGGATGGCCAGGGCTTTCTGATGACCAGATAGCCGCCCGCGTTGGCGCCCTTCACGCTGTCGCCATGGTCATCGACGATGTCCGCCTCGATTCCCGGCAGCGGCTGCGTGCACGAGCCGGGCTTGGTGGCGGTCACACCCGGAACCGGCGAGATCAGGATCGCGCCGGTCTCGGTCTGCCACCAGGTGTCCACGATCGGGCAGCGCCCGGCGCCGATCACCCGGTGGTACCAGATCCAAGCCTCGGGATTGATCGGCTCGCCCACACTTCCCAACAGGCGCAGTCGCGACAGGTCGTACCTGGCGGGCAGCTCGTCGCCGAGCTTCATCAGCGCGCGTATCGCGGTGGGTGCGGTGTAGAACACCGTCACACCGTGGGTCTGGCAGTTCTTCCAGAATCGCCCGCCATCGGGAAAGGTCGGCGCGCCCTCGTACAGGAACAGGGTGGCGCCCGCGGCGAGCGGCCCATAGGCGACATAGCTGTGTCCGGTCACCCAGCCCACGTCCGCCGTGCACCAGAAGACGTCCTCATCGCGCAGGTCGAAGATCCACTGCGTGGTGAGCTTCGCCTGGAGCAGGTATCCGCCAGTTGAGTGCTGGATGCCCTTGGGCTTGCCGGTGGAACCTGAGGTGTAAAGCAGGTACAGCGGATGCTCGGCATCCACCCACTCCGGCGCACAGGTCGGGGCGTGTCCCTGGATGGCCTCGTGCCACCACAGGTCCCGCTTCGCATCCATCGGCACGGGCTTGCCCGTGCGGCGCAGGACGATCACGTGCTCGACGCTGGGGCAACCGCTCGCGAGCGCCTTGTCGGTGGCGGCCTTCAGTTCCACCGCGTGGCCACCGCGCCAGCCCCCATCCGCTGTAATCACGAGCTTCGCCTGCGTGTCCTCGATCCGGTCACGGAGCGCCGGCGCGGAGAAGCCTCCGAAAACCACGCAATGAATGGCGCCGATGCGGTTGCAAGCCTGCATGGCCACGATAGCCTCGGGCACCAGCGGCAGGTAAATGATGACCCGGTCGCCGCGCCCGACCCCCTGTGCCTTCAAGGTGTTGGCGAAACGACACACCTCGGCATGCAGTTCCCGGTAGCTGAGCCGGCGAATGTCCCCCGGCTCCCCCTCGAAAATGATCGCCGTCTTGTGGCCACGCTCGGCGAGGTGGACGTCCAGGCAATTGACCGAGGCGTTCAGCTGCCCGTCGGTGAACCAGCGGAAGTTGGGTGCGTCGGAGTCGTCCAGCCCGACCGTGAAGGGTCGGTGCCAGGTGAGCTCGCGGGCGGCCAGGTCGGTCCAGAAACCCACGTTGTCCCCGCTCGCACGGGCGCGCAGGGCGGTAAGGTCCGCGGGCTTTATTCGGGCGCGAGAGGTGAACTCCGGCGCCGGCGGGAAGAAGCGCGCCTCCCGCAGAATCGACGTTATGTTCTTGTCTGACATGCAGTTTTTCCAGACGTCCGCCGCGGTAACCATGGAAGCATAGCGAATCATACTGTCCTCTGCCGCCGCGACCGCGAGACCGGGGGCGGCGGTCCGGACTGGCCTGCGCGCGCTTCGGATCACCAAGAGCGGCAACCATCCGAGCGGGCAAGTCGAACGCAGGGACGGGCCGCTGGTGCGCACGTAAACGCGGTCCGGCGCTCGGGACCGGGACCACCGTCCGGCCGCCGCTGGGGTGGTGAATGGCGGCTGCGGGCGTGACCGCCGTAGGGGAAACGCGGGCCGAAGCTACGCCGCGGCAACTCGACCCAAGGGGAGGGAATCTGGCGTGAAACCCTGTTGCGACTTGATGACAAGCTCACAACCCATCAAGATTGTCCTCTACACGCGACAGGCCGAGCACAAAACGAGCCGAGTCGCGCCAGGGAACTTTTTCGGGGAGAAAGATTTGTGAAGAAAACGATTGCTGGCATTTGCTCCACTGGCTCAAGCGCGTTGGCTGCCACCGTGGCGAGCCTGACGCTGGTACTTGGTGCGAGTTTCGCGCAAGTCGCGAGCGCCGCGGCGGCGACCACGGCGTCCACCGGTGATGTGGACTCGACCAAGACCAAGAAGACCGAGGCGCTGCAGGAGGTGGTGATCACCGGCTCGCTCATCCCGCAGACTGAGAAAGAGACGGCCCAGCCGCTCACGGTCATCACCCCGGAGGATATTCAGAAGAAGGGGTTCGCCTCTGTCGCCGAAGCGCTGCAACACAGCTCTTTCGCGACCGGCAGTGTTCAAGGACCCCAGTTCGTCAACGGGTTCACGCCCGGCGCGGAAACCCTGAGCCTCTTCGGCCTGTCCCCGAGTTATACCAAGTACCTGATCGACGGTCGGCCAATCGCCGACTACCCGGCGCTGTACAACGGCACCGACATCATCACCAGCATCAGCGGCATCCCGGAGGTGCTGGTCGACCATATCGACATCCTGCCGGGCGGCCAGTCCTCCATTTACGGTTCGGATGCGATCGCAGGGGTGATCAACATCGGCCTGAAAAAGCACATGGATGGCCCGGAGGCCGACGTGCGCTACGGCTGGACCAAGGACGGCGGCGGCAGCCAGACCCGCTTCGGTCTCGCGGACGGTTTCAGGTCCGGCAACTTCAGCGGCGTGGTCGGCGGCCAGTATGAACAGATCGACCCGATCTGGGGCTACCAGCGCCCGAAGACCCAGCAGTACTTCGCCGGCAGCCCCACTTCGCAGCAGACCGCCGAGCGAGACTGGCTGGTCATCGGCAATCCCTATGACTTCAGCAATACCAACTATCAGAATCTGGATCCGACGAAGAACTGCGCCAACGTGACCGGCCAGTTCGCTGGGACCGTCGGCCTGCGATCCCGCCCAGGACGCAGTCCCGCTGGCGATGGTGGCCCGGGCTTTTATTGCGGCACATACCGCGCCGGCTTCAGCACCCTCAACAACGGCCAGGAAAACACGCAGGGTTACGTGCACCTAGCCTATGACCTCAACCCGAACATGCAGATTTTCGGCGAGGCGCTGCTGAGTCACGAGGTCGTGCGCTTCAATCCGGGTGGAGCGTTCTACTCATCAGCGGACAGCTCCAAGAGCCCGCTCTACTACTTCGAGGATCCCACGGTTCCGGGGCAGTACCTGAACGTGCAGCGCATTTTCTCGCCCGAGGAGATCGGCAATCTCAGTAGTCAGGATAACAAGAACACCACCAACTCCATCCGCTCCACCCTGGGTCTGACAGGTGCCATCGGCGCCTCGAGCTGGAAGTACACAGCCGACTTCACCTTCACCGAGAACAAGCTGACGGAGGCGACGCACCTGGCCTTCACCCAGGCGATCGAGAGTTACTTCGCGAACCTGGCCGGCCCGCAGCTGGGTGTTGGCCCGGGCGGACAGCCGCTGTACGCCTTCAACTGGGCGAAGTTCTACAGCCCGATCACCCCGGCCGACTACGCGAGCTTCACCGGGTATGCCACTTCGTACTCAAAAACCGAGGACAGCCTGGCGCGCGCCCAGCTGACCAACTCCTCGCTGTTCGCGCTGCCCGGTGGTGATGCCGGCCTCGCGCTGCTGGTCGAGGGTGGACACCAGAGCTGGCAGTACGCGCCAGATCCGGGCTTCCTGAATGGCGGCACCTACCTGTACACGGCGGTGGCTGGCAACGGGCATCGCGACCGCTACGCGGGTACGAGCGAGATTCGCCTGCCGGTCCTGCAGCAGGTGACTGTGGATCTCTCAGGCCGCTACGACGACTACAAACTCACAGACACGAGCTTCAACAAGTTCACCTACAACGTGGGTCTGGAGTTTCGCCCGCTGAAGAGCCTGCTGGTGCGCGGCCGCTATGGCAGCGCGTTCAAGTCGCCGACTCTCTCGGATGAGTTCCAAGGCACCAGTGGTTTCTTCACCTCGTCCGCGAACGACTACTACTGGTGCGATACGCACGGCTTCAAGAACAACTACGCGGCCTGCCCGCAGGGTGGCCAGTCGTTCTTTGGGACCACGGAAGGCAACCCGAAGCTCAAGCCCATCAACGCGACCGTCTGGGACGGCGGGGTGGTGTGGGCACCGGCGGATCACGCGTCACTGTCGGTCGACTATCTGCATTGGCACATTAACAACGAGGTGCAACAGCAGGACACCGACAAGCTGCTGCGCACCGAGTCGGCTTGCTTGCAAAACCAGCTGGATCCGACTTCACCGACCTGCGTCGCGGCCATCGCCCAGGTGACCCGTGATCCGGTCAGCGGGCTGATCACGAAGATCGATACGCCGAAGCAGAACCTGGCCGAGGAGAATCTCGACGTCCTGCTCTTCCAGGGCACTTACCTCTGGGGCCTGGGGGCGGCCGGGACCGCGGTGGTGCAGGGTTCGTATACCCATACGCTCAAGCACAACTTTGTCAGCTTCCCCGGGGATCCCCGGATCAACTACCTGACGAGTCCGTTCTACAGCACTGAGTTCCAGGACAAAGCCAACCTCTCCGTAAGCTGGAATTACAAGGCGCTCACGACGACAGCGTACACGGAGTTCTACGGCACGACCCCGAACAACCAGGCCGTGCAGGACGTCACCGGTTACGCGCAGAAAGGCGCCGGCAAATTGCCCAGCTGGTGGATCGTTAACTTCAGCGCGAGCTACGACATCCTGCCGGGATTGCAGGTGTATGGAAACGTGCTGAACGTGGTCAACAAACAGCCGCCGTTCGATCCGACCTACCGCGGCACCGACAGCCAGCCGTACAACGTGTTCAACTACAACGACTACGGTCGCAGCTACTTCGTCGGCGCGAACTACAAGTTCGGCAGGTGACGGTTTGTCAATTAAAAAAGGGGTCCCGCGCGCGCGGGACCCCTTTTTCTTTCGCGGCGAGTTGCCCTCTACCCGACCGGCAGTTGCGCCAGGCGTTCTCCCTGGCGGCGCAGGAACGGACCGAATCCCAGCGAATCGTAGAGCCCGGACAAGGCGGCCATGTCCGGCGGCGCGCGCCGCAGTTCCTCGATACCCGTGCCGAGCTTCAGGTCACAGGCGATGCGCGTGAGTCGCCGGCTCAGGTAGAGCGACTCGCGATGCTCGGTGAGCCGTTTGGCGAGCAGGCCCGCGCCACGCACCTTCAGTTGCGCGACGCGCCCCAGGTCCTCGTAGATCTCATCCAGCGAGCCGAAGGCCTTCATCAGCGAGGCCGCCGTGCGGTGACCGATGCCCGGCACCCCGGGTATGTTGTCGACATCGTCGCCCGTGAGCGCGAGGTAATCCGCGAAGCGCTCCGGCTGGACCCCGAAGTGCCGCTCGATGTCGTGGTAGCCAAACTGGTCGCGCGCGCCGTAGTCCCAGAAGAGATCCCCGTCGCGCATCAGCTGGGCGAGGTCCTTGTCGCGGGTGATGTAGGCTGAGCGCACGCCCTCCTCGCGCATCAGCAGTCCGAGCGTGCCAATGATGTCATCCGCCTCGTAGTGCGGGTCGACGAACATCGCCAGTCCTAGGTGCCGGCACAACTCACGGCAGCGCTCGAACTGCAGCACCAGGTCGGCCGGAGCCTTGGAACGGTTGGCCTTGTAGGCCGGATAGATGCTGCCGCGGTACGAGCTCGCGCTGCGCTGGTCGAAGGCGACCGCGATGTACTTCGGCCGCACGCGCTCGATGAGGTCCCCGAGGAAGCGGGCGAACCCGAACACCGCGTGCATCGGGTTGCCGTCGCGGTCGCGCATATCCGGCAGCACCGAATGGTAGGCGCGGAAGACGTAGACCGAGGCGTCGATGAGGAAGATCAAGGCGTGGGGGTATTCCTGACGGAGCGGCGCACGATAGCAGCCACCCGCGCGGTCGTCACGGGAAGCCCACCGTTTACGCCAGCCAGCGCTGGATGCGGTCGTGCAGCGGGCTCGAGCGGGGGAAGTGCGCCAGCAGGTATTCCATCTGGTCGGCCAGCACCCGGCGCCCCTTGAGGAAGATGTATTCCGCGTAGGTCGGGGTGAACGGCACGGCGATCAGCTGCATCTTCGCCTGCTCGGGCGTGCGTGAGGCCTTCTGGTTGTTACAGCGGCGGCAGGCCGTCACGACGTTCGTCCAGCGGTCGAGGCCCCCCTGGCTGAAGGGACGGATGTGGTCCCGCGACAGCTCGCGCGTGGCGAAGCGCACCCCGCAGTACATGCACAGGAACGCGTCGCGGCGGAACAGCGTCTGGTTGTTCAGCGGCGGCACGTAGTCATGGCGCGTGTTTCCGGGGTTGCCGGTGTGCCCGACGGTGGCGACGATGGAATTGACCTCGAGGATCGTGCGGCGGCCGGTGCGCGCATTGGTCCCACCGTAGAGCTCGTACAATGCCGAGCCGCATGTGTAAGCGACCTGTTCCTGATGGTAGAGTCGCGCGGCCTCTTTGTAGTCGATCCATTCAAGTGGCATGCCCGCGATGTCCGTGCGCAGCACGAGCTGTGAAAGTCCGCGCGCATGGCTCGCGACGACACGCAGGTCCTGGAGAAGACCGTGGTCGGCGCGTTCGAGGTCTATCCCTTGCATGGCGACTGTAAGATACGGCACTTTTGTGCAAGAATTCAACACCGCAAGGTCTTAATTCAATTGGGAATTTTCAATCACGTGGCTAACGGGTCACGTTACGCGCGAGGTTCGTGAATGCCAGTAACGATAGGTGCGCTGCGCGAAGGCGCGCCACAGGAAACCCGTGTCAGTCTTACCCCCGAGGTGGCCGACAAGCTCGCCAAGGAAGGCGCGCGCGTGCTGCTGCAGCGTGGGGCCGGTGAGCGGGCAAGCTTTCCGGACGCCTTATATAAGAGCGCCGCGTGGGCGGATTCGGCCGACCAGGTGCTGGCTGAAGCGGACGTGCTGCTCACCGTGCAACCCCTGACCACCGCCCAGATCCACAAGCTCAAGCCCAGCGCTGTCGTCATCGGGTTCATGGCCGCGCACACGCGCCTGGACGAGGTGCGCGCCCTGAAGAACCAGGGCGCCACGGCGTTCGCGATGGAACTGGTGCCGCGCATCTCGCGCGCCCAGTCGATGGATGCCCTCTCCTCCCAGGCGGCCGTCGCCGGCTACAAGGCGGTACTGATCGCCGCGAGCCACCTGCAGAAGTTCTTCCCCATGCTCACCACCGCGGCAGGCACCATCCGGCCCGCGCAGGTGCTGGTCATCGGCGCAGGGGTCGCCGGGTTGCAGGCGATCGCCACGGCGAAAAGGCTCGGCGCGCAGATCGAGGCGTATGACGTGCGCAGCGCGACCCGTGAGCAGGTGAAGTCCCTGGGCGCTAAGTTCGTCGACACCGGCGTCAGCGCCGACGGCAGCGGCGGCTACGCGCGCGAGCTCACCCAGGAGGAGAAGGCCAGCCAGCAGGAGGTACTCGATTCGCGCATCGCCGCGGCGGATGCCGTGGTGACGACCGCGTCCGTCCCGGGGCGCCCGGCGCCGAAGATCATCTCCCGGGCCGCGGTCGAGCGCATGCGCGCGGGGTCCGTGATCGTCGACATCGCCGCCGAGCAGGGCGGCAACTGTGAACTCACCCGCGCGGGCGAGGTGGTCGAACACCAGGGCGTGAGGATCATCGGCGCGGTGAACCTCGCCGCGGACCTCGCCTACAACGCCAGTGAGATGTACGCGCGCAACCTCTTCAATTTCTTGAAGCCCGCGCTCAACAAGGGCGAGCTTGCGATCGACTGGACCGACGAGGTGTTCGCGCAGTCGTGCCTGGTCAGCGGCGGGCAGATCAGACACGAACCGACCAAGAAAGCGCTGGAGGCGTGACATGACGGGAATAGTGGCGCTGTATATCTTCATGCTCGCGGCCTTCACCGGCTACGAGGTCATCGCCAAGGTGCCGGTGATCCTGCACACCCCGCTGATGTCGGGGTCGAACTTCGTGCACGGCATCGTTTTGGTGGGGGCGATGGTCGCCTTGGGCGGCGCCCATACGCCGCTTGAGAAGACGATCGGCGTCATCGGCGTGCTGCTGGCCGCGGGCAACGCGGTCGGGGGCTACGTGGTCACCGAGCGCATGCTCGAGATGTTCAAGTCCACCGGCAACCGCGCGGGCAAGTCCACTGGCAAGGGGACCCACTGATGCCGGCCTGGCTGTCGGTCGATCTCTTGATCCAGGCGAGCTATTTCCTCACCGCGGCGCTGTTCATCATCGGCCTAAAGCGCATGAGCTCCCCGCTGAGCGCGCGCAGCGGCATCCTCTGGGCCGGCGCCGGCATGCTGGTCGCCACCCTGATCACCTTCCTCTACCCGGGGATGTCCAACTACGAGCTCATCGTGCCGGCGATGTTCGTCGGCGCCGGTATCGCCTGGTGGAGCGGCAAGCGCGTCGCGATGACCGACATGCCGCAGATGATCGCCCTCTACAACGGCATGGGTGGCGGCGCGGCCGCGGCGATCGCCGCGGTCGAGCTGTACCGCGGCGAGGCGCAGGGCTACGCGATCCCGACGCTGGCGGTCGCCGGCGGCATCATCGGCGCGATCTCCTTCTCCGGCAGCGCCATCGCCTTCGGCAAGCTGCAGGGCCTGATCAACAGCAGCTTCCGCTTCAGCGGTCAGCAGTTCCTCAACCTGCTGCTGCTGCTCGTGGCCGTGGTCATAGGCGGGATGATCGCCTCGCACTACGACCCCTCCCCGATGATGGTGACGGCGCTGTTCGTCGTCGCGCTGGTGCTGGGGCTCTCGATGACGCTGCCGATCGGCGGCGCGGACATGCCGGTGGTCATCTCGCTCTACAACGCACTCACCGGGCTCGCGGTCGCGTTCGAGGGCTTCGTGCTCAACAACGCCGCGATGATCATCGCCGGCACGGTGGTGGGTTCGGCCGGCACGCTGCTCACGCAGCTGATGGCCCGGGCCATGAACCGCTCGCTCGGCAACGTGCTGTTCTCGGGCTTCGGCGACACCGGCGCGGCGGCGACCGGCGAAGTGAGCGGGGCGCTCAAGCCCATCGAGGCCTCCGACGTCGGCGTCATGATGGCGTTCGCGCAGAAGGTCATCATCGTGCCCGGCTACGGCATGGCCGTCGCGCAGGCGCAGCACAAGATCTGGGAGCTGTGCCAGCTGCTCATCGACCGCGGCGTGAACGTGAAGTTCGCTATCCATCCGGTGGCCGGGCGCATGCCCGGGCACATGAACGTGCTGCTCGCCGAGGCCGGTGTTCCCTACGATCTCATCGCCGACCTCGATGAGATCAACGCGGAGTTCGAGAACGCGGACGTCGCCCTGATCATCGGCGCGAACGATGTGGTCAACCCGGTCGCCCGCACCGACAAGTCCAGCCCCATCTATGGGATGCCGATCCTGAACGCCGACAAGGCCAAGAACGTCATCGTCATCAAGCGCGGCAAGGGCGCCGGCTTCTCCGGCATCGAGAACGCGCTCTTCTATCTGGACAACACGCGCATGCTGTACGGGGACGCGCAAAAGGCGGCCGCCGAGCTGATCCAGGCGGTCAAGGCGGTCTGATGGCCGCCTCAGTCAAGCCCGCCATGGCCGCGTTCCTGCTCTACCTGCGCCTGCCCCGGCATTTCGGCCGCGTCGCGACGCCGCTGAGCGTCCGGGCCGCTCATCGGGATGGCAGAGCACGCGCACTTCGAGAACCACGAGTGGCACGACGCGTTCCCCTCAACTCCGCATCCCGCCGGCCGGGATGGGCCCGGTGAACAACCCGACGACCCATAGCGGCGAGCGGTTCCGCGCCTGGTACGCCCGGTACTCGCGGCGGGTGTCCATCGTCATGGCGAAGCTCATACTGGCCCCGGTCGTGCACCGCATGCCGCACCTCTTCCATGCCGACGAGCGTGACAAATGAAGAATCGCCAGCATCCCCCAACCTCTTTCTTCCTCAGGACGTGCGCCGCCGGCCTCACCGGCGCGCTGCTTCTGTGCGGCGCGGCGAACAGCGCCACGACGGCCCCGGAGGCCAAGGTGAAAAAGTCGCTCACGGTCGCCGAGGTGCTCAAGGCCTCCTCGCCCTCCGACTGGCGCGCGCTTGACCCGCGGAACACCCTCTACATGGAGCTGCCCGGCGGTCGCGTCGTCATCGAGCTCGCGCCACAGTTCGCGCCCCACCACGTGGCGAACGTGCTCACGCTCGCCCATGGCGGCTACTTCGACGGCATCCCAGTCGAGCGCGCGCAGGACAACTACGTCGTGCAGTGGGGGGACCCTGAGGGCAAGAAGCCGGTGGGTGCCGCGCAGCGCACCGTGCCCGCGGAGTTCGAACGCTCGCTGCGCGGGCTCACCATCACCAAGCTTGCGGATCCGGACAGCTACGCGAGCGTCGTGGGCTTCCTCGATGGCTTCCCGGTGGCGGCGGACCCGGCGCTCGGGCGCGCCTGGCCGGTGCACTGCTACGGCATGGTCGGCGCGGGGCGCGACAACGACGTGGACAGCGGGGGCGGCACGGAACTGTATGTCGTCATCGGCCAGGCACCGCGTCACCTGGATCGCAACGTCACGCTCCTCGGCCGCGTGGTGCAGGGCATGGACCTGCTCTCGGTGATGCCGCGCGGCAAGGGGGCTCTGGGTTTCTACGACGACCCGGCGCAGCGTGTGCCGATCAAGTCCGTCCGCGTCGCCGCGGACGTGCCAGCCGCGCAGCGCACCGAGCTTGAGGTGCTGCGCACCGATACGCCGACCTTCCTCGCCTACGTGGGGGCGCGGGCGAACCGCGTCGAGGAGTGGTTCAAGGTGCCTGCCGGGCACGTGGACGTGTGCAACGTGCCCGTCCCGGTACGGTCCCGAGCCGCGCCGCATCCAAGAAGCGAAGGCTAGTTGCGACGACCCGGGTGGGGCTGCGGCTTGGCCGGGCGCATCGCGCGCGCGTGATCGACCATCTGCTTGCGCTCGGTCGGCGTGGCGTTGCGCCAGCGCTCGCGCAGCATCTGCTTCTGCCCCGGGGGCAGTTGCTGGAAGCGGTGGAAGTTCTGCCGCACCGCCTCGCGCTGCTGAGGCGGAAGCGCCTGGAACTGCTGCCAGCGCCCGCGCAGCTGCTGCCGCTGTTCCGGCGGCAGCGTGCGCCAGTGCGCGAAGCGCTCCTGGGCCTGGCCGCGCTGCTGGGGTGACATCGCAAGGTAACGCTCGCTGCCGCGAGCCAGCGCCTGCTGGCGATCCGGCGGCAGGCTGCTCCACTGGGTGCCGAATCGCTGCAGCACCTGCTGCTGCGGTGGGGAAAGACTTGACCAGTTCACCGGCGCGGCGGGCGCGGCGACCGGCGCCTCTTGGGCGGGAAGCGCGACCGGCGCGCCCAGCAGAAGTGCCACGCTCAACACGATAGCGGGTGGCTTATTCATCGCTCTTCGCTCCCGGGGCACTCGAAGGCGCCGGCGGCGGGGGAGCAGCCGGCGCCTTGGCGGGGGTGCTGCCCGGATGCGCGGCGTTGGCCTGCGCCAGGTAATTCGGATTCACGTCGGCCAGCCCGTCCACGCCCCCGAGGAATTCGAGGAAGCCCGGGTCCGGCACCTGGGCAGCCGGGATCGGGCGCGTGTCGTCCGCGCGTGCCGTGCCGCCGGCCAGCGCCCCCAGGAGCAACGCCACCGATGCCGCGCGTGATGTCCACATCAGCCGTCGCTCTGGCCATTGGAGTCAGTCTGGGCCACTGCCCACTCGTAGAACGATCCGTCCCCCTGCTCCACCAGGTCCAGCGCCTCGCTGTCGGCGAGCAGGTCCATGTCCTCGACCGCGGCGCGCTGTCCTTCGACGCCGGTCGTATCACCCGCGGGCTGGTGATGCCAGAGCGTCACGGCCACCAGCACCGCCGCCGCGGCCGCCCCCGCCGCGGGCATCATCGTGAAGCCGCGCGGGAAGCCGCGGCGCGGCCTGGCGGCTTCCGCCAGCGCGGCATGGCGCGCCTGGTTCAGCCGCGAGCGCGTGCGCCCGTCGATGCGCTGCACGCTTTGTTCGAGCACCGCGCGCGCGTTGCGCTCGAAGGGAGTCGGGGATTCATCAGCCGGGCTCATACGTAGAGCTCTCCAAGTTTCGCGCGCAGCGCCTGCACTGCGCGAAAGTAATGTGTCTTGACGCTGCCCTGAGAGCAACCCATGGCGGTGGCGGTCTCGGCGACGTCGAGGCCTTCCAGCGAGCGCAGCAGGAAGGCCTGCTGCTGCCGTCGCGGCAGCTCGTCCAGCGCCTTCTCGAGCGCGCCCATCGCCTCGTCTATCTCCAGGCGCCTGACCGGCTGAGGCTCGGGGCTGGGCGCCTGCTGGATCGGATCGGACTCATCGTCATCCTCATCGCCGGCGCGCGAGGGCAGCCAGGCCATGATGCGGCCGCGCACCGTGCGGCGGCGCTGCATGTCGCGGATCCGATTCTCGAGGATACGGTAGAAAAGCGGCTTCCACTCCGCCGCGGGCCGGCTGGAATAGGCGCGTGCGAGCTGCAGCATCGCATCCTGCACCGCATCGAGGGCATCGTCCTCATGCCGCAGCGCCGCCTGGGCGATCTTGAATGCTTTGAGCTCGACGCTGGCCAGGAACTGGTTCAGCGCGCGGTCTCGGGTCTGAGCGGAGGAATCGGTAAGGTCCACGTCGCCGTGTAGTGCGGCCGGCATGTTATAAGGCGACGCGAGCGTAGCAAACTCCGACATGGCCTGTATAACGCGCCGGCGCCGGTCGCGGTTGACCGACCCCGACCCCCGCAAGCCCTTGATTTAACTTAGATGTGAGTCCCGTGCCCAAAGTCTTCAGGGTGGCGCTCGATACCCCCCTGCGCCGCCTCTTCGACTACCTTGCCCCTGAGGGCGCCGGCGAGCCCGCAGTCGGGGCGCGCGTGCGCGTGCCCTTCGGCCGCCGGCGCCTGGTGGGTCTGGTCATGGGCACCGCCGGGGGCTCCGACGTGCCAGCCGAGCGCCTGAAGCCTATTCTCGAGGTGCTGGACCGGGTGCCGGTCCTGGACCCCGCCGCGGTGGCACTGCTGGAATGGGCTTCCGGCTACTACCACCACCCCATCGGGGAGGTCGCCGCCGGGGCCCTTCCCAAGGCCCTGCGAGCGGGTGCCCCGAGCGCGGCCCTCCAGGAGAACTGGTCCCTCAGCCGCGAAGGTCGCGAAGCGCTCGAATCAGCCGCGGCGCGACGCGCCCCCCGGCAGCTGGCCGTGCTCACGCTGCTGGCCGGGGAGGACTCGATGACCGCGGATGCGCTGGACGAGCGCATGCGAGGCTGGCGCGAGGCGGCGCGCGCGCTGCTCAAGCGGGGCTGGCTCGATCGCACGGAAGTCGCGCAGGGGCGCGAGCCCTCGACCGCAGGCGTGCGCTGCGCGGGCCCCGCGCTGCTCGAGGAACAGGCGCAGGCCGTGGCCAAGATCGGCGCCGCCCTCGGTGGCTATGGCGCCTTCGTGCTTCACGGCATCACCGGCAGCGGCAAGACGGAAGTCTACCTGCGTCTGGTGGAACGAGTGCTCGGCGCCGGGCGGCGCGTGCTGGTCCTGGTACCCGAGATTGGCCTCACGCCGCAGCTGGTGGGTCGCTTCCGCGAGCGCTTCGACACCCCACTCGCGGTGCTGCACTCCGGACTCACCGACCACGAGCGACTGCTCGCCTGGCGCGAGGCCTTCAGTGGCCACGCGCGCGTCGTGCTGGGCACGCGCTCGGCGGTGTTCGCGCCGGTGCCGGACCTGGGACTGATCGTGGTCGACGAAGAGCACGACTCCTCCTTCAAGCAGCATGAGGGCGCGTTGCGCTACTCGGCGCGGGACCTCGCCGTGGTGCGCGCGCACCATGCGCGGGTGCCGGTGGTGCTCGGCTCGGCGACACCGTCGCTGGAGACACTGCACAACGTCACCGCCGGCCGCTACACGCGGTTACGCCTGCTGCGCCGGGCCGCCCAGGCGCAACCGCCGGTGCTGAAACTGATCGACCTGCGCAGCTCCGCGGTGCGCTCTGGGATGGCGACACCGGTGGTACTGGCGATCCAGCGTCACCTGACCGATGACGGCCAGGTGCTCGTGTTCCTCAACCGGCGCGGCTACGCGCCCACGCTCTTGTGCACCGGGTGCGGCTGGGTCGCCCCGTGCGGCGAATGCGACGCGCGGCTTACCGTGCACCAGGACGCCGGGCGGCTGCGTTGCCATCATTGCGGGGCGGATGCGCCGCTGCCGACGCGCTGTCCGGTGTGTGGCTTCGAGGTCAAGGCCGTCGGCCAGGGGACCGAGCGGGTGGAGGAAGCCCTGCAGGCACTGTTCCCCGCTGTCAGCATCGCGCGCCTGGACCGTGACGTCGTGCGTAAGCACGGCGACATGGAGGCCGTCGTGCGCCGGATGTCCTCGGGCGAAGCGCGGATACTGGTGGGCACGCAGATGGTCACCAAGGGACACGACTTCCCCAACGTCACTCTGGTCGTCGTGCTCAATGCGGACCAGGGCCTGTTCAGCACCGACTTCCGCGCTCCCGAACGGCTCGCGCAGACGATCGTGCAGGTGGCCGGCCGCGCCGGCCGCGGCGCCAGGGCCGGCGAGGTGCTGATCCAGAGTTCGTTTCCCGATCATCCATTGCTCACCCACCTGTTGGCGCAGGGCTACGACGGGTTCGCGGAAGCCGCGCTCGCCGAGCGCGCACAGGCCTCCTGGCCCCCGTTCGCGCGCCTCGCGGCCCTGCGTGACTCCGCCAAGACAGCCGAGGGCGCGCTCACCTTCCTCACCGAGGCCCGCCAGCTCGCCGTGGCGCCCCCGCGCGGGGTGCGCCTGCTCGGGCCGGTCCCCGCCGCCATGGCTCGGCGCGCGGGTCGCTACCACGCGCAGCTGCTGGTCGAGAGCCCAGAACGCGCGCGGCTGCATGAATTCCTCGATGGCTGGCTGCCGCAAGTGGAGCAGCTCAAGAGCGCGCGCGCCGTGCGCTGGTCGCTCGATGTTGATCCGATTGAATTGTTCTAACCGGCGCGGACGCACGCCGCGGCCAATCGCCGCGGCGCTTCGGGTAGAATCACGCGCTGCCGGACACGCGGAAATCCCACTCCTTTGAAGCAAGAACTCGAGCGGCTGCTGCTGGCGGCGCTGGCCAGACTGACGGGTTCCGTGCTGGCCGAGACGCCGGCCGCGGCCGCCATCGTCATCGAGCGCACCCGCGATGCGCGCCACGGCGAGTTCGCGACCAACGTGGCCCTGCGCCTGGCGAAGGTCGCGCGCAAGAACCCGCGGGAGCTGGCCGCGGCCATCCTCGCCGCACTGCCGCCCAGTGAGCTCGTGGCGCGCACCGAGGTCGCCGGCGCCGGCTTCATCAACTTCCACATGGCCCCCGGGGCCTATGCCGCGGAGCTCGCTCGCATCCACGAGCAGGCGGGAGCCTATGGGGAGAGCAACCGCGGCGGCGGCGAGCGGATACTCGTCGAGTTCGTCTCCGCCAACCCCACTGGCCCCCTGCACGTCGGCCACGGCCGTCAGGCCGCCTTCGGCGCCACGCTCTCGAACCTGTTGCGCGCCACCGGGCACAGCGTCGCGCGCGAGTACTACGTCAACGACGCCGGGCGGCAGATGGACATCCTCGCCGTGAGCGTGTGGGTGAGATACCTCGAAGCCCTGGGTGAAGCGCTGCCCTTCCCGGACAACGGCTACCGCGCCGAGTACGTGCGTCCGCTGGCGGGGCGGCTGAGGCGGGAGGTCGGCGAGGCGCTGCGCCGGCCGGCCGCCGCGGTACTCGCGGGACTTCCGGCGGATGCGCCCGCGGGGGACAAGGAAGCCTACATCGACGCCCTGATCGAGCGCTGCCGGGCGCAAATCGGCGCGGATGGCTTCCGCCAGGTGCTCGATCTTTCCCTTGAGTTCATGCTCGCGGACATCCGCGAGGACCTCGCCGAGTTCGGCGTCGTCTTCGAGGAGTGGACCT
This sequence comes from Pseudomonadota bacterium, assembly GCA_025360865.1. GTDB lineage: Bacteria > Pseudomonadota > Gammaproteobacteria > Steroidobacterales > Steroidobacteraceae > 13-2-20CM-66-19. The sequence continues at coordinate 14,430 of JANYBG010000114.1, read as the reverse complement.
CCGAGCGCGCCTTCGCCGAGAGCGGCAGCATCGATCACGCGCTGGAGGTGCTGCGCGGACAGGGTCGCCTGCAGGAGAAAGACGGCGCGCTCTGGTTCCGCGCCACCGAGTTCGGCGACGAGAAGGACCGGGTGGTGGTGCGCGAGAATGGCCAGAAGACGTACTTCGCCTCGGACATCGCCTACCACCTCAACAAGTACGAGCGTGGCTTCACCCGCCTGCTCGATGTGCTGGGCGCTGATCACCACGGCTACGTCGCCCGCGTGCGGGCCGGACTCATCGCCATGGGCTGCCCCGGGGATTGCCTCGAGGCCACCTTGATCCAGTTCGTGAGCCTTTTCCGCGGTACCGAGAGGATCCCCATGGGCAAGCGCGAGGGACAGTTCGTGACGCTGCGCCAGCTGCGCGGGGAAGTCGGCAACGACGCGTGCCGGTTCTTCTATCTCATGCGCAGCCACGACCAGCCACTGGACTTCGATCTGGAGCTGGCCAAGTCGCGCACCAACGAGAACCCGGTGTACTACATCCAGTACGCGCACGCGCGCGTGGCGAGTGTCATGAAGCAGCTCGCCTCCCGCGGACTCGCGTTCGATAGCGCGCACGGCCTAGCCAGCGCCACGAGCCTCACTGGCGCGCATGAGCAGGCGGTCTTAAGCGCCCTCACGCGCTATCCGGAGATCATCGAGCAGGCCGCGCTCACGCGCGCCCCCCACGCGGTTGCCCACTACCTGCGCGAGCTCGCCAACACGCTGCACACCTACTACAACGCGGAGCAGTTCATCGTCGACGACGCGGCGGTGCGCAATGCGCGCCTGGCGCTGGTGCTTGGCGTGCAGCAGGTGCTGCGCAACGGCCTTGCGCTCCTCGGGGTCTCCGCCCCGGAGAGCATGTGATGCCCGCGCCCGGCGCCGGCGGCGACTCCTAGGCATCGATGAGCGAGCGCACCAGTCGCGACTACAAGGCGCGCCGCCGCCCGGGCGGGGGAATCGCGGCGAATGACGTCCCGGCAGGGAGGGTGAACACCACTGGCACCACGGCACGACGCGAGCCCGCATGGCGAAGCTGACCAGCCGCGACTACAAGAACAGCCAGCGTAGCTCGCTGGACCTGCGCCGCCACAAGGAATTCGGCTGGGGTGTCGCGGTCGGGGCTTGCGTGGTAAGCGTCGCCTTCATCTACTTCGGCGCACGACAACACAAGCCGCCGGAGCCGGCCGACATACCTCACCCGGATGCCCGCCACACGCCGCGGCCCGATGCCGACAGCGGCGAACCGGGGGCCGCCAAGCCTTCCGCGAAGTACGACTTCTACCAGATGCTGCCCAACTTCGAGGTGGTGGTGCCGGAGAAGGAGAAAGACGTCAAACGCGATCTGCCGGCCGCCTCCAAGGTGGAGCGCCCCGGTGTCTACGTCCTGCAGGTGGGCTCATACCGCGGCGAGTCGGAGGCCGAGGGCACGCGCGCCCGGCTGGGCAAGCTCGGCGTGGACGCGAAGGTACAGCGCGTCGCGGTGGATACGGACGTGTGGCATCGCGTGCGCATCGGGCCGATCAACAATCTCGATGAACTCAACAAGATCCGCAAACAGCTTCATGCCGCGGACGTCGATGCCCTCGTGATCCGCATCGGAGATTGAGTGACAGCCTGGAGCCGCCCGCGCGCCGCGGGCGGGATTCCAGGGAGACCGGCGGGCCCAGTGGTCGCGAAGGAGCCGCTGGTGAGGCAGCGGCCGGCGCACTACGCGCAGGAGCGCCTCCAAGACGTCGTGCCGAAGCTGATGCGCCCGCGGATAGACGCCATCACGCGGCTCAGGGCGGCGGCCCCGGCGTCGCCGGCGTCGCCGGCGGCGGCGGACCCGCGTCCGCACCCGCGACGGCTCCGCGCTAGCGGCGCGACCGCGGCCGTTTCGCGCCGGGGCGGCGCGCGGGCTTGAGCGCGGCGGCGCGGGCGATCTCGATGGAATGACGGGCCAACGCGCCGAGTTCCTCGGGATCCTCCAGCGCGTCCGCCGGAGCTTCGTAGTAGTTCATGCTGAGGTCGGGCCGGTCAGCGTAGGGTCTGAAGCGCGCCATGCCGCGCGCCTCATAGCGCGCGCGACTGGAGTCATCCACGCGCAGGAACAGCGTGTCCTTGAAGATCAGGCCGAAGAAGAACTCGTCGGCATACAGTCCCCCCCCGCCGAACATGCGCCGGAAGCTGACCCCCTCCACGCCGGCGAGCTGCTCCAGCACGTACGCGAGGTAGTCCGCGCTCACGGCCACCGCGGCGGTGGCCTCAGTCGTCGCTGATGTTGCGGAAATCGACCCCGAGAGAGCGCAGCTTGCGGTACAGGTGCGTGCGTTCCATGCCGACTCGCTTGGCGAGCTGCCCCACCTTGCCGCTGCACAGGAGCAGCTGCTGCTGCAGGTAGGCGCGCTCGAACTGTTCGCGCGCCTCGCGCAGCGGCAGCGCCAGCAGGTCCTGCTTCACCAGCGGCTCATCCGCAGGGGCCTGCACCGCGAGTTCGCGCTCGATTTCCTCGAGGCGGATCTCCTCGGGGCCACCGTGGATCAGCAGCCGATGCACCAGGTGACGCAGCTCGCGCACATTGTCCGGCCAGGGGTAATTACGCAGGCGGTTCTGAGCCGCGACGCTGAAGCGCCGGAACTGCAGCCCGTCGGCGTCCACCATGCGGTCGACTTGGTGACGCAGCAGGTCAGGCACGTCCTCGGCGTACTCGCGCAGCGGCGGCACGCGCACGATGAGCGCGTTCAGGTGAGCCAGCAGGTCCTGCCGCAGCGTCGCCCCTCCGGCGCGATGCTCGACGCCCGGCTGCGCGGAGGACAGCAGTCGCGCGCGGAACTGCAGCGGTTCACGACCGCCCAGGCGCGTGAACTGTCCCGACTCGAAGACCCCGACCAGCAGGCGCTGCACGCCCGCGGGCAGGTCATCGAGCTCGTGGATGAAGAGCGTGCCGTTGCCGGCGTTCTCCAGGACGCCCGCCACGTTGGAGCCGTCAGCCGCTTCGCGTCCGAACAGGCGCGCTTCCGCGTCCTCCTCCCGCAGTCCGCTGGCCACCAGCGGCATGAACGGGGTCGCGGCGCGCGGGCTCTGCTCGTGCAGGTAGCGCGCGAATGCCTCGCGACCAGAACCCGGCTCGCCCACCAGCAGCACCGGGGAGGTGTGCGCGGCGATCTGCTGCAGCTCGGCGCGCAGCTGTTGCATGATCCGGCTCTTGCCGATCGGCACCGTCAGCGGCGAGCCGAGCAGGCGCCCGGACTGGCGATGGCGGCGGCCGGCATCGAGCGCCCGCTCGACGGTGCGCAGCAACTTGGCGAGCGACAGCGGCTTCTCGACGAAGTCGAACGCGCCCAGGCGCGTGGCCTCCACCGCGGTCTCCACCGTGCTGTGGCCGGACATCATGACGACCGGGCAGCCGTCGGTGACGCCCACGGACCACTCACGCAACAGCGTGATGCCATCGACGTCCGGCATCCAGATGTCGAGCAGCACCAGGTCGGGCACCTGGCGGGCGCGCGCGGCGCGCGCCTGGGCGGCGTTGGCGGCCACATCCACCTCGTAGCCCTCCTCGGAGAGGATCTCCTTGAGCAGGCCCCGGATGTCGGCTTCATCATCGACCACAAGGATGTGTGAACTGCTCATGCCCATTCCCTCCGCAACTGATCCCGCCGTTCGCGCGCCCCCCCGGTCGACGACCGGGTGCTGTCCTTCACCGGCAACACGACGCGCACGCGTGCTCCGCCCTCGGGCCGGTTGTCGGCGTCAATCCGGCCCCCGTGTTCCTCGATGATCTTCTTGACGATGGCCAGGCCAAGCCCGGTCCCCTTTGGCTTGCTGGTGACGTAGGGGTCGAACACCCGGCCCAGGAGTTCCCGCGGAAATCCCGGCCCATTGTCACACACGCTCACCACCGCGTACTCGGCGTCGCCGCTGAACTCCCGGCGCGTGCTGATCTCGAGCCGCGCGTCACCAACCCCTTCAAGCGCTTCCAGCGCGTTGGTCATGAGGTTGTTGAGGATCTGACGCACCCTGCCGCGGTCAGCCTCGATGCCGCTGAGGTCCGCGCCAAGGTCCAGCCGCACCTGGGCGCGCGGGTCCTGCGCGCGGTAGAGATCGGCCACCTCGGTGACCAGGTGGTTCAGGTCGAAGCGGGTGATGCGCATCTCTGGAGCGCGCGCGTACTCGCTGAAGGCGTTCACCATCTGCTGCATCGTCTCCACCTGCTGCACGATGGTGCGCGTGCCGCGCTCGAGAATGTCGGCGTCCTTGGCGTTCATGCCGGCGGACAGCCGCCGCCGCAGCCGCTCCGCGGACAGCTGTATCGGTGTGAGCGGGTTCTTGATCTCGTGCGCGAGGCGCCGCGCGACCTCGCCCCAGGCGGCATCGCGCTGCGCCTGCAGGAGCGCGGTGATGTCATCGAAGACGATGACGAAACCAACATCGCTGTCCTCGCCCGGCAGCGCGGTACAGGCGCACATGAGGGTGCGGCGGCCGCCGGCGCCATCCAGGTCCAGCTGCTCGCGCCACTCCTCGCGCCCGGCGGCGAAGCGCACCGCGAGCGCGGCCACGAACTGGCCGAGACGCTCGTTGCCGTCGGCCAGCTCGGGAAGCGCATGCCCTGTGGCCGCGGACAGGTCGGTGCCGAGGATCGCCCCCGCGGCCTCGTTCGCGGTACGCACGGTGAGCGTGCGATCAACCGCCAGCACGCCTGTCGACAGGCGCGCGAGGATGATCGCCAGCCGCGTACGCTCGCGCTCCACCGCCTGCTGGCTCAGCGTGGTCTCGACGCGCGCGCGGCGCAGCCGCTTGGTCATGTCGTTGAAGGAGTGCACCAGGAATCCCATCTCATCGCGCGAGGGCAGGGGCAGACGGGTCGCGAAGTCACCCTTACCCACCGCGCGCGTGCCCTCGATCAGATCCTGCACCGGACGCACCAGCCGTTGCGCGGAGTAGATCGCGCCGTAGATCGCCGCGAGCATCGTGAGCAACACCACGAGAGTCAGCGTCACGCGGAAGCTCGCCTTCAGCGGCTCGCGGATGGCGGCGAGGTTGCCGTACTGGTTGTAGGTGGCCTGTACCGCCTCGGAGAGCGCCGCGAGCTGCGCCGGCACCGGGTAGATCGCCACCACGAAGCGCGCGCCGAGCGCGCTCGAGCGCGGCAGCACCGCGGCGGTGCGGATCACGTAACGCCCGCCCGCCTGCGGCTCGAGGCTCACGTAGGGCCTGCGCTGTTCCATCTGGCGCAGCAGGTCCGGCGGGGGTTGCGCCGGGAGGTTCTCGAAGGCGTTCTCGAGGCTTGCCCCAAGGATCCGTCCGTGCGGGCCGAACAGGGTGATCTCCAGCGCCTGGCTCGCGCGGCGCTGCACGTCCATGGTCTCCTGCACGCGGCCCGCGTCAGCGTCGCCGAGTTCATCGGCGAACGCCACGGTGCGCGTCGAGTACTCGCGCATGCGCAGTTCGAGCGCCGCGCGTGACAGGTCCAGCGCATCGTTCAGGCCCTGCTTCACCTCCACGGTGAACCAGCTGTCGATGCCGCGGTTGATGAACTCGAGCGAGGACATGTAGACGATGAGCAGTGGCGCGATCACGAGGGCGCCGAAGATGCCGACCGTGCGCGCGGTGAGGCGCGAGCCGGGCACGTGGGCGCGGTAGTCGCGCACCAGGCGCCACAGCTTGTGCGCCAGCAGGCCCGTGAGGGCGATCACCCCGCACACATCGACGCCAAGGATCCACAGCTGCAGGCGGCCGAACTCGGAGGAGTTCTGCACGCTCTTGGCCAAGAGCAGGAAGGCGCCGCCGCCAATGGCCGCCCACAGGATGACCTGGCCGACCGCGATCCACCGGAACCCGCGCGGTTGGCGTTGGGACTTCATACCGGCAGCGTCCAGGTGTACCACTCGCTCACGCGCGCCCAGTCATCCGTCCAGAACAAGAGCGCGCGCATGGCCGACGGCAGGTTCCCGCGCCGCACCCCAGCGCGCACGCTGATGGTGTAGTTGCCGCCACTGAGCTGGGGTTCAACGATGATCGGCCAGGCGTCCACCCGGCCTAAGTAGTCCAGTGCGTCGTCGAGCGTGGCGAAGGTTGACTGGTCGCCGTTCTTGATGTCGCGCACCACGTAGCGGTCGCTGACGGCGTGGTAGGTGAGTTCGCGGCGCAACGTGAGGTCGACGATCGCCGCGTTGAACCACAGGTGTCGGTCGCGCTCGACGCGCGCATCCAGATCGAAGGTGAGCGTGATGCCATCGCGCAGCGCATCGCGGATGGAGGTGCTCTCGGGGTATTCCACCCGGGCGTGCAGGAGGAAGACGCCCTTGTCGATGTTCACGTAGGCCGAACGCACCTCGAGGACCCCGTCGAGGGCGGCCGCGCAGACCAACCCGCACCAGCCCAGGGCCAGCATCCACAGGAGTGCGAGCCGCCGCGGGCGGGTTCCTGAGTCGGGAGGTTTATCGTCGCGCGGCATGACTCCCTGCGACGGCAAGCGTTCAGCTTTCAGCCGTTGTCTTTTCGAGACAAGCATAATAGAACCCGTCCGTCCCCGCCCGTGCGCCGGGCAGCAGCTGCACCCCCCCGGGGCGCACCAGCCCGCCGGGCGCCAGCGCCCCCCCTGCCGGCATCGCCGCCGCGCTCATGGCCGGCTCCCGCTCCAGGAACCGCGCCACCACCGCATCGTTCTCCGTCGGCAATACCGAGCAGGTCGAATAGACCAGGCGACCACCGGGGGCGAGCATCGAGGCGGCCGCCCGCAGGATCTCGAGCTGTTCAGCGGCGAAGGCGGCCGCATCGGTCGCGCGGCGCAGCAGCTTGATGTCCGGATGCCGGCGGATCACCCCGGTCGAGGAGCACGGCGCATCCACCAGGATGCGCTCGAACGGTTGGCCATCGAAGAAGGTGGCCGGGTCTCGCATGTCCCCTGACACCAGCGCGGCGGTGCGCTTCAGGCGCGCGAGGTTCTCGGCGACCAGCGCCATGCGCTCCGCGGTGAGGTCCACGCACGTCAGCTCGATACCCGGCTCGGTCTCGAGGAGTTGCCCGCTCTTGCCGCCCGGGGCGGCACAGGCATCGAGCACCCGCTGTCCGGGGTGCAGGTCCAGGAGCCGGGCGGCCAGCTGCGCGCCTGCATCCTGGATCGAGACAAATCCCTCTTCGAAGCCGGGAAGCTCGGATATCGCCAAAGGTCGAATCAAAGTGACCGCTGAGGGCATCCATTGGATCCCTTGAGATTCAATCCCCTTCGAGGTGAGCTGTGCGATGTACGCCTCACGAGTGATGCGCGAGAGGTCGATGCGCAAGGTCATCGGTGGGTGGGCGTTGTTGGCCTCGAGCACCGAGAGCGCAAGGTCAGGCCAGGCGCTGTTGAGTTCCTTTACCAGCCATCCCGGGTGGGCCGTGCGTCCCGGCAGCGTCTTGTCGACCTTCGCCAGGCGCACTTCGCGCTCCGCCACGAACCGCCTCAGCACGGCATTCACCAGACCCGTCGAACGCTCCTCACCCAGCAGCCGCGCCGCATCCACCGCCAGGTGCGCGGTGAGCTCCGGCGCATTGCGGGAATACTCGATCTGGTGGGCCGCCGCGGCCAGCAGCGACCGGACCGACTTGGCGACGCCCTCGGGCCGCTGCAGCAGCGACTCGATCGCCGGCGCCAGGCGCAGGTACCAGCGCACGGTGCCCAGGGCGATGGCCCGGACCGCGGCGCGCTCCCCCATCTCATCGGCCGTGGACAGCGCCGCATCGACCGACTCGCCCCGGAAGACCACCGCATCGACGGCACGCGCGGCCGCCGCCAGGGCCGGCGCCCCCGGAGCCCACGGGGTCTTAGCCAACCCGACGCCCCAGCAGAGCCTGGCGGTGGGAAAAATCCCGCACGCTCATGGTGCGGCGGCCCGGGCGCTGGACGTGCGTGACCGCTAAGGTGCCGGTTCCACACTGAATTCGCATATAGTCGTCCTGTACGGCGATGATCGCGCCACTATTATTACTTTTGGGGCCTTTTACCGGCACGTTCACATCGTCCTGTGTCTCGGCGCGGGCCGAGAATATCCGCAGGACCTCTCCCTCCAGCTGCGTCTGCGCGATGGGCCAGGGATTGAAGGCGTGTACCTGGCGCTCGATAGCCAGCGCATCCGCGCTCCAGTCGATGATCCCTTCCGCCTTGTCGATCTTGGCGGCGTACGTGACCCCCTCCCGCGGCTGTTCGACCGGCGCAAGCGTGCCTCGTTCAAGTCCGGTGAGAGCCTCGGTCAGCAGGCGCGCCCCGAGCACTGAGAGTTCGTCGTGCAGCGATCCCCCGGTGTGGGCCCGGGAGATGACGACGCGCTCGCTCAGCAGCGTGGGGCCGGTGTCGAGCCCCTCGTCCATCCGCATGATGGTGACGCCGGTTTCAGAATCGCCGGCGAGGATCGCCCGCTGGATGGGCGCGGCCCCCCGCCAGCGCGGCAGCAGCGAGGCGTGGATGTTCAGGCACCCCAAGCGCGGCAGCGCGAGAACCTCTGGGGGCAGCAGCAAGCCATAGGCCACGACGACGAGGACCTCCGGGGACCATTGCTCGAGGGCGGCCCGCCCTGGCGCGCTCTTGAGTGTCTGGGGCTGCGCGATGGGCAGGGAAAGCGCGCGCGCCGCGGCTTTCACGGGACTTTCAGCGAGTTGGCGGCCGCGACCCTTGGGACGGTCGGGCTGCGTCAGCACACCCACGACTTCGTGCCTCGCGCGCAGCGCCTCGAGCGCTGGGACCGCGAATCCGGGCGTGCCGGCGAATGCGACGCGCAAACCTAGTACGCGCGACGGGCGCCGCCGGCGCCCCTGGCGGCCTCGGCGGTCCGCTCCCTGCGCTCCTTGTCGAGTTTCTTGCGGATGCGCTCGCGCTTCATCTGCGACAGGTAGTCGACGAAGAGCTTGCCCTCAAGGTGGTCCATCTCGTGCTGTATGCACACCGCGAGCAGATCGGTGTACTCCGACTCGTTGACCTGTCCCGCACGGTCATGCGAGCGCAGACGGATGCGCGTGGCACGCTTGATCTCATCGAAGATCCCGGGGACCGACAGGCATCCCTCCTCGGTCTTCGCCTCCCCCTCACGCTCGATGATCTCGGGGTTGATGATCACCAGGGGGGCGTTGCGCTCGTCGGAGACGTCGATAACGACCAGGCGCTGGTGGACGTCGACCTGGGTGGCGGCCAGCCCGATGCCGGGGGCCGCGTACATCGTTTCCAGCAAGTCATCGATCAAAGTGCCGAGCGCGGCATCGAACGTGGTGACCGTCTGTGCGCGGGTTCGCAGCCTTGGATCGGGGTATTCGAGGATGCTTCGTAGGGCCATGGTCGTGCCTGATATGGGGGCGCTGGCAGCCGTGATCCAGCGCACAAAGTTGACATTAATTCGTATGCCGGCGGGCGCCGTGCCAGTATAACGATTCAGGATTCCGGCGCAGGGCGTTGGTCCGCCTCGCGCAATTGAGGAGTGGAGGATGGTCTTAAATCAAGTACTTGGAGCTCGCCCGATCGCGGGTCTCCTTATCCTGTCGCTCGCGGTCACGGGGTGCTCGCACTTCCGTCGCCACGAGGTGGCCGCCGCGCCTGCGCCAATGCAGGCGAACACGCAGCCCATCGCACAGGCCCAAGCCGCGGCGCCCGAGATGACCGCCACCGAGGCGGCGATCGCCGCAGGCAACGCCACCCCGGCCGCGGCGCCAAGCGCGACCGTGGATACCCGCGGGATGGTCAATTCCAGCGCCCCGGCGCACTACACGGTCAAGCGGGGCGACACCCTGTGGGGTATCGCTTCGATGTACCTGAAGGACCCGTGGCTTTGGCCCGAGGTCTGGGTCATCAATCCGCAGGTCGCGAACCCGCACCTTATCTATCCGGGTGACCAGCTCGCGCTGGCCTACGGCGCCGATGGGCGTCCGCAGGTAAGCCTGGAACAGGGCGGCGCGGTGCGCATGGACCCGCGCCTGCGCAGCACCGACCTCGACGCCTCGATCCCGACGATCCCGTACGCCGCGATCGCCGCCTTCCTCGGTCGGCCGACGATCATTAGCAAGGACGAGATCAGCCACGCGCCCTACGTCGTCGCCTTCCGCGATATGCACCAGGTCGCCGGTACCAACAACGAGGCCTACATTCAGGACCTGCCCGCGGCCCCCGCAGGCACCTATGCGGTGGTCCACATCGCAGGTCCCCTGAAGGATCCGGACGACAACTCGGTCATCGCCTACGAGGCCATCTACGCCTCGACGGCGCAGATCGCGCGTCCCGGCCAACCCGCCAAGGCGTACCTGAGCGACCCGGCGCGCGAGACCCTGCGCGGAGACCGCCTGCTGTCGGGCGACCTGTCGCAGACGCCGATGAACTTCACCCCGCGCGCCCCGGCGGGTGATGTGCGCGGCCATATCATCGATGTCGTCGGCGGCACGGATCTCGTCGGGCAGTACCAGATCGTCGCGATCAACCGCGGCAAGCGCCACGGCATCGAGCCTGGCACAGTGCTGGCCATCGATGAGGCCGGTTATGCGGTACCCGACGTCTACCGCAAGAGCGGCACGATCGGGGAAACGCAGTCGGTGACCTTCGCCCCGAAGGTGAAGCTCCCCGAGGAGCGCGTCGGCACGATGCTCGTGTTCAAGGTGTACGACCGCATGAGCTACGCTCTGGTGGTGAATGCGACCGACACGATCCACGTGCAGTACGTGGCTCGCAGCCCCTGAGCTAGCGACGCCGCGAGCGCGGCGCGCGACCGTTCGCTTCCCAGACCCGCCGCGGCGCCTCACAGCCCGCGGCGGGTTCGCATTCGCACCCGTTATTGCCCCCAGCGCCCCGCCCGACTTCCCGTATCCTCCCGGGCGATGGATGCACCAGAGGGGCGCTTGCCTGGCGCGGGTACCGGACCTGGGGGCCGGAAGCCGCGCTCACGCCTGGAGACCGCAGGGGTCGCACCGGAACTGATGGCCGCGCGCCTCGCCGCCGAGCAGGGACGCGAGGTGTTCGCGATCCCCGGTTCCATCCACAGCGCCCTGTCGCGCGGGACGCGGCAACTCATCCGCGAAGGCGCGAAGCGGGTGGCGGAAGCGGCGGACGTCGTCGGTAGCTGCGGAATTATTTTGTAAAAGAAAAACTTACGCAGGGCGCGGCGGCGCCGGCGGCGCCGCCGTCATTGGACAAGGAGTATGAAATGCTGTTAGATGCCCTCGGCTTTGAACCCGCGACTGTTGATGTTGTCGTCGCACGCAAGCACCTGGCGGGGCAAGTCCGTCGCCTCGATGTCGCTGAGACTCGAACCCGGGGGGCGTGTGGCGGCTCTTCCGGGCGGCCGCTATGGCCGAATACCTTGAAATGATGACTGGCAGCGTTCTCGACATTCTTATCTACGTGTTCGACCGGTACATGCTCAACGAGACACCGGACGTACCCGAGCGCGAGAACCTGGCGCGGGACCTGGAGCATGCCGGCTTCGCGCCGGACAACGTCGAGCGGGCGCTCGACTGGCTCACGGACCTCGCCTTCGGCCACGAGCAGGCGCAGCCGGCGCCGCTCACGCAGAACGGCGTGCGCATGTTCACCGACAGCGAGATGGCGCGCCTGTCGACGGAATGCCGCGGCCTGCTGCTGACGCTCGAGAACGCGCGGGTGCTGACCCCTGCGCAGCGGGAGATAGTGATCGAGCGCATGCTGGCCCTGGATGCCGACGAGCCCGACACCGAGCAGCTCAAGTGGGTCGTGCTGATGGTGCTGTCCAGCCAGCCGGGCCAGCAGCTCGCGGTGGAACGCCTCGGTGGGTTGATCACGGACGTGCGGGTCCTTGCCCCGCACTGAGTCGGCGATAGTCATCGCTGGCTGCATGGGTCCGCGGCTTGTCCGCGGTTTTTTATTTTCGGCTCGGGTCTTTCCGTAAGTCATGGCAGACAACCTGGTCATCGTCGAGTCGCCCGCCAAGGCCAAGACGATCAAGAAGTACCTTGGCAAGGACTTCGACGTGCTCGCCTCCTACGGGCACGTGCGCGATCTCGTGCCCAAGGAAGGCGCGGTCGACACCGAGCACGACTTCGGCATGAAGTACCAGGTGCTCGAAAAGAACGAGCGCCATGTCGAGGCCATCGCCCGCACGCTCAAGAAATCCAAGGCGCTCTATCTTGCGACCGACCCGGATCGCGAGGGCGAGGCCATCGCCTGGCACCTGAAGGAGATCCTCGACGCGCGCGGCGACCTCAAGGGCAAGCAGGTACACCGCGTGGTGTTCTACGAGATCACCCGCAACGCCATCCGCGCCGCCGTCGAGAAGCCCCGCGGCCTGTCGCTGGACCTGGTGAATGCCCAGCAGGCGCGCCGCGCGCTGGACTTCCTGGTCGGCTTCAACCTCTCGCCGCTGTTGTGGAAGAAAGTGCGGCGGGGCCTGTCGGCCGGGCGCGTGCAGAGCCCGGCGCTGCGCATGATATGCGAGCGCGAGGAGGAGATCGTCGCCTTCATCGCCCAGGAATACTGGACGCTCGAGGGCGAAGGCACGCACAGCGGCCAGAGCTTCCCGCTGAAGCTGCTCGAGTACCAGGGCGCCAAGGTCGAGCAGTTCAGCTTCACGAACGAGGCGCAGGCGCGCGAGGTGGAGAGCACGCTCAGGGCGGCCGCCGGCGGCGGTGAGCTGCGCGTGCGCGCCATCGACCGCAAGCAGCGCCGCCGCAATCCCGCCCCGCCCTTCACCACCTCGACGCTGCAGCAGGAGGCCGCGCGCAAGCTCGGCTTCAACGCGCGCCGCACGATGCGCCTCGCGCAGCAGCTGTACGAGGGCCAGGACATCGGTGAGGGCAGCGTCGGTCTGATCACCTATATGCGCACCGACTCGGTGTCGCTCGCCGCGGAGGCGGTCGCGGAGATCCGCGAGGTCGCCGCGCGACTGTACGGCAAGGACGAGGTGGCCGACGAGCCGCGCGTCTACAAGACTAAATCGAAGAACGCGCAGGAAGCCCACGAGGCGATCCGCCCGACGGCCGCGGCGATCACCCCGGCGAATGTCGAGGGCAAGGTCGAGGACGACCTGTACCGCCTGTACGCCCTGATCTGGAAGCGCGCGGTCGCATCCCAGATGAGCCATGCGGTGTTCGACACCGTCGCCGTGGACATGCTGGCCGGCGCCGATGGACCGCGGCGCCACATGCTGCGCGCGAACGGCTCCACTCTGGTGAAACCCGGCTACATCTCGGTTTACCAGGAGGGCACGGACGACGCCAAGGTCGATGACAGCGACCACGTGCTGCCGCCCATGAAGGAGGGCGACACCGTCGGCCTCAGCGTGCTGGCCGCCGAGCAACACTTCACCGAGCCGCCGCCGCGCTTCGGCGAGGCCTCGCTCGTCAAGGCGCTCGAGGAGCACGGCATCGGCCGCCCCTCGACCTACGCCACCATCATCTCGACGCTGCAGGACCGTGAGTACGTGGAGATGGACGCGCGGCGCTTCGTGCCCACCGACATCGGCAAGATCGTCTGCCGCTTCCTCACCGAGCACTTCCACCGCTACGTCGAGTACGGCTTCACGGCGGCCATGGAGGACGAGCTGGACGCGGTCTCCCGCGGCGAGGAGGCGTGGACGACGCCGCTCGAGAAGTTCTGGAAGCCCTTCATCGAGCAGGTCGAGTCGATCGAGAAGAACGTCTCGCGCGAGCAGGTCGCGCAGGCGCGTGAGCTCGGGCGCGAGGCGGGCACCGACAAGCCCATCACGGTACGCATGGGCCGCTTCGGTCCGTTCGTGCAGATCGGCACCAAGGACGACGAGGAGAAGCCGAAGTTCGCCGGCCTGCGGCCCGGGCAGAAGATGGACAAGATCACCCTCGCCGATGCGATGGAGCTGTTCAAGCTGCCGCGCACGCTCGGTGAGACCGAGGCCGGGGAAACGATCATCGCCAACGTCGGCCGCTTCGGCCCGTACGTGAAGTACGGCGCCAAGTACGCATCCCTCAAGGAGGACGATCCCTACGAGGTGACGCTCGAGCGCGCCCGCGAGGTCATCCGCCAGAAGCAGGAGGCCGATGCCAACCGCCTGATCAACGACTTCCCGGATAACGGCATCCAGGTGCTCAACGGTCGCTATGGCCCGTACATCACCGACAAGAAGAAGAACGCCAAGATCCCCAAGGACCGCGACCCGAAGAGCATCACCCTCGAGGAGGCCATCGCGATGATCGCGGCGGCGCCTGAGCGCGGTGGCCGCTTCGGACGCTGGGGTCGCGGCAAGAAAGCCGCGGGTCCCGCGACGGGCAATGGCGCCGCGGCGCCCAAGGGCAAGGCGAAATCCAAGGCGAAGAGCGCCGTGGCCGAAGCCATCGCCGCGGATCCGGAGCGCGCGGCCAGGGCCGTCAAGCCGCGGCGCCATTGCCCGTCGCGGGACCCGCGGCTTTCTTGCCGCGACCCCAGCGTCCGAAGCGGCCACCGCGCTCAGGCGCCGCCGCG
>JANYBG010000096.1 GCA_025360865.1 Pseudomonadota bacterium | reverse complement strand
CGCGGCGGCGGCGGCGAAGTACTCCGCCCCCGCCGAGCGCACCACAGCCTCGGCGGCGGCCGCAAGCGCCGGTGGCTCGCCGAACACGATATCGACCCAGGGACGCGCATCCTCAGGCAGCACGAGATTCGGGCGCACAGCGGTGATGAACGCGCTCACCGCCTGTTCATCCAGGCCCGCGGGCAGGATTGGCGCGAGCCAGGCGCGCGCGGATTCTGTGGAAAGCTGGTGCACGGCGTCCTTCTGCCAGACGTGGAGTTGCTGTTCATCGAAGCGCGATGGGGCCCGGCCGAGGTGACGCGGATCAAAGCCCCGCGCCATCTCGTCCAGGCTGAGTAGTCCGTGCAACGGGCTCGAGTGCCCGAGACGAAACAGATGGTTCACCAGGGCCGCGGGCAGATAGCCGCGCTCGCGATACTCGCGCACGCTCACTGCCCCGTGTCGCTTGGACAACGGAGCGCCATCGGCACCGACGATCAGCGACACGTGGCCATAGCTCGGCGCCGGCAGGCCGAGGGCAGCCAGGATGAGCAGCTGCCGTGGGGTGTTGGTGAGATGATCCTCCCCGCGCAGCGCCTGCGTGATGCCCATGGTGGCGTCATCGACGGCGTTGGAGAAAAAGAACGCGGCCGAGCCATCGGCACGCCGAATGACGAAATCGCCGATGTCATCGGTCAGGAAGCACTGCGGCCCATGGACAAAGTCCACGAACTCGACGCGCTCGCCGCGCGGCACACGGAAGCGCCAGGTGGCCCCCGACCGCTGCGCCCGGGGCTGCTCGCGCTGCGCGGCCGACAGCGCACCACACGTGCCGGGATAGCGCGGTGGCCTGCCCGAGGCGAGCTGTGCCCGCCGGGCCAGATCCAGCTCCAGGGGCGTGCAGTAGCACGGATAGACCGCGCCCTTGGCCTCCAGAGCGGCGAAATGCCGCTCGTACAACGGGGCGCGCTGCGACTGCCGGTAGGGGCCCCCGTCATCCTCACGATCCGGCCCCGCGTCCCACTCGATGCCCAGCCAGCGCAGCTCCGCCATGAGGGCCACCGTATGACCCTCGCGGCTACGTTCCCTGTCGGTGTCCTCGATTCGTAGCACGAACCTGCCGCCGCCGCCGCGCGCCAGCAGCAGGTTGAACAGCGCCGTGCGGGCGTTACCGAGGTGCAGCTCACCGGTCGGGCTGGGGGCGAAACGGGTCACCCGGGGGCGCAGATCGCCCGCGGCGGAAGGTTCAGTCGGATCCATGACGCCATGTTACGGGAAACTCACGAATCGCAACAAAGCGCTGGTCGCCCCACTGCTATAAAATCCTTGGACAGCGCCCGCCCCATCTTCGGAGGATCGATGCCAATCAAGTCCCGGACCCGGTTTACCGCTCTGCTCCCAGCAGCCCTGCTGTTCGCCCTCGCGCTGTCGCAGGGACCGGCGCACGCGGCGGATCCGGCCACCCAGGTGCGCGTCACGACCAGCATGGGTGAATTCGTCATTGAGGTGCGCAGCGACCGCGCCCCCATGACGTCCGTGAACTTCCTGCGCTACGTGCGCGAGGGGTTCTACAACGGGACCATTTTCCATCGCGTGGTCGCCAATTTCGTCATCCAGGGGGGCGGCCACGACGCCGCCACCATGAAGCTGAAAACCCCACATGACAACATCGTGAATGAATCCGGCAATGGCTTGCAGAACAAGCGCGGCGCGGTCGGTCTCGCCCGCGGCGAATCGCCCCACTCCGGCAACGCGCAGTTCTACGTGAACATCGCCGACAACCCGGACCTGGATCCGGTGCCCACCCGCTGGGGCTACACGGTGTTCGGCCGCGTGGTACAGGGCATGGACGTCATCGATCGGATCGGCGAGACCCCCACCGGGTCGGTCGGCGAGTTCAAGAACGACGCGCCGCTGAAGCCGGTCTTGATCATCAAGGCCGAGATCCTCGGCGCCGCGGCGAGCGCCGCGCCGCAGGTCGCGACGCCCGTGGTACCGAGCCGCCCGGACAATATCCTCTCGCCCAAGTAAGCCAGGCGATGGCCCGCCTGTTCGTCGCGGACGTCCACCTGGACACGGAGGCGCCGCGGGCCACCGAGCAGTTCCTCGCCTTTCTGGGCGAGCAGGCCGCGCAGGCGCAGGCGCTCTACATCCTCGGCGACCTGTTCGAGGCCTGGGTGGGCGACGATGACCGTGATCCGCAAAAAGCCCAGGTCACCGATGCGCTCAAGGCGCTGAGCGCCGCGGGCGTCCCCTGCTTCGTGCTACACGGCAATCGGGACTTCCTGCTGGGCCGCGGATTCTGCGAGCGCAGCGGTTGCATCCTCCTGAACGACCCGGTGATCGCCCAGTTCGATGGCGAGCCGGTGCTGCTCACCCACGGAGACGCGCTGTGCACCGACGATCACGCATACCAGGAACTGCGCAGCACCGTGCGAGATGCCAACTGGCAGCGCCGCTTCCTCGCCGTGCCGCGGCGGCGACGCGAGCTGCTGGCTAACGAGGCCCGGGCGGGAAGCAAGCGCCACACCTCGCGCACGATTCCCATGATCATGGACGTGAATGGGGAGGCAGTGATGGCGGCGTTCCGGGCGACCAACGTGCGCCGGATGATCCATGGCCACACACACCGCCCGGGTGTCCACGATCTGCTCGTGGATGGCGTCGCAGCCCAGCGCATCGTGCTCGGGGCGTGGTACGAGCAGGGTAGTTACCTGCGCCACGAGAAGGGTCGGTACCAGTTGCTGGACCTGCCGCGCTGAAGGGGCGGCCGGTCCGCGGAGGGCGGCGCGCCCTCCGCGGGACACGCCGCGCCCGCGCTCAAATCATCCCGCCATCACTCGGCAGGCGGCGGGGCGCCGCCGGGAGGCGGTCCGTGATGATGGAAGTGGTCATGCTCCATCTGCTCCAGCACCTGGAACTTCTTCAGCTGCGTCGCCGAGAGGATCGGAGTCAGCTTCTGCAGCGTCCCCGCTTCCATCTGCTCGTGGGTCGCCTTCATCTGGCTCATGTCCGGCTTGACGCCCGAAGCCTTCGCCTGATCAAAGGCGGCCTTCATTTGGGCATGCTGCGCATCGAGCGCCGCCTGCACTTGGGGCCGCTGCGCATCCGTCAGGTCAAGCAGCACTGTGAGATTATCCATCATGCGCGCCTCGCGCGCTTCCCTGGTCGGTGGCGCGGCGGGAGTCTGCGCGAACGCGGTCCCTGCGAGCAGCAGCGTGAGCGCGATAACACTGGTCCTCATGAAAGTCTCCTGGCGCGGGGGTCTCGACCGCGCTTCGGAGAATACTCTAGCGCCGCCCCGGCGCGGCGGCCGTTAGCAATCGTTAGCGAGTGTTCCGAACCTGAAGATCGCGTTACCGGCGTCTGGGCAGCGTGAGCACGGCCTCAAGACCACCCGTGACGAGGTTATGCAGCGTGAGCGATCCACCGTGCGCCTGGGCTATGTCGCGCGCGATCGTGAGGCCGAGCCCGGTACCTCCGCTGTCCCGGTTGCGCGAGGACTCCAGGCGATAGAAAGGCTCGAACACCCGCTCCAGCTCCTCCGCGGGGATGCCAGGGCCTTGGTCGCGCACGCGGATGATGAGCTGCGCCCCGTCCTCGACCAGCACGTCCGCACGCGTTCCGAACTTGATCGCGTTAACGATCAGATTGGTCAGGCAACGCTTTAACGACTGAGGCTTGCCGGTGAAGGGGCTCTGCGCGTGCCCGCTGACGCTTACCCGCTGGCCCATGTTGGTGAATTCGGCGCGGATCCTCGCCAGTAGCGCATCGATGTCGACCGAGGTCGCCGGGGCCCCGTCGTCGAACCCGCGGAACAGCGACAGCGCCTCGTGCACCATGGCCTCCATTTCGTCGAGCTCGATCCCAATGCGCGCTTCCATCGCGGGATTGTCGAGCGCCTCGACCTGCAGGCGCAGCCGGGTCAGGGGTGATTTGAGATCGTGTGACATCGCCGCGAGCACCCGCGAGCGGCTGTCCAGGTAGCGATGCAGTCGGTCCTGCATTGTGTTGAAGGCGTGCGCGGCATCGCGCAGCTCACGCGCGCCGCGCTCCTCTAGCTGCGTGCGCCCGGAGTCGCGACCGATGTTGTCGGCGGCGCGCGCCAGGTCCGAGAGCGGACGGGTGATGGTCCGCGCGGTCAGGTAGAGCACGATGACCAGGATCAGGACCAGCAATGCGAGGTTCAGAAACAGGTTACGCGGCAGCGGCGCGCCACCTGGCATGCGTGTGACCCGGTAGAGCACCGTGCCGCCATCAGGGAAACGCACCGTGACGTCGTAGCGCCGCGCGCTGCCCTCGTGCGTCGCCAGCTCGTGCGCCTCGTAGAACGGCACCGGCAGCTGAATGGCCGCCGGCGCCGAGAGCGGGGTCGGTGCGACCCCTATGCCGAACTCAGATCCGAGCGCGGAGCGCAGGTGCTCGCGCAGAGCCTGCTCGAAGTCCGCCAGCAGCGGCAGGCGCAGGAAGCCACGATCCGGCGGCGGCCCGTGCTCGGGTCCGTCCGGGGGCATGCCCACCAGGTGTGGTCGGCGGCCGCGCGCGGCCACCGCCGACAGTTCCGAGACGGCCTCGGCGCGCTCCGCCAGCCCCAGCGGCTGGAGCATCAGGGTCGTCTCGCTGATGCGATGGGTCCACTCGTGCACGCTCGCCTGCAGCGCGAAGCGCTCTCGATCCTGCGCGATGAGGAACAGCGCCGCGGCCTGGGCAATCAGCACGGCGACCACCGAGGCGGCCAGCAGTCGGCCGAACAGCGACTCGGGCCAGAGGCTGATGCGCATCGAAAATCCGAACCGCGGTCAGTCGGTCACGACGAGGACGCCCACCACGTAACCCTCGCCATAGACGGTCTTGATGATCTGCGGCACGCGCGCATCATCGCCCAGGATCTGCCGCAAACGACTGACGCGCACGTCGATGCTGCGGTCGAAGGGATCCGCGTCGCGACCGCGTAAGAGCTCGGTGAGCTGCGCGCGCGTGAGGACGCGGTTGTTGGCGCCCAGGAGCACGGCCAGCAATCGGTACTCGGCGCCGCTCAGGGCCACTTCTTTGCCTGCGGCATCCTTGAGCGCGCGCGTCACAGTGTCCAGCCGCCAGCCATTGAACGTGAAGCCGCGCACGCTCGCGGGACTGGGATCGCGGGGCGCGTGCGCTGAGCGGCGCAGGATCGCCTTGATGCGCCCGAGCAGCTCCCGTGGATTGAACGGCTTCGCCACATAGTCATCGGCGCCGATCTCAAGGCCGATGATGCGGTCGACGTCCTCGCCGCGCGCGGTGAGCATGATGACCGGAATCTGCGAGCGGCTACGCAGCTCGCGACACAGTGACAGCCCGTCCTCACCCGGCAGCATCAGGTCAAGTACCACGAGGTCGACGTGCGAGCGCTCGAGCATGCGCCGCATCTCCTTGCCATCAGCGACAGCGGTCGTGCGGAAGTCATGCTTCTCGAGATATTGGGCCAGCAGTCCGCGGATCTCGCGGTCGTCGTCGACGATCAGAAGGTGTGGTCGGTCCGTCATCATGCCTCGGGGTGCCTTGAGGGGAAGGATACCGGTGCGACAGACCGTTAGCAGCTGATTTGGCGCCCCAATGTTCGCTCGGTCAAAGCCAACCGCGACTGGGGCGAGTAAGCAACTGTGCTAGCCCCGGGCGGCGCGCGCCAAGGGACCAGAATGAAAGCGCAGCATCGGGTCGGGGTTGGTCGCGAGCTCCGCCTCGCGCCCGGCCAGCCGCCCCAGGCGCCGTCGCCACTCCAGTGGCGCGCCGGCCTGGGCGAAGCCCAAGTAAAGTTCGAAGTGGCGCGCCTCGGAGACGGCGAGGCTCTCATAGAGCGAAGCGAGGGGCCGCGGCAGCCGCGGCGCCAGCAGTTGGAAGCGCTCCGCGGAGCGCGCCTCGATCAGTGCGCCGCACAGCAGCAAGTCGAGCTTGCGCTGCGGGTCGCTCGTGGCGAGCAGCGCTCGAAGTTCCTGCGCGTAGCGACCGGGTGGCTGGCGCGTGAAACGCACACCCAGTGCCGCCATGGCGCGCACGACCTGTTCGTGGTGGCGCAGCTCCTCGCGCGCCAGGCGCGACAGCGCCAGCACGAGGGGCTCGTCATCCGGATAGGCGAACATCAGGGCGAGCGCCGTGGAAGCCGCCTTCTTTTCGCAGTTGGCGTGATCGACCAAAAGCACGGGCATGTTGGCCACGGCATCGTCCACCCATGCCCTTGGCGTGAGTGCGCGCAGGATCGAGGCCACGCCGGGCACGAGCTCGCGCGTCGCCGCGTTCATCCGTTCGCCGCGCGCGCTTGCCAACGCTCGAGCGTGCGCTCGAGGGCCTGCGCGGCCTCGTGCGCGCTCGCGAAGCGCTCCTTGGGGGTCTTGGCGAGCAGGCGCTCCAGCAACGGCTGCACGGCGGTGAAGGCGCGCGGCAGCCGTGGGATGGGCTCCTTGCGGTGCTTATAGACGATCGCCATCGGGTTCTCGGCCCGGTACGGCTTATGGCCAGCGAGCATCTCGAAAAGGATCACTCCCAGGCTGTAAAGGTCGCTGCGCTCGTCGATCGGCTCCGCATGGCCCTGCTCCGGGCTCATGTAGTGCGGGGTGCCGAAGATCGTCCCGGTGTCGGTGATGTCCATCGCCAGAGCCGCGTCTTTCGAGAGGCCGAAGTCGATGAGCGCGACACTGTGGTCCTCACGCAGCATGATGTTTCCGGGCTTGAGATCCCGGTGCAGCACGCCTGCGGCATGCACGGCGGTCAAGGCGCGCGCGATGGACGCGGCCAAAAGCAGCGCCTGACGCGGGGTCACCGGCTGGCGCATGCGCTTGCGCAGATCGCCGCGGGGAAAGTATTCCATCACGAGCCACGCGTGCTCGTCACTGACCCCCAGATCGTGCAGGCGCACCACTGCGGGCGTCTGGATTCGCTGGGCGATCTCATATTCCTGCAGGAAGCGCCGGAACGCGTCGATTGGCTGGTTGTTCTCGTCGCGCCGGTCGCGCGCGACCTTCAGCACCACGAGGCTGCCGGCGCGCTCGCTCTCGGCGAGGTACAAATCAGTCGTCGCGCCATTGGCGATCTTGCGGATGCAGCGGTAATCACGCACGAAGGCATCGCCGAAGCGCTGGGTCTCCCGACCCGGGGCGCTCGTACGCCACAAGGCGCGGGCATGCGCCTGGCGCTGCTCGGCGGCGGTGAGCACGCGGATGAAATCCTCGCGCTCGAGGTCCTGGAGATTGACGCTGTAAGCCCCCAGCGCCGCGGCGTCGCGCGCGGCGGAAGGGTCCGTGCCGCACAGCAGCACCAGCGGGGCGAAGCCACGCCGCCCGGCGAGTTCCCCCAGCCAGGTGATGCCGTGGCCACCGGGCCACTCGGCCGCCACCAGCACCGCATCGAATCCCTGCGCCAGGAACTCCGGGGCGAGCGCACCCTGCGCGACCGGGCTGTGGACGACGAGCTGCGCGTGCGGCCGCCAGGCGACAAGCCGCCTGCGAATGTGCGCGCACTGGCGCGCGTCCTCCTCGATCAACAGCACGCGCATGGGAGGATTACAGCACGCGAGCGCGCTCACCGCCATGAAGCGGCGGCAGGGAGCGCGCGGCGGCGACGGAGAGCTTAAGTCCGATCACCAGGTCCCCGACGTTGGTGCCCGTTGGGCCGGTATGCACAAGATCGCCACTGGCGGCCAGCGCCACCGCCGAGTTGGCCTCGCGCAGGCACTTGTCCGCATCGAGCAGCGCGAGCGAAAGACGCGAGCAGCTCTCCGCATCGACAAGGCCGCCCGCATCCTCAGTGACCCCGTCACTGCCATCGGTGCCCGCGGCGAGCAACATGAGATCCGCGTGGCCGGCGATGAGCCGGGCGACGGCCAGCGCGAGGTGCTGGTTGCGGCCACCACGCCCGGGACGCTCGGGCAACGCGATGGTGGACTCCCCGCCCCACACGCACAGCTGAGCGGGCGTAAGGCTCAGCTCGTGCGCGAAGCGCGCCGCCAGACGGGCGGCGCTGTCATCGAAGCGCCGCACTGGCGCATGCACTGTGAGTCCTAGCTCGCGGGCCCGCGTGGCGACGCACGCCACCGCGGCGTCGACCGAGGCGATGACCTCGCGCTGGACGCCATCAGGGCCGCCCGGGGTCGGCCCCATGATTCCCGATCCGATGACGGCGGGGTCATCGCCGGGGACATCGGAGATAAACAGGGCGCGCGCGCGCCGGCCGTTAAGGCGGCCCGGGAGTTGCCCGCCCTTGATGCGCGAAACACCGGTGCGCCGGGCGTTGAATTCCCCGATGGCGATGCCCTGGGCGAGCGCCGAGCGATTCAGCTCCGCAAGGTCCGCGAGGGTCACCCCGGGCACCAGTACCTCGACCAGGCTCGAGGCGCCGCCGGAGATCAGGAACAGCGGCTGGGCGTGCTCCGGCAGGGCATCGACCCAGGCCAGCAAGCGCGCCCCCGCGTGCAGCGAACGCTCATCTGGCAGCGGATGTCCGCCGTAAAGCACCTCGAGCGGCGCCCCGCGCGGCAGTGGCGCCTGCGACTGCGGGTCCCGCGTGATGACCAGTGTGTGCGCGATGGCCGAACCAAGCGCGTCGTGGGCACCCTGGGCCATCGCGAAGGCGGCTTTGCCAACCGCGGCGATCCAGACCGGCGCCTGCCCCGGAGCGGGTGAGTTGCGCAGCGCGTGGGTTACGCAGCGGCGGCCGTCCACCTCGCGCAGCCCAGCGCGCAGCAGGCCGAGCAGCAGCGCGCGTCTGGGATCGGGATGCTCCGCCAGCTCAGCTCCCGCGCACGACTTTTAGCTTGCGCTGGCTGCGGGCGAGTTTCGCCGCGTCCGAACGCTCCAGCCGCAGGCGTTCAAGGTACTCAGGCGTGATGTCGCCCGTGACGTACTCACCGGAGAAACATGAGGTGTCGAATTCCTCGATGCGCGCGTCCTCATGCTTGCAGGCGGCGATGAGGTCGTCCAGGTCCTGGTAGATGAGCCAGTCCGCGCCAATCAGCTTAGCCACCTCGTCCACGCTGCGGCCGCTCGCGACCAGCTCGCTCGTGGCGGGCATGTCGATGCCGTAGACGTTAGGGAAGCGCACCGGTGGGGCCGCCGAGGCGAAGTAGACCTTGGCGGCGCCAGCCTCGCGGGCGAGTTCGATGATCTGCGCCGAGGTCGTGCCGCGTACGATCGAGTCATCGACCAGCAGCACGTTCTTGCCGCGGAACTCGAGGTCGATCGCGTTCAGCTTGCGGCGTACAGATTTCTCGCGTTGCTCCTGGCCGGGCATGATGAAGGTGCGACCGATGTAGCGATTCTTGATGAAACCCTCGCGGTACTTCACGCCGAGGCGCTGCGCGAGCTGCAGCGCGCTGGTGCGGCTGGTGTCGGGAATGGGGATGACGACGTCGATGTCGTGCGCCGGGCGCTCGCGCAGCATCTTGTCGGCGAGCCGGTCGCCCATGCGCATGCGCGCGCGGTACACCGAGATGTTGTCTATCTTCGAGTCGGGTCGGGCGAAGTACACGTACTCGAAGATGCATGGCGTATGGTGCTGGGCGGCGACGCACTGCTGGGTGTGCAGCCGGCCCTGCTCGTCGATGAACACCGCCTCCCCGGGGGCGACGTCGCGCACGAAGCGGAACGAGAGACTGTCCAGCGCCACGCTCTCGGAGGCCAGCATCCATTCGCTTCCCCGGGGCGTGCGCCGCTCACCCAGCACCAGCGGGCGGATGCCGTTGGGGTCACGGAAGCCCAGCACGCCGTGGCCGATGAGCATGGCGACGACCGCGTAGCCGCCGCGGCAGCGGCGGTAAACCGCCGCGAGGGCCGCGAACACGTCGGCCGGGGTGATGCGCGCGGTGCCGACGCGCTGCAGCTCCGATGCGAAGACGTTGAGCAGCACCTCGGAGTCCGAAGTGGTGTTCAGGTGGCGCCGATCCTCGCGGATGAGGATCTCGGCGAGTTCGGTGGCGTTGGTCAGGTTGCCGTTGTGCGCGAGGCAAATGCCGTACGGGGCGTTCACGTAGAAGGGCTGTGCCTCCGAGGCGCTGTCACAGCCCGCGGTTGGGTAGCGCACGTGGCCGATGCCCAGCTGTCCCTTCAACTCGAGCATGTGATGCTGCTGGAACACGTCACGCACCAGCCCCGCGCCCTTGCGGGTGTACAGCTCGCCCTCGTTCGAGGTGGCGATGCCCGCGGCGTCCTGGCCGCGGTGCTGCAACACGGTGAGCGCGTCGTAGATGCGCTGGTTGACAGCGCTGGTGCCCACAATACCGACAATGCCGCACATATCGGTTGCCTCTATGTCGCTAGGTGTGAACGTTCGGTTCGCGCGAGGGGCCGATGCGCGCCTCGCCAACGAGCGAGCGCAGGCCGTTCGCGACCGACTCCCCGTAGGGGATCAGGAGCGAATGGCGCCACCAGGATTCCCCGGAAAGCCGCAGCAGCTGCCCCAGGATGACAAACACACCCAGCAGCAGGAAGCCGCGCAGCAACCCGAAGGCGAAGCCGAGCAGGCGGTCCATGCCGCTGAATATCGACAGGCGCACTACGTGCGAGAGTAGCGAGCCAATGGCCGCGCCCAGCAGGAGCACCAGCACGACGATGATGATGCGCGCCGCCCAGGGGCGCACTTCCGAGTCTCCCAAAAGACCGCCAAGGTGCGGCTCGACGAGGTCGGAGAAATGCCAGGCGATGAACAGCGCCACGACCCAGGCGGCCAGCGCCACCGCCTCGCGCAGGAACCCACGCATGGCTCCCACGATCGCGGAGATCAGGATCGCGGCAATCAGCAAATAGTCGGTCAGTATCATCACAGCCGTTTCTCATCGCGGCCGGATCCGCGCGGCGCGAATTGTACAAGAGACCGCCCGCGTTGCCTAAGGAACGCATCACGGGCTCGCTCGACGCTATTTGGCGACGATGGACCCGGCATGTCCGGCCGAGCGCAGCTTCGCTTCCAGCTGCGCGGCCGCCGCGTGGTCGCGGGCGGGGCCCACGAGCACCTTGTACAAGCGCCGTCCGGTGGTGCCGCGCGAGACGCTCACCGGGAATCCTTGGGCCCTCACCTGCTTGGCGAGCCGGTCCGCGTTGGCGCGGCTGGTGAAGCTGCCCATTTGCACCACAAACGCGCCGGCGGCCGCGCTGGCGTCGACCGGCGGCGGTGCCATCTGGGGCGTGTGCTCGGTCGGTGGCGCCGGGCTCACAGGCTTCGCGGTGACCGCGGTCGCGGTGGGGGCGGTCGTCGGAGCGGCGGTCGGCTCGGCGGCCTGGGGGGTGGGCTGCGCGGCCTGCGGACTGGCATCGGTATTGGCCGGAATCGGGGCCGGCTGCTGCGGGCCGCTCGCGACCGGGGTCGCCGCGCCGTGCGCGTGCGTGTCCTCGCCGAGCTTGATGGTGTAGGACCGTAATGGCGGATCTCCGGCGGATGCCGCCTCGGCGTGCGCGACCGGGCGCACCGGCCCGCGCAGCAGCTCAGGCACCAGCAGCACGATCAGCGCCACAAGAATGGCGGCGCCCGTCAACCGTTCTTTCACCGAAGATCCCACGATGAGGGCAGACCTGAGGAATTCAAGCGTGGAGGAAAGCGCCGCTGGCGCGCATGCCGCGCCCATGCTTTAGTATATCTGAAGCCACTGCAGCGCCGGTCCCACCGTGTGCAGCGAGCCGCATACGACCACGCGATCCCCGGGGCGCGCCAGCGCGCGCGCCAGCTGGCACCCCTCGCGTACCGAGTCCGCCAGACGCACCCTTTCGGGCGGCCGCGCCAGGCGCTGCGCGAGCTCAGCGGCGCCGCCACCGCGGGGACCGGGCAGCGCGCACACGATCCACTCGTCGATCACCGCGGCCAGTGCCGCCCCGATCGCCCGGGCGTCCTTGTCGGCGAGCACCCCGATTACCGCGATCGTGCGCCCCGTCGCCGCGCTCCGCATTCGCTCGCGCAGTTGGTTCGCGAGCACTCGCGCGGCCGGTTCGTTGTGGGCGATGTCCAGGATCCATTCCACCTCCCCCGGGACGATCTGGAAGCGCCCCGCGAGCCGGACTTCGCGCAAGGCCTGTGTGGCGGCGCGCTGGTCGAAGGGGGTGAGGCGCGCGAGCAGGGCCTGGGCCTGCGGGCCGGGGGACCGGTCCTGGGCAAGCGCCTCCAAGGCGGCGAAGGCAGCGGCGGCGTTGCCGTACTGTATGGTGCCCGATAGCGCCGAGGGCGGCAGGGACGCCAGCAGCAACCGCATCCCCCGGTAGTCCCAGGCACCCGCGCGCAGGCGCCAGCTGAAGTCCTCGCCGGCGACGACCGCGCGCGCCCCGCGTTCGGCGATGGCCGTGAACACGCTCGCGGGCATGTCAGGACTGCCCAGGACGGCCGCGCGCCCCGTGCGGAAGACTCCGGCCTTTTCCCGGCCGATCTCCTCCAGCGTGTCCCCCAGCCAGTCGCGATGGTCGAATCCTACCGATACCAGCACGGCCACGTCCGCGTCGATGAGATTCGTCGCGTCAAGGCGTCCGCCGAGGCCCACCTCCAGAATCGCGGCATCGACGCCCCGATCGCGGAAGATCAGGAGCGCGGCGAGCGTGTTGTATTCGAAGAAGGTGAGCGTGATTTCCCCGCGAGCCTGCTCGATGCGCTCGAACGCGGCCACCAGCATCGCATCGTCCGCATCCATGCCATCGACGCGGATGCGCTCGTTGTAACGCACGAAGTGCGGCGAGGTGAAGAGGCCGGTGCTAGCGCCGCGCGCGCGCAGCAGCGCCTCGAGGTGCGCCGCCACCGAGCCCTTGCCGTTGGTGCCGGCGACGGTGAGGATGGCGAAGGGAACCGTGTCGAGCCTGAGCGCGCGTGCGACCACGCTCACCCGCGCCAATCCCATGTCGATGGTCCGCGGATGCACCGCCTCATGCAGCGCGAGCCACTCGGCGAGAGTGCGCATGGCGATTTCGGGAAGGGTAAGGCGGGGGTTAGGTCAGGCCGCGATGGCCGGAAGCTTGAGCATCAGCCGCAGGATGCCCCCAATGCGGTCCCGCATGTCGCGGCGGTCGACGATCATGTCGATCGCGCCGTGCTCGAGCAGGAATTCGCTGCGCTGGAAGCCCTCTGGCAGGGTCTCGCGCACGGTCTGCTCGATGACGCGCGGGCCCGCGAAGCCGATCAGCGCGCGCGGCTCGGCGAGGTTCAGGTCCCCCAGCAGCGCAAGACTCGCCGACACGCCACCGGTGGTGGGGTCGGTGAGCACCGAAATGAACGGCAGGTGCGCCTGCGCGAGGCGCGAGAGGGCCGCCGCGGTCTTGGCCATCTGGAAAAGCGAGTACAGCGCCTCTTGCATGCGCGCCCCGCCGCTGGCGGCGAAGCAGACCAAGGGGCGGCGCTCCTGGATGCAGTAGTCGACGCCGCGCTTGAAGCGCTCGCCCACCACCGAACCCATCGAGCCGCCCAGGAACTGGAACTCGAAAGCGCACGCGACGATGGGCAGATCCTGCAGCGTGCCGGTGAGCACGATCAGGGCATCGCTCTCGCCGGTGGCTTTCTGCGCCGCCATCAGGCGGTCGCGGTAACGCTTGCTGTCGCGGAACTTGAGCGGGTCCTCGGGCGAGATCCCCGCGCCGATCTCCTCGATCAGCTGCGGGTCGAGGAAGCGCTCCAGGCGCTCGCGCGCGCCCATGCGCATGTGGTGGCTGCACTTGGGGCACACGTAGAGATTGCGCTCGAGTTCGGCGCGATAGAGCACCGCGTCACAGGCGGGACACTTGATCCACAGCCCCTCCGGCACCGAGCGCGTGCGACGCTCGGTCTTGATGCGGGAGGGCATGATTTTGTCGAACCAGGACAATTGGGAACGTGTCTCGCCGCTTCAGACCCTGACCAGCGCTGGATCATAGCTGATCGGGACCGGTCATCTCCCGCTCGGGATCCGGCAGCCCGAATGCCCCCGGATAGCGCACTGCGACCAAGTACAGGCCCTCGGCCGGGGCGGTGGCGGCGCCGCGCGCGCGATCCCGCCCAGCCAGCACTTGCGCGGCCCAGGAAGGATCCGCGTCCCCCTTGCCGATGGCGATGAGGAGGCCGGCGATGTTGCGCACCATGTGGTGCAGGAAGGCGTTCGCCGTGACGTCTATGACCAGCCACTCGCCCCGACGGCGCACCGTGAGGCTCTCCACGCGCCGCACGGGGGACTTGGCCTGGCACTGTGAGGAACGAAAGGCGCTGAAATCGTGTTCGCCGCGCAGCGCCACGGTCCCCTGCCGCATGCGCTCCGCGTCCAGCGGCCGGTGGATGAAGGCGGCGCGCTTGCCGTGCAGCGCCGAGCGCGCGCTTCGATTCAGGATCAGGTAGCGGTAGCTGCGCGCCTGCGCGCTGAAGCGGGCGTGGAAGTGATCGGGGACGGTGCGCGCCCAGGCGAGGTTCACGTCCGGGGGCAGTTCGCTGTTCGCCCCCAGCACCCAGCCCCGTTCCGGACGGACGGCGGCGGTATCGAAGTGGGCGACCTGACCCTGCGCGTGCACGCCGGTGTCGGTGCGACCGGCGCACACCAAGGCGACCGGCGCGTCGGCGATGCGCGCGAGCGCGTTCTCGGTGACTTGCTGGACGGTACGCATCCCGGCCTGGCTCTGCCAGCCGGCGAAGGCCGACCCGTCGTATTCGACGCCGACGGCGATCCGCGCCACGCCCCTGAGGCCGCCTGCGAACGCGCCGGGCCGCTCAGCCCGGGAGCGATTCGATCAGACGCTGGGCTTCCTGCTTCTGCGCGGCCGACCCCTCGCTCAGAACTTCCTCGAGGATGTTGCGGGCGCCATCCGGATCACCCATGTCCATATACGCGCGGGCGAGGTCGAGTTTGGTGCCGACCTCACTCATGGTCACTGGCTCAAGATCAGGCAGCGCCAGATCATCCGAGGACAGTCGTTGCGTGGCCGCGAAGGCCGCATCCGGCACGGTCGCTGTGCCGACATCCAGATCCAGCGTGCCGCCGTGGCTCTCGTGCGTGCCCGTGGCCGCGCCAACATCCAGGTCCACGTCGCCGCCGCGGGTCATGTGGCGGCCGGTGGCGTCCCCGACGTCAACGTCGAGGTCATGCCCGCTCAACGCGCGCATACGCGAGGTGGCTGAGGCGTCCGGGAGCATCTGGCTGCTCTGCGTCAGGGCCGCCTCGAGCTCGTCCTGGTCGAACTGCCAGGCGCCCGTGCTCGTTCCGGTCTCCGGCGCGCCGGCGCGGCGGTGAGCGTCCTCCATGACACGGCGCGAATGGTCATCAAGACCCGCGACCAGCGTCGGCGCATCCGGAGTGGAGGCCGCGGCCGAGGTGATCCCCGGCTGGTCGATGGTGTCGATCTGGCCGACGTCTAGACCGAGATCATCGATCGCGAGTTCGGCGGTGTGCTCTGTGCCGCCCTGGCGCATCGCGCTCTCGAGCTTCTGGCGGATGGTCGGGTTGTCCTGGGGATTGAGCGTGGGCTGCTCCACGGTCGGGCCTTCCATCTCGGCGGTCGAGCCGCCGCTCTTCTGACGCATGCGCCCGGTCATCTGGCGGGTCGTGCCACCGTCGAGGAAGTTGCCATCAAGAAGGGCCGCGTTTTGGTCGGTGATGTTGGACTGCGACTCGGCCGTGGAGTCGAGGTCACCAACGGCTGAACCGATGTCCAGATCGACCCCGCGGCTCACTTCGGTCGGCATTGGCTCATCGCCGATCAGGTCGAAGTCGACGCGGCTCTGACCGCCCTCGAGATCCAGGTCGACGCCGCCCGCGGAGGCGCCACTGATGGCGCCGCCGCCGCTGAACAGCGGGTCCTCGGGGGCGAGCTGCTTGCCCATGATGAGGATCTTTTCCCACTCGCCGGGCGCGGCATCCGCGCGGCTCTGCGCAAGCTCACGCGCGCTGGCGAGGAACTGATCCTTGTTGCCCCAGACGAAGAAGACCTCGAGGAGCTTCAACTTCAGGTCGCGACGGGTGGGCTCGCGGCTGATGGCGATGCGGATGAGGTCGGCCGCCTGGTCGTAAAGGCCGTAGGCCATGTGGAAGTCGGCCTCGGCCAGCGGATCGCCCTGGTCAAGGTTGATCGCGGTCTCGCTGCTGATCGTCTCATCGCTCGCCACGTGCTTCGGGGCGGCCATGGCGGGCATCGTGCCGGTCGTGCCCAGCCGCGGGCGCTCGTGCGATCCGGTCTCCTCGACGAGGAACGAATCGGGCACCGCCACCGGGGAGGTGCGCGTGGTGCGGACTGGAACTGGAACCGGAACTGGAACTGGCTCCGGCTCCGAGAATCCCCGCGAGGCGGACATCGAACCCATCTCCGCGGCATCGGCGCCGGCCGCGGCCATGCGGCCGAGCGAGTCGTCCAGTTCCGTCGTGGCGCGCTTGGAGCGCACCAGCCGCAGGGCGAATAAGCCCAGCAGGCCCAGCGCGAGGATGGCCAGGATCCACCAGTAACTGAGCAGGGTGTCCAGGAACGACCCGCCCGCGGGCACCGCGACCGGGGTAACGGGCTTGGGCTTCTGGACGGGTGCCGGCGGGGCCGCCTGCACTTCCGGGGGCGCCTGTTCCGCGGCGGGGGCCGGCGCCGGCTCAGTCGCGGCGGGGGCCGCGGCGGCCGGCGGGGTCGCCTCGGGGGCAGGAGCCGGCACGGGGGCCGGCGCGGTCGGGGCCTGCTTGGCGGCGTTCTGCGCCTGCATGCGCGCGAGTTCTTCGTTCTTCAGCTCCAGCAGGCGCCTGGCTTCGGCGTCCTTGGCAGCCGTCGCCGCAGCGGCGGTGGCGGCCGCGACCGCCGCGGCCTCCTTGGCCGAGGGCGCGGGCGGGGCGGCCGGCGTCGCATTGGCCGCAGCCGGCCCTGAGGGGGTGACGAGCTTCAAGTGTCCGGACTGTTCAGCCGGGGCCGGGATGCTCTGGCCGGCGGCGCCGCGCCAGGCGGTGTACTGACGATGGATCTCCGCGGAGGCCTCGCCCGGGGAGACCGCGGCCGCCTCGGAAGCCTCGGGGATGCGCAGCACCGCGCCTGAGCGCATAACGTTCATGTTCTTGCGGAAGGCTTCCGGGTTCGCGTTGTAGATCGCCACCATCCAGCTGCGCGCATGGGCGGAGTTGAGCTTGGCGCCAGCGACGCCTGCAGCGATGGCCGACAGCGTCTCGCCGTGCTGCACGGTGTGCGAACCGCCTGACTCCTCCGAAGCCACCGGCTCGGCGCTGGCCGCGGGCGCCGCGCGCGCGTGATGCGCTGGGGCCGCCGTGGGAGCAGTCTCCGCTGCCGCGGGCTGTTCGGCCGTGGCTTGCGGCGGGACCGGGGCGGCCTGCGGCAGGGGAGCCTCGGTGGCGCGTGCGATCGAACCCTCGCGCGCGCCGGGGGTCGCGGTGGCAGGAGCCGCCAGCGGGGCGCTGGCGACGGCCGAGTGGCCCGGCGCGTACACCGGCGGGTCCAGCAGCATCGTGTATTCGCGAACCAGGCGACCACGCGCCCAGTTGACTTCGATCAGGAGCGTGACGAAGGGCTCGGAGATCGCGTCGGTCGACTTGAGCTTGATGACCTGGCGGCCGTCCGCGGTGCGCTGTGTCTTCAGCTGCACGCCAGCCAGGTAGGCCGGCCAGTCCAGGCCGTACTTGGCGAACGTGTCGCGCGATGCCAGCTGCACCTGGACGGTATTCACCTCGTCCGGGGCGACATCGACGAGCTCGATTTCCGCATCCAGAGGGGCGTTGAGGGGCGAAAGGAGATGGATATCTCCGAGACCCAAGGCAAACGCAGCTGACGGCAGGGCCAGCAGCAGAGCCAGCGCCCGGCTTGAACGTTTGGCGAACATCAGGACACCCCGGCAGAAATCATTGGGTGAAAATTCTTTGGGAAACAGCGGGATAGGGCATAACTTAAGCCCACCCCATCAAGCTCGCGGCAATATAACTTAAATCGGTCGCCGGGCCAAAGCCTCAGCGATCTGAACGCTATTGGTGGCCGCCCCTTTGCGAACATTGTCAGCTACGACCCATAAGTTAAGTCCCCGCTCCGGGGCGAGATCTTCTCGGATTCTCCCGACATAAACTGTGTCGCGGTTCGCTGCCTCGGTAGCCGCCGTGGGGTACCCGCCCACCCGGGGCTCGTCCATAACCGTGACGCCAGGCGCGTTTTCCAGCAGTTTCCGGGCATGAGCGGCGCTTAACGCACGCCGGGTGCTGATGTGGACCGCTTCGGAATGCCCGTAAAACACCGGCACGCGCACCGCGGTCGCGTTCACGCGGATATTGGGATCCCCGAGGATCTTCTGGGTCTCCCAGACCAGCTTCATCTCCTCACGGGTGTAGCCGTTCGCCTGGAATTCATCGATGTGCGGGATGCAGTTGAAGGCGGTCTGCCGGTAGTCGCCCTCGAGATCGACCAGGCCCTTGCCGCTGAGCACCTGGATCGACTGGCGGGCTAATTCCTCGACCGCGGCGCGCCCGGCGCCGGAGGCGGACTGATAGGTCGCGACATCGATGCGCTCGATGCCCGCGGCGTCGTGCAGGGGCTTCAGCGCCACCACCAGCTGGATCGTCGAGCAGTTGGGGTTGGCGATGATGCCTGGGCTCCTCAGGGCATCCAACGCCTCCGGGTTCACCTCCGGCACCACGAGCGGCACGTCATCGCGCAAGCGGAACTCGGAGGTGTTGTCGATCACCCAGCACCCTGCGGCGACCGCGCGCGGGGCGAATTCGCGCGAGGTCTCAGCCCCCGCGGAGAACAAGGCGATGTCCGCCTGCGAGAAGTCGAAGTCCTTCAGCTGCCGCACACCCAGGCTCTTGTCGCGAAACGTCAGATTGCGCCCGAGCGAGCGGTCGCTGGCGAGAGCGAAGAGCTTCTCGATCGGGAAGCCGCGCTCCTCGAGCACGGTGATCATCGTTTCGCCGACGAGGCCGGTAGCCCCGACGATCGCTATCTTGAACTGCCGATCCACTGTTATAGCCTCGCTTGGGCTCGATGTGAGAAGCGCGAATCAGCCGCGCGGGGCCGTGATGTCGGGGGTGCCCGAGCGCACGTCGGCGTTCTGCGCGCGATGACGCAGGTAATGGTCCATGAGCACGAGCGCGAGCATCGCCTCGGCGATCGGAGTGGCGCGCAGGCCGACACACGGGTCGTGACGGCCCGTCGTGACGATCTGCACCGGATTGCCGCTCGTATCAATGGTGTCACCGGCGATCTGGATGCTGGAGGTGGGCTTGAGTGTCACGTGCGCGATAACGTCCTGCCCGGATGAGATCCCGCCCAGGATCCCGCCGGCGTGGTTGCTGCGGAAACCGTGCGGCGTGAGCTCATCGCGGTGCTCGCTGCCGCGCTGCGTGGCAGCCGCCGTCCCGGCGCCGATCTCCACCGCCTTCACCGCGTTGATGCTCATGAGCGCGTGCGCCAGATCCGCGTCCAGCCGGTCGAACACCGGCTCGCCGAATCCCGGGGGAACCCCGGTCGCCACCACAGTGACCTTCGCCCCGATCGAGTCGCCCTCCCCGCGCAACTTCCACAACAGCGCCTCCAGCTCGGGCATCCGCGAGGGATCCGGGCAGAAGAACGGGTTCTGGTAGGCGGCCGGTGGATCGATGGGGTCGATGACAAGTTCGCCGATCTGGCTCAAGTACCCGTGGATGCGTACGCCGAGCCTACTCAGGAGGTACTGGCGCGCGATGGCGCCCGCGGCGGTGCGCATCACCGTCTCGCGCGCCGAGGAACGGCCGCCGCCACGATAGTCGCGCAGCCCGTACTTCTGCTGGTAGGTGTAGTCGGCGTGTCCGGGGCGGAAGCGATCCTTTATCTTCTCGTAGTCGCGTGAGCGCGCATCCGTGTTCTCGATGAGGATGCCGATGGGGGTGCCGGTGGTGCGTCCCTCGAACACCCCCGACAGCAGGCGCACCTGGTCGGACTCGCGCCGCTGGCTCACGAAGTGCGAGGTACCGGTGCGTCGCCGGTCGACGTCCGCCTGCAGGTGCTCCTCGGTGAGTTCAAGTCCGGGCGGGCAGCCATCCACGACGCAGCCCATCGCTGGACCATGGCTCTCGCCAAAGGTCGTGACTGTGAATAGCTTGCCAATGGTGTTGCCGGACATGTGTATCAGCGTGCCTTGAGTTGCTCGCGCGTGAGCAGGAACACCCCACCCCCGCCGCGCGCGAATTCGAGCCACACGAAGGGCAGCGTGCGAAAGAACCTGCGCACCGCGGATTCCGTGTTGCCCACCTCGACCACCAGCAGCCCGCGCGGCTTGAGGTGCCGGGCCGCCTCGCGCAGGATGATGGTCACCGAATCAAGCCCGACGGGTCCCGCGGCCAGCGCCACACGCGGCTCGTGCCGGTATTCGAGCGGCAGGCTCCTCAGCTCGCGCGCACCCACGTAGGGCGGATTGGCGACGATGATATCGTACGTGGCGCTTCCGAGGGCACTGAAGTGGTCCGAGTGGATCAGCCGCACGCGCCGCGCGAGCCGGTGCCAGCGCACGTTACTCGCGGCGACCTCGAGGGCGTCCGCTGAGATGTCGACCGCATC
This sequence comes from Pseudomonadota bacterium, assembly GCA_025360865.1. GTDB lineage: Bacteria > Pseudomonadota > Gammaproteobacteria > Steroidobacterales > Steroidobacteraceae > 13-2-20CM-66-19. The sequence continues at coordinate 18,971 of JANYBG010000096.1, read as the reverse complement.
CACCTTCGCGCGTGGGAACACCTTCGCGCAGGCGATGGCGATGCAGCCGGAGCCAGTGCCGAGGTCCAGGATGCGAGCCACGCGCGCCGGATCGACCCAGGGCGTGAAGCCGCGTTCGATCAGCTCGGCGATCGGCGAGCGTGGAATCAGCACCCGCGGGTCGACCCTGAACGCGATCCCAGCGAACCAGGTGACGCCCGTGAGATACGCGGACGGCATGCGCTCCCGGATGCGCCGGGTGACCAGGGCCACCGCGCGCGCGGCGTCCGCGGCGGCCACCGCGCGCCGGTAGACCGGCGGCCCCGCGTCGGGCGGCAGCCGCAGGGCGTGCAGGACCAGGGCCGCGGCCTCGTCGCGCGCCGTGCCCGTACCATGCCCGAAGAAAACCCGCGCGCGTCGCAGGCGCCGGGCGCTGCGCTCAATGAGCGCGCCGACCGTCATCTTCCCGGGGGCGCGCACGGCGCGGCGGCGTGTATGAAATACTTCACTCATGAGGATCCAACGAACCCACTGGTTGCTCGGCGCCGCCGCGGTCCTGGCCGCCCTCGCCGGCTTCTGGGTGGCGAGCGAACTTGACAGGGGAAGCCCGCGGCTTGCAAGCGGCACGTGGCTGCCGCAGGCGAAGCGCATCGCGGACTTCCGGCTCACCGATATGTACGGCCGCCCCTTCACCAAGGCGGACCTGTCCGGGGCGCCGACGCTTGTGTTCTTCGGCTTCACGCATTGCCCGGATGTGTGCCCGACGACCCTGCTCAAGCTCGCCAGGGTCAGAAAGGCGGCGGGGCTCGCGAACCTGCGCGTGCTTTTCATCAGCGTGGATCCCCAGCGCGATACGCCCCAGGCGATCGGCCTGTATATCCACGCCTTCGATCCTGCGTTCGCCGGTGTCACCGGTGAGCCAGGTGAAATCGCAAGGCTCGCGCAGGAGTTCGGTGTCGCGGTGAGCCGCGTGGAACTTCCCGGCGGCGACTACACGATGGACCACTCCGCGATCGTCTTCCTGCTCGATGACAGCGCGAACGTCGAGGCGATCTTCACCCCGCCCTTCGAGGTCGCGAGCATGGCGGCGGACCTCAAGTCCGCCGCCTCTTTCCTTACCGGCGCGCGCGGCTAGGCTCATCCCATGGCGAACCGTGATCCAATCAGCCCCTCCGCCCGCGCCTTCATCGCGCTGCAGTACCTGCTGCCCCAGCACTGGCTGACGAGCCTCGTGTACAGCGCGACGCGCTCACGCACCCCATTCATCAAGAACACTCTCATCGAAAGCTTCTGCGGCGGATTCCACCCGGACATGAGTGACGCGGAGCAGCCGGATCCGACTCGCTTCGAGAGCTTCAACGCCTTCTTCACGCGCGCGCTGCGAGCCGGCGCGCGTCCAGCGGATGCGGACCCCACTGCACTGGTATCCCCGGTGGATGGGGCGGTGAGCCAGATCGGCCGGCTCGATGGCTCGTACCTGGTGCAGGCCAAGGACCATGCCTACACCCTCGAGGCGCTGCTGGATGAGCGGCAGATCTGGCCCCGGGTATTCAACGGCGGCGCGTTCGCGACGCTGTACCTCGCCCCGTTCAACTACCACCGCATCCACATGCCGCTGACCGGGACGCTGCGCGCGGCCTGGTACGTGCCCGGAAGCCTCTTCAGCGTCAACGCCACCACCGCGTCGAACGTCCCCGGGCTCTTCGCGCGCAACGAGCGCGTGGTCTGCGTATTCGAGAACGGCCCGCTCACCTTCGCCATGGTGCTGGTGGGTGCGCTGTTCGTCGGCAGCATGACGACCGTGTGGCACGGGGACGTCACCCCGCGTCGCCCCCGCCGGCGCGAGGTTCTGTCCGTACCCGCCGGGGCGACGCTGCCGAAGTCAGCTGAGATGGGTCGCTTCAACATGGGCTCCACCGTCATCCTGCTGCTGCCGCCCGGCGCAGCCGACTGGCTGCCAAGGATTTCCCCGGGCGGGGAGATCCGCGTCGGCCAGACCCTCGCCCGGATGCGATGAAGGAGGGCGCGGACTGGCGGCCTGGAGCCTCGCGCGAGCGTCTCGTGGCGCGCGCACGGCTGCTGGCCGGCGTACGCGAATTCTTCGCCGCTCGTGGCGTGCTCGAGGTGGACACCCCGATCATCGTCAACGCGCCAGTGAGTGATGTGCACATCCACTCGGCGACCGTTGCGCTCGGCCCGCACACCGCCGGCGGCTCCCCGGCGCGCTTTTTCCTGCATACCTCGCCCGAGTACGCCATGAAGCGCTTGCTGGCCGCGGGCAGCGGGGACATCTTCCAGGTGTGCCACGTGGCGCGGGCGCTTGAGACCGGGCGCGTGCACAACCCCGAGTTCACGCTGCTCGAGTGGTACCGGCTCGGGTACTCGCTCGGGCAACTCATGGATGAAGTCGCGCAGCTTGTGGGCTGCCTGCTCGGGCCCGCCGCCGCGGCGGCGCCCGCGCAGCGCCTGACCTACCGCGAGGTGTTCCTGCGGGAACTGAACCTGGATCCCTTCGAGGCCGGGCTCGACCAGCTCGCCCGCGCGGCCGCGCACCTGGACCTGGCCAGGGGCACCGGGCTGGATCGCGATGATTACCTTGAACTGCTGATGGGTTCGGTGATCGGCCCCCGGCTCGGGGGCGAGGGGCTGAGCTTCATCCACGGCTACCCGGCGAGCCAGGCGGCCCTTGCGCGCCTGGACCCGGCCGACCCGCGCGCCGCGCAGCGCTTCGAGCTGTACGCGCGGGGGATGGAGCTTGCGAATGGCTTCCACGAGCTGGTGGACCCCGCCGAGCAGCGCGCCCGCTTCGAGGCGGACAACACCGCGCGCGCGCGGGCGGGCCTTCCGCTACATCCCCTTGACGAGCGCCTGCTGGCCGCGCTCCAAAGCGGGCTGCCTGACTGCGCAGGCGTCGCCGTGGGCCTTGACCGGGTGCTCATGCTCGCCACCGGCGCCAACCACATCGAAGAGGTATTGGCGTTCCCCACCCCGCGTGCCTGAGAATGCGCCCCCCTTTATCCGCACAGGCCATGGATGACCTTCACGACCCAGCGCTATGAGTTCCAGGACAAGCCGGCCGATTACGCGCGCCTCGCGCGGGAACTGACCGCCCTGCTCGCAGGTGAGCGCGACTTCGTGGCCAACGCGGCCAACACCGCGGCGCTCCTGTTCGATGCGCTGCCGCGCGTGAACTGGGCCGGGTTCTACTTCCTCAAGGACGGGGGGCTGGTGGTGGGCCCCTTCCAGGGCAAGCCCGCCTGCGTGCGGATCGCGCTGGGGCGTGGCGTGTGCGGCACGGCCGCGCTCGAGCGACGCACGCAACTCGTCCCGGACGTCCACCTGTTTCCGGGCCACATCGCCTGCGATGCCGCCTCGCGCTCGGAGCTCGTGGTGCCGCTCATGGCCGGCGACACCCTGCTGGGTGTGCTGGACATCGACAGTCCCGAGGCCAGTCGCTTCGACGCGGACGACGCGCGCGGCCTTGAGGCCCTCGCCCGGGTGTTCCTCGCCGCGGTCGCCGCGCGATGACGACCGCGCGACTGTCGGGGCGCGGCCTCGCCGCGGGCGCCGCCGCGTTCACGCTATGGGGGATGCTGCCGATCTACCTGCACGAGCTGAAGGATGTGCCTTCGCTGCAGATCATCGCCCACCGCATCGTTTGGTCGTGCTTCTTCATCCTCGGCTACATGCTCCTGACGGGGCAGATCGGCGCACTGCGCCAGACCCTGGGGAAACCCAAGCTGCTTGGCCGGTTGGTGCTCACCGCGCTGCTGGTTACCACCAACTGGCTGGTGTACGTGTGGGGCGCCACGCACGGGCACATCGTTGAGACGAGCCTGGGCTACTACATCAATCCACTCGTGAATGTCGTGCTCGGGATCTTCTTCCTGCACGAGCGCCTCAACCGCGTGCAGTGGACGGCGGTGACGCTCGCGGCTATCGCCGTGGCCTACCTCACTTTCGAGGCCGGCCGCCCGCCGTGGATCGCCATGACGCTCGCGCTGAGCTTTTCCCTCTACGGCCTGCTGCGCAAGGTGATGAGCGTTGAGGCGCTGCCGGGCCTTGCCACGGAGACACTGGTGCTGCTGCCGCTGGCGGCCACCTACATCATCTGGTGTGAGCATGTCGGTGTCGGAGCGCTCGGGCACTCGAGCCCTGAGGTCAACAGCCTGCTGGTGGGAGCGGGGCTGGTGACGGCCGTGCCGCTGTTCCTGTTCGCCTATGCGGCGCGCCTATTGCCCTACTCGACCGTCGGGGTTCTGCAGTACATCGGTCCGAGCCTGCAGCTGCTCTCAGGCGTGCTGCTGTACCACGAGAGCTTCACCGGGGCGCGCGCCGCGGGTTTCGCGCTGATCTGGCTGGCGCTGCTGCTATACGCCGCGGACGGACTGCGCGGGACGCGGCTGGAAAGCGTGACGGCGAACCTCAGGGAAGCGCCAGAATCGGCGGCGCGCTGAACCTACTGCTTGGCGCGCGAGACATACTCGCCGGTGCGCGTGTCGATGCGGATCACTTCACCCTCGTTCAGGAACAACGGCACGCGGATGACGGCGCCGGTCTCGACCTTGGCGGACTTCTGACCGCCGGTGGCGGTGTCGCCCCGCAGCCCCGGGTCCGTCTCGATGATCTTTAGCTCGATGTGCGGCGGCGGGGTGACCACCAGCGGCACGTTGTTCCACAGCGTGATGATGCACACGGTGCCGTCCTTGAGCCACTGCGCGGCATCGCCAATGGCGGACTTGTCGGCGGTGTACTGCTCGAAGCTCTCCGGCTGCATGAAGTGCCAGAAGTCCCCTTCTTGGTACAGGTACTGCATCTCGGTGTCGACGACATCCGCCCCTTCCAGCGACTCGCCGGAACGGAATGTTTTCTCGATCGTGCGACCGGTCTTGAGGTTTCGCACCTTGATGCGATTGAAGGCCTGGCCCTTGCCCGGCTTCACGAACTCGTTTTCGATCACCGCGTATGGGTCACCATCGAGCAGGACCTTCAGCCCGCCACGGACTTCGCTGGTTGTGTAACTGGCCATGTGTGTCTCGCGATGAAGGGCGGCGCCGGGCGCGGCCTGCCCAAAGGGCGGCGTATGATACCGGCATCCCCCTACCCCCCGCCAGTTCGCGCCCGGATGGGCCCGCAGCGCTCCAGCGGCCGCCGGGCCCTCGCGATTCAGGGTCGCGGGCCATCCGCTTGCGCCACCGGTGCCCGCTGGGACGCCCGGCCCCGAGCCTTCCTCGGCTTTGCACTGTTGGCTTTCCGGGAGGCTCATCACGCGGGCGCCCAATTGCCGGGTGCTAGACTCGCTCCGCCCCTGTGTGCGTGTTTTGGAGATCCCCTTTGTCCGAGCAGAACGCGGTTCCGCTGATAGTGCTCAGCGTGGCCCGCGACCCGGTCGAGGCCATCAATAGCGTCATGCGCCGCGCCGGACAGGCCGTTCACTGCACCTGGCTGCCCGCGCTTCGCGACCTTGGGGACGCGCTCACGCAGTTGAACCCGCAGCTGGTGGTGCACGTGGCCAGCACGCCCGCGGAACTCGCCCCCGTTATCGGCCTCCGGGACCAGTTCGCCCCGGCCGTGCCCGTGCTGCTGCTGGCCCCGGCTTTTGATGAGGCGCAGGTCGCGCAGGCCCTGAGCCTGGGGGCGCGCGATGTCGTGACCCTTGCCTGCCCCGCGCGCCTTGAGGCCGTGGTCCTGCGGGAGCTCAAGGTGTTCCGCGCCGCGCGCGAGCTGGAGACGACGGTCAAGACCGCGCACGACGCGCGTAGCCAGCTGGACAACGTGCTGCAGCACTCCAACGACGCCATCATCCAGGTGCAGGAAGGCATCGTCACCGACACCAATAACGCCTGGCACAAGCTCTACGCCGTCGAGGACGGTGTCACCGGCCAGCCGGTGATGGACCTCTTCGAGGAATCAACGCACGCCGCGTTGCGCGGGGCGCTCGCCGCCTGCCAACAGGGCCGCTGGAGCGGCCACACGCTGCGCGCCAACGCGCTGCTCAACGACGGCACTGTGCTGCCGATCGAGATGACCCTCGCGCTCGGGGAATACGAGGGCGAGCCATGCGTGCGCCTGGTGGTGCCCTCGCGGAGGCGCGATGACCACGTGCTGGTCGCGGTGACCGCGCCCGCGCCACGCCCGGAGATCGCCGCCGGCCTCATGCGGCGCACGGACCTGCTGGTGGCGCTTGCCGAGCGACTCTCCACACCGACCCCCGGCGGCGTGCGCTGTATCGCCGTGATGCGCATCGACAAGTTCGCCACACTCGAGCGCATCGTCGGCGCGGCCGCGAGCGAGGAGGTCTTCACCGAGGTCGCCCGGCTGTTCAAGGAATCACTGCACCCGAAGGAACTGGTCGGGCGCATGGGAGGCGTGCGCTTCGCCGCGCTGCTCGAGCGCGGCAACGAGCACGACATCAGCGCCTGGAGCGAACGGCTGCTCGCGCGCATCGCCAAGCAGGTGATGCGCGTGAACGACAAGTCAGTGTCGGTCACCTGCACGCTTGGCCTGTCGGTTGTGTCCCCCGGGGATGCGCGGCTGGACGCGCTGCTCGCCGATGCCATGGAAAGCGCGCGCAAGGGCGTCACGCGCGGGGGCAACCAGAGCATCACCTCCGACCGCGCCGACACCGACAGCCGCGTCATGTCCTACGACCAGGTGTGGGTGAAGCACATCAAGGCGGCGCTCATGGAGAACCGCTTCCGGCTGGTCCAGCAGCCGATCGCGAGCCTGCAGGGGGATGATCCCCGGATGTTCGATGTACTGGTGCGCATGATCGACACGCAGGGCAAGGAAGTGCTGCCGTCGGAGTTCATGTCGGCCGCGGGACGCAATGACCTGCTCAGGAATATCGACCGCTGGGTGGTGGGGGCCTCGTTGTCCTTCGCCGCGCAGAAGACCCCCGAGTGCCTGTTCGTGCGGCTCTCGCGTGAGACCGCGCGCGATGGCGGCTTCGTCGAATGGCTTGACAACCACCTGCGCTCCACCCGCGCGCAACCACAGCGGCTGTGCTTCCAGGTCACAGAGGAAACCGCGGCGACCCACGTGCCGGAGGTGAAGGCTCTGGCGAGTGCGCTGCGCGAGCGCAAGTTCCGCTTCGCGCTCGAGGGTTTCGGGTCCGGCCGTAACAGCCTCGGCATGCTCGAGTCAGTGCCGCTGGACTTCGTGAAGATCGACGGCACGCTCGTGCAGGGACTCGCCGGGGACCCGCAGCTGCAGCAGCGCGTGCGCGTCCTGGTGGAGGCCGCGCGCAAGAACAAGATCCAGACCGTGGCCGAGCGCGTCGAGGACGCCAATACCATGGCGGTGCTGTGGCAGGTCGGCGTGCAGTACATCCAGGGCTACTTCGTCAACGAGCCCGAGCAAGTCGTACTGCAGGCCTGACGGCCCCACCCCGCCCTTGCGCGCTAGAAATTCACCCCCAGGCCCAGGTCGACGCGCCGGAACCGCGAGTTCACGTCGAACCACTGGTAATCAGCCTTGAGCACCAAGTGCGGTCCGATGTAGAAGTTCGCGCCCGCCGTCCACACGCGGTCATGGTTCAGCGGCCACGGGCCGTAGGCGCCGCCCTCCAACGCCACGTTGCCGCTGGGGAGCGTGGGTCCGGTCGTGCCGGCCCAGCTTGACCCCAGCGTGTAGTACTCGTAGCGCGCGAAGGGGTTGAAGCGGTATTCGTTGTGCTCCCACAGCAGGTAGGCCGCCTCGCCGTAGTAACCGTAGAAGTTACTCGGGATCGGGTTGGGCGCACCGGGGTTGGCCGCGTTAACGTCGTACAGCTTGCTGAGGTGCCCGTGCGCGTAGAGCGCGGAAAGGTCCCACCTGCCCGGCGTCCAGCGCGCATGTCCCTCCCACAGGGTGACGCGCGGGTCTCCGGGCGTTCGCTGGCCGCGGGCTGGGGGCACCGGCACCGCGTCGCCGCTGCTGATGGCCGCCCCCAAGGTAAGCCCGGGGATGCCGTAGTAGCCCAGCGCCAGGTACTGCGACAGGTGACGGGCGTTGGCGTTCGACAACTCCTGATGCGATGCCTGCATCGGGGCGATGCCGTTGTTCTGCAGCTGCAGCGCGGTGTGGTACGGAGGCACCTGGGGAGCGAAGTCCCATGCGGACAGGTTGAGGCCCGTGACCACACCTGCGTTCCAGGCGAAGCCGCTCGGGGTCGTGCCGTGCAGGTTGAAACCGCCCTCGCGCCAGGTGCTGGGAATGATCAGGGTCTCGACGAAGTTGCGCTGCACGCCGTAGAAGGCGGTCGGCTCGTGGTTCTCGTTGAGCAGGCCAAAGGGCATGAGGAACAGGCCCGCGCGCGCGCTGACCGAGTCATTCAGGCGCCGATCGACGTAGAACTGCTCGACCTCGAACTCACCGACATCATTGGCGGAGACGACGCTGTGCTCCACCTCGTACTCGGAGTTGAACTCGGTCTGGTCATCGAGCCGGTAGCCGATGCCGAACACCGCGCGCGCCAGGTCCATGGTCGTGTCACCGCGCACCCCGGTCGGATTGATGTAATAGATTTCACCGTACCCCCATAGTCGCAAGTTCCGCCCAGCGGCGGCGAGCGTATCGCCCAACGGCGTGGCCCCAGGGCTCCCACTCGAGGGCGGTGCGTTCGCGGGGGTCGCACCGGGCGCGGTGGCCGCCGGCGGCGCGCCGCTCGCGGCGGGGGCCTGGGCGACCGTGCCGGCACCTGAGGAGGCCTGGGCTTTCATCTGCGCGAGCTGTTGGTCGACTTCGGTCCCGTGCTCGCGCAACGCTCGGTTCTCGTCCGCCAGCTGCCCCAGGGTCGCCTGCATCTGCCGCAGCTGCCGCTGCATCGCATCCAGGCGCGCGTCCTGCTCGGGGCTCGCGAGAGCCGGCGCGCTCAGGCTGAGGGCGCCTGCGATGAGCAGGCCAGCGGCTCGGGATTTCGGGTCGCGGTTCATGAGGTAGCGTCCGTGGTTCTTGGCACCGGTGGTGGTCAGGCGGCACTCCACTGGTCAGCCGCACGGGTGGGGCGGGTGGGGCAGGATGTTCAAGTTGACCCGGCACACCTGAAGCGGCCGCCCCGCAGCCGACTCGAACTCCTAAGGATGTTAATGCGAATCATTACCATTCGCAAACAGACATATTCCGGCTTCGACGGTCGCCCGCCATGCCCGTCCGAAACCTGCCCTTTCCGCCGGGGCCCGCGCCGGCTTACCTGGCGGCGGGCGGGAGGGTCCGCGGGTCGACCGGCCGCGCGTGGTCGTACGCCACCCCGCCTTTGACGACGACCTGGACGTTCGCGAGGGCGTCCATATCAAGCAGCGGATCTCCCCTCACCACAGTGATGTCGGCGATCTTGCCCGGCTCGATCGTGCCCAGATCGTCCTGCTTGCCCAGGATGCGCGCGCCCCCCGCGGTGAGCGCCACGATGACTTCGGGAGCCGGCATGCCATGGTCCACGAATACCTTCGCCTCGCGCCACAGCGCATCAGTGTGGAAATTCAGCGGCGAGCCGCTGTCGGTTCCCATGCCGATCACAGCGCCGGCGCGAATCCATTGGCCAATGGACTCCTCTCGGTGGGATTCCTCGCGAGCGTGGTCCTGGAAGTACGCCGAATCCGCGAAGCCCTTGAACGAGCGCTGCAACTCAGCCCACATGGCTGGCGGGAACTGGCGCCTGAGCACCGGATCCTCGAGCCGCTCGGGAAAATCCCGCGTGGCTGGCAATACCCAGACACGGTGGGCCGCCGTCGGCACGACCGGCCGGCCGCTCGCGGCGATGGCCCGCACCAGCTCCGGATCGTACGGAGCCGTACCCGCGGAGCCTACGTGCTGTAAGACGTCGACTCCGGCCTCGAACGCGTCGCGCAGTTCCTGTTCATCGTACAGGTGGGCATGCACTCTGGTGTTGTGGTCATGGGCCGTCGTGACGATGGCGCGGTATTGCTCGCGCGTCAGCGCGCCGTGGGTCTTGATGATGTCGGCACCGCCGCTGATGTTGGCCTCGGTGGCGCGGGCGGCCTCCTCGGGTGTCGCGACGATGTGCTGGTACTTCGCCGGGAAGATCGCAGGCCTGGAGGTCAGCCAGGGTCCGCTCACGCTAAGGCGCGGCCCGGGCAGCTCCCCGCGGCTGATTCGATCGCGGATGCTCACGCTCTCGGCGAGCGGTCCACCCAGATCGATGGCGGAGGTGATCCCGGCGCTGAGCAACTGGCGCGCGGAAAGCGCCATGACGCTCTCCGTGGAGATACCTGGCTGGCCTTCGAGCCAGGCGAACCAGCTGGCGATGTCGCCGTGACCGACGAGCAGCAGATGCGCATGCAACTCAACCAGTCCTGGCAGCATCGTCGCCCCGCTCGTGTCGATCACGGGCGTCCCCGGTGGGATGCGCACACTCGCGGCCGACCCCGCGGCCACGATACGCTCACCCCGGATCAGGATGACCGCATGATGCACCGGAGCGGCGCCGCGTCCGTCCAGCAGCATGCCGCCAACAAGGGCCAGTGACTTCGGTTCCTCGCATTGCGCCGCCACGGGGAGGAGCCATGCGAACAAGACGACGATGCGGGCAGCGACGGTATTTTTCACGGGAACCTCTCGGTGAGACGCGACCTGCGTTCGGACCTGGATGCCGGCCCGGTGATCGGGCCAAGGGGCAGGCGTCCTGCCCGCCACCCGCGCGGGGCGGACGCGCGCCTCAGGTGGCAGGGGTGGGCAGCCGCACTTCCATGCGATCGATGTTGCGCGGCCAGCCACGCTTGAGCACCGCCCCACGCTGGGCACGCTCGCCGATGTAGCCCTGCAGCTCGCGCCAATCGAGCTCCTTGCGCACCTCGCCCGAGAAGAGGATGAGAATCGCCTTGGGCGGCACCACCGCGACAGCGGTCATCAGCTCCGTGCGCGCCTGCGCTTTCTTGCCGGGGATGTCGTAGAGCTTGTTGCCCTTACCGCGCGGCATCTCGGGCACCTCACCTACCTTAAACGCGAGCAGCTTGCCCTCGCTGCTGACGACCACGACGAGGGAATCCACGCTCGGCACCGGCGCGGGCGCCAGCACATGCGCGTTCTCCGGCACGTTCAGCACGGTCTTGCCGGCTCGCCGGTCGGTCACCAGGTCCTTCAGCCGGGCCGTGAAGCCATAGCCCGCGTCACTTGCCAGCAACCACAGGTCCTCAGGCTCCCCGATCATGACGCCGGTGTACTTCGCCCCGTCCGGCGGATCCAGCCGCCCGGAGAGCGGCTCGCCGTGGCCGCGCGCGGAGGGCAGCGAGTGGGCCGGCAGGGTATATGTGCGGCCGGTGCTATCGATGAACACGGCCGATTGCAGGCTGCGCCCGCGCGCGAGCGCCTGGAAGGCGTCGCCGCTTTTGTACGACAGAGCACCCGGCTCGACCTCATGGCCCTTGGCCGAGCGCACGAAGCCGCCGGTGGAGAGCACGACGGTGACCGGCTCGTTCGGAATAAGGCTCGTCTCGTCGATCGCCTGCGCGGCCTCGCGCTCGATGATCTTGGTGCGGCGCTCGTCGCCGAACTTGTCCGCGTCCGCGCGGATCTCCGCGGCGATGAGCTTCTTGAGCTTCGCCTTGCTCTTGAGCAGCGCCTCGAGCTCCTCGCGCTCGAGCGACAGCGCCTTCTGCTCTTCGCGGATCTTCATCTCCTCGAGCTTGGCGAGATGCCGCAGGCGCGTGTTGAGGATCTCCTCGGTCTGTTCCGCGGAGAGCCTGAAGCGCTTCATCAGCACAGGCTTCGGCTCGTCCTCGCGGCGGATGATGCGAATCACCTCGTCGAGGTTGAGGAAGGCGACGAGCAGGCCATCAAGGATGTGCAGCCTCTTCGCAACCTTGCTCAGGCGGTATTCCAGGCGCCGTGTCACGGTGCGGGTGCGGAACTCCAGCCACTCGCTCAACACGTCGCGCAGGTTCATCACCCGCGGCCGGCCGTCGAGGGCGATGATGTTCAGGTTGACCCGGTAGCTGCGCTCAAGATCGGTGGTCGCGAACAGGTGGTTCATGAGCTCGGTCAGGTCGACGCGGTTGGAACGCGGCACGACCACCACGCGCACCGGGTTCTCATGGTCCGACTCGTCGTTCAGCGCATCGACCATCGGCAGCTTCTTCGCCCGCATCTGCTCGGCGATCTGCTCCTGCACCTTGGTCGGGGAGACCTGGTACGGGAAGGCGGTGATGACGATGTTGCCCTCCTCAACCTCCCAGGTGGCGCGCGCCTTGAAGGTCCCGAGCCCGTTCTCGTAGAACTCCTTGAGGTCCGCGCGCGGGGAGATGATCTCGGCCCCGGTGGGAAGGTCCGGGCCCTTCACGAACTTCATCAGCTGCGCGGTGGTGGCCTCGGGGTCCTCGAGCAGGTGAACGCAGGCGTTGGCCACCTCGCGCAGGTTGTGCGGGGGGATGTCGGTGGCCATGCCGACCGCGATCCCCGAGGTGCCGTTGAGCAACAGGTTCGGCAGGCGCGCCGGCAGGAACACGGGTTCCTCGAGCGTGCCGTCAAAGTTGGGGGTCCAGTCGACGGTGCCCTCGGAGAGTTCCCCCAGCAGGACATCGGCGTACTTGGTGAGCTTCGCCTCCGTGTAGCGCATCGCGGCGAAGGACTTGGGGTCATCCTGGGAGCCCCAGTTGCCTTGCCCGTCGATGAGCGGATAGCGGTAGGCGAAGGGCTGCGCCATGAGCACCATCGCCTCATAGCAGGCGCTGTCACCGTGCGGGTGGAACTTGCCCAGCACGTCCCCGACCGTGCGCGCCGACTTCTTGGCCTTGTTGACTGCCGACAGCCCCAGCTCACTCATCGCGTAGGTGATGCGCCGCTGCACCGGCTTCAGGCCGTCCCCGAGGAATGGCAGCGCGCGGTCGAGGATCACGTACATCGAGTAGTCGAGGTAGGCCTTCTCGGTGAAGGTGCGCAGCGGCTGGCGCTCGACACCCTCGAAGTTAAGCTCCTGGTTCTCCGGCACGCCTAGACCTGCACTTCAGCGAGGTTGCCCTTCTGTTCAAGCCATTCGCGCCGGTCAGCCGAGCGTTTCTTGGCGAGCAGCATGTCCATCAACTGGTCCGTGTTGTCCTTGCCCTCGATGGTCAGCTGCACCAGGCGCCGCGTGCGAGGGTCGATCGTGGTCTCACGCAACTGCGAGGGGTTCATCTCCCCTAAGCCCTTGAAGCGGGTCACCATTGGCCGGGTGCGCGCGTTCTCCTTCTCGATCTTCTTCAGGAACTGGTCGCGCTCGCCGTCATCGAGCGCGTAATGCACCTGCTTGCCCGCATCGATCCGGTACAACGGCGGCATGGCGACATACACGTGGCCGTTGGCCACCAGCGGGCGGAAGTGGCGCAGGAACAGCGCGCACAGCAGGGTCGCGATGTGCTGCCCGTCCGAGTCCGCGTCCGCGAGGATGCAGATCTTGTGGTAACGCAGCTGGCTCAGGTCCGCCGAGCCCGGGTCGATACCCATCGCGATGCTGATGTTGTGCACCTCCTCGCTACCGGCGATCTGGTGGGCGTCCAGTTCCCAGGTATTCAGGATCTTGCCGCGCAGCGGCATGATCGCCTGGAAGTCCTTGTCGCGCGCCTGCTTGGCGGAGCCGCCGGCGGAGTCGCCCTCGACGAGGAACAGCTCGCAGCGGCGCGGTTCCTGGCTCACGCAGTCGGCGAGCTTGCCCGGCAGAGCGGGGCCGCCGGCGATGCGCTTGCGCACGATCTTCTGGGCGGCTTTCGCGCGCTCCTGGGCGTTCTGGATCGCGAACTGCGCGATGCGCTCGCCGGCATCGGGATGGCGGTTCAGCCACAGCGCCACCGAATCGCGCGCGAAGCCCTCGACCAAGGGCGCCGCCTCACGCGAACCGAGGCGCTCCTTCATCTGCCCGGCGAACTGCGGCTCCTGGATCTTGATCGAGAGCACGTAGTTGGCCTTGTCCCACACGTCCTCGGGGGTGAGCTTCAGCCCGCGCGGCACGAGGTTGCGGAACTCGCAGAACTCGCGCACCGCCGCGGCGACGCCGGCGCGCAAGCCATTGACGTGCGTGCCGCCCTCGATGGTGGGGATGAGGTTGACGTAGCTTTCCCCGAGGGCCGTTTCCGCATCCGGCGCCCAGCACAAGGCGTAGTCGACCGAGTCATTGTCCTCGGTTAGCGCGCCAGTGATCGGCTCGGCCGGGATACGTGTCTCTTTCTGCAGTTCCTCAATGAGATAGGCGCCCAGATCACCGGTGAAGAACCACTCGTCCTTCTCGCCGGTCGCCTCGTTCTTGAACGTGACGCGCAAACCGGGGCACAGGACGGCCTTGGCCTTCAGGACATGCTTGAGCGGCGGGACAGAGAACTTGTCGGAATCGAAGAACTTGGCGTCCGGCCAGAAGCGCACCGTGCTGCCGGTGTTACGCTGGCCGACGGTCCCTATCTCCTCGAGCTTGGAGGTGATCGCGCCGTCCTTGAAGGCGATGTTATATTCCTTGCCGCCCCGCCGGATCCAGCACTCCAGGTGCTTGGAGAGCGCGTTCACCACCGAGACGCCCACGCCGTGCAAGCCGCCGGAGAACTTGTACGTGGCATCGGAGAATTTGCCGCCGGCGTGCAGGCGCGTGAGGATCAGCTCCGCGCCGCTCACCTTCTCCTTGGGATGGATGTCCACTGGCATGCCGCGGCCGTCGTCGGCGACCTGCAACGAGCCATCCTTGAACAGGGTGACGTCGATCTGCTTGCAGTAGCCGGCGAGCGCCTCATCGACGCTGTTGTCGATGACCTCGTGCGCCAGGTGGTTCGGGCGCGAGGTGTGGGTGTACATGCCGGGGCGGCGCCGGACTGGCTCGAGGCCGCTCAGGACCTCGATGTCGGAAGCGGTGTAGGACTGGGTCATCCGGTGTCACAAAATCCGTGGCTCGCCCTGGTGCGAACGCGGGCGCGGCGCGATCTTAGCGCAAGCGCGCGCGGATTTGGCGTGGGAAAGCGGCCGCGATCGGCTAGCTAAGATCAGCGGCCAGCGAGTCGCGGACCGCCTGCGTCACCGGGTCGATCTGGTGGCGGTAATTCTCGTGGTCGATGCCCACGGCCAACGCCGCGACGGCATGCAGCGCCGCGCGCATCGCCGGCGTGAGCTCGAAACGCAGGAAGTGCACCGCGGCGGTCTTCTCCGCGTTCTCGCGCGGCAGGTCCTCGTCGGCGATCGCGAACACGCGCTCATGGCCCCGCACCCGCACCCAGCAGCGATCCTCGACGCCCCTGAGGCTGGCGAGCGCCGCCGGACGCGCGTTTGTGTCGTACTCCAGGAGCAGCGTGACCTTCCAGTTGCTGCCATCGGGAATGAGCGGGTTGTAGGCGCCGAGCTCCTCGGCGATTCCCTCGGGTTCGAAGATGCGCTCGGTGCGCAGCATCTCCTGCACCTGATACTGCACCGTGAGGCGGTCCTCGAAGATCCATGTGGCATGGGGGCCCACGGCCAGGCGGCGCGCGACCTTGTGCGCGAGCACGCGTTCGCGGAAAGCGCCGCGCTCGCGCGCGTACTGCTCGAGCGGCATCAGATCGGCGACCGCGAGCTTGGGCATCAGATTCCGTACGCCATGCGCAGCAGTCGCAGCGGGTGTTCCGGCTCCCGTGCCTCGGTGAGCCCACTCTCGATCTGGTGCCCCGCCATCGGGCAATCGCTGCTGTAGTGGTCCGCCTTGCCGTTCTCGACACGCGTCATGACCGGGCGACCGATCTTCATGGACGCCGCGCGGAATTCCTTCTTCACCCCGTACGTGCCGTTGTGACCCGAGCAGCGCTCGATGACATCCACGGTCGTCTCGGGCACGAGCCTGAGCATGTCGCGCGTCTTGAGGCCCAGGTTCTGCACTCGCAGGTGGCATGGCACGTGGTAACTGACCTTCCCGAGGCGCGCCTTGAAGTCGGTGCGCAGCAAGCCCGCCTGGAGGCGCAGCATGAGGTACTCGAAGGGATCGAAGGTGTGCTCCGCGACGGCGCGCACCTGCGCATCCTCGGGAAACATGAGCGGCAACTCCTGCTTGAACATGAGAACGCACGAGGGAATCGGCGCCACTACGTCGTAGCCGGACTCGATCGCCTGGGCGAGCTGCGGGATGTTGTGCTCCTTGAGCCTCGCCACGGCCTCAAGGTCACCGAGCTCAAGCCGCGGCATGCCACAGCAACGCTCGCGCGGCAGCAGAGCCACCTCGATGCCGTTGTGCCCGAAGATCGCCACGAGGTCCTCATCCAGCCCCGGCTCGTTGCGGTTGCCGTAGCAGGTGGTGAAGAGCGCGACGCGCCCGCGGGTTGCAGGGGTGGCGCGGGCCTCGGCGGACACCGGGTCGGCGGTGGTGGCCAGGTGCGCGAGGCGCTTGCGCGCGGTGCGCGCGTGGTAATCCGGCAGTGGGGCGCCGCGGTCGACGCCCAGCACCTTCTCGAGCAGCGCGCGCCCCGGGGCGGAATGGTTCACCGCGTTCACTATCTCGCTGATCACCGGGATGCCGGCGAGCGAACCGACCGTATCGGTGGCCGCGAGCGTCTTCTCGCGCAGGCTCAGGCCTTCGGCGCGGGTCCGCACGGCCTTCGCCCGCAGCATCAGGTGCGGAAAGTCGACATGCCAGGGATGGGGCGGCACGTACGGGCACTTCGTCATGAAGCACATGTCGCACAGGTAGCAATTGTCGACGACCTCCCAGTAGGCCTTCTTGTCGACGCCTGCGACCTCGCCCTCCTGGGTCGCGTCGACCGCGTCGAACAGCACTGGGAATGAGTTGCACAGGTTGAAGCAGCGACGACAGCCGTGGCAGATGTCGAAGACCCGCTCGAGTTCCTGGTCGAGCGCCGCGGGGTCGTAGAAGGCCGCCGAGCGCCATTCGAGCGGATGCCGCGTGGGTGCCTCGAGGCTGCCCTCACGCTCGGCCGCTGAGGCTCCAGGTTCCGAAGGCGTAGTGCTCATTGGAGTTGGCGACTTTCAAACGAGCACCGGCCGCGGGCTGTGCGCACGCGGCCGGTATCGCAGGATCCTCAGAGTCCGTCGAGGGCCTTCTGGAAGCGATTGGCATGCGAGCGCTCGGCCTTGGCCAGCGTCTCGAACCAGTCGGCGATCTCCGCGAAACCCTCCTCGCGCGCCGCCTTCGCCATGCCCGGGTACATGTCCGAGTACTCGTGCGTCTCGCCGGCGATCGCCGCCTTGAGATTGTTGTGGGTCTCGCCGATCGGCAGGCCCGTGGCCGGATCGCCTACCGCCTCGAGGTACTCAAGGTGGCCGTGGGCATGCCCGGTCTCGCCCTCGGCGGTCGAGCGGAACACCGCGGAAACGTCGTTGAATCCCTCAACGTCAGCCTTCTGCGCGAAATACAGGTAGCGACGGTTCGCCTGCGACTCGCCGGCGAATGCGTCCTTAAGGTTCTTCTCGGTCTTGCTGCCTTTGAGATTCATCTCGTTCCTCACTTAGACTGGGTCTAACCATCGAGCTTAGGACTGTATGCCGCAGTCCAAGGGACGTCAACCGCGCGTTGACCCTCACACGCGGTGCTGTGTAACGTTGCGCGCCCCTGTCTCCTCGGCTTCCGAAAAATTGGATCGCACGCCCTTGGCCCGTAGCAGCAAAGCTCCCGACTTCGAACAGGCCCTGACTGAACTTGAGACGCTCACCGAGCGGCTCGAGCGCGGGGACCTGCCGCTGGATGAGGCGCTGAAGCTGTTCGAGCGCGGCGTCGCGCTGACGCGGCACTGCCAACGCTCGCTGCAGGCCGCGCAGCAGAAGGTCGAGATCCTGCTGAAGCGGGGGGGCGAGCCGCAGGCGCAAGCCTTCGAAGCCGATGAGGAAGGGTCCGCGGGCAACCCGGATCCGCAGTGAGCGCCCCGCCCGCGGGCGATCCCCGCCCTTTCACCGTTTTCGCCGCCCGGGTGGCCGCCTGCCGGGCGCGCATCGAGGGCGTACTCGACCGCGCGCTCGCGCTGCCGGACCCAGGCACCGCGAGACTGCGCGCAGCCATGCGCTACAGCGTCCTTGGCGCGGGTAAGCGGCTGCGCCCGACGCTGGTGTACCTCACCGGTGAATCTCTCGGAGCACCGCTTGCCAGCCTCGACGCCCCCGCCGCCGCGGTTGAGCTGATCCACGTCTACAGTCTGGTGCACGACGATCTGCCGGCGATGGACGACGACGACCTGCGCCGCGGCCGCCCCACCTGCCACAAGGCCTACGACGAGGGCACCGCGGTGCTGGTCGGAGATGCGCTGCAGGGGCTGGCGTTCGAGGTCCTCGCCAACGAGCCGATGGAGGGAACCACCCCGCAGGCACGGCTGCAGATGATCCGCGTGCTGGCGCGCGCGATCGGGACCAGTGGCATGGCCGGCGGGCAGGCGATCGATCTTGCCGCGGTGGGCCAGGTGCTCAATGTCGCGGGCATCGAGGACATGCACCGGCGCAAGACCGGCGCGCTGATCGAGTGCAGCGTCCTACTGGGAGCCCTCGCCGCCGGGGTGACCGGCGGCCCGCAGCTGGCGAGCCTAGAGAGCTTCGGCGCCCAGGTGGGTCTCGCCTTCCAGATTCAGGACGACATCCTGGATGTCGAGGGGGACCCGGCGCTCCTGGGCAAGTCGACGGGCGCGGATGCCGCGCACGCGAAACCGACGTACCCGAGCACCGCGGGCCTTCCCGCCGCCAAGCGCCGTGCCAAGGAGCTGCGCGAGGCGGCCATCGCCGCGCTCGCCCCCTTGGGGACGCGGGCCGGGGCCTTGGCGCAGCTGGCCGACTTTGTCGTCAACCGCGCCAGTTGAGATCGCGCATGCCCCGCTCGGTCCGGCGCGGTCGAGTGTGTAAACTCCCACCGCGATGAGTGTCGAGATGGACAAGTACCCGCTGCTCGCCGCGATAGCGAGCCCCGCGGACCTGCGCCGCCTACCGGTGAGCAAGCTCACCGAGCTTGCCGCGGAGCTGCGCGACTTTCTCATCCACAGTGTCAGCACCCGGGGCGGGCATTTCGCCGCGGGCCTGGGCACGGTGGAGCTCACGATCGCGCTGCACTACATCTACGACACCCCGCGCGACCGGCTGGTGTGGGACGT
>JANYBG010000069.1 GCA_025360865.1 Pseudomonadota bacterium | reverse complement strand
CGACCCGGACACGCTGGTGGGCGAGGAAGGCAAGGATGCCTTCGAGGCGCGACTGGTGGAGGCGCTGCCGTTGTCGGAATACCTGGTGCGCGAACTCTCGCAGCAAAGCGAACTGGCGCACGCCGACGGGCGGGCGCGCTTCGCCGAGAACGCGCGGCCGCTGTTCCTGAAGGTGCCCGAGGGAGTCTATCGCGAGCTGTTGCTGGATCGGCTCGCCACGGTGGTGGGTCTCGCCCCACAGCGTCTGCGCGAACTTTGGACCCCGGGCGCCGCGCCTCCCGCCCCTGAGGCGCCGGCGCGCCAACGCGGCGGTTCCACCGCGGCCGGGCGCGGAAGCCTGGTGCGCCAGGCGATCGTGAGGCTCCTGCACTACCCGGCCATCGCCGCGGAAGTCAGCCCCGCCGAGCGCGCGGGCCTGGATGCCAGCGACGAGCCTGGCGTCGCGCTGCTGCGGGAGCTCCTCGATGACCTGCGCGACCACCCTGCCCGGATCGCAGCCCAGGTGGTGCAGCGCTGGAGCGACCGCGAGGGGGGCGAGTCGCTGAAGAAGCTCCTTGAACGCGAGGAGGTCATCACGGACGCCCCCGTGGCGGCGGTCGAACTGCGCGGTGCCGTGGTGCGGCTGGCGGAATTGGCCGCCCAACGGCGCCTGGAGGCGCTTGAGGCTAAAAGTCGTTCAGGCAGTCTAACGGAGGATGAACTTAAGGATTTTCAAGTACTTATAGGTAGACTTGGCGACCGCCACAATACCGGGGGTTAAGTTGGATTTGGTGATTCCCTCGCCGTCAAATAAAATCGCCGGCTCTTTGCCCTCCACCCCCTTGAGCCGGCCCGGATCGGGCAGCACATTAGGGGACACCACCAGCGCGCCGCGAGTACATGACACGTAAGCAAAAGCCTCAGACGGCACCCAAAAAGCGTCCCACCGCCCAAGCCCATCAGAACAAGCCGGTGAAGCCGGCGGTCGTCGAGAAGGCCGTTACCGCCGCCGGCGGCGCGCGGGAGAAGGAGCGGGGCAAAGTCGCCGCGCCCGTGCCGGCCGCCAAAAAGCCGGCCGCCGCGATCAAGGGCGCGCCCGCGGCACCGGCTCCCAAGCCGCTGGACGCCACGCGCGCCACCAATGCCAAGCTCGCCGCCGCCAACGCCAAGCTCGCCGCCGCCGCGGACAAGCGTCCGCTGGGCATCGAGCGCCGCGGACCGGTGATGCCCGAGGAGCGTCAGTCGCAGCTGAAGCTGCTGATCGCGCGCGGCAAGGAGCAGGGCTACCTCACCTACGCGCAGGTGAACGATCACCTGCCCTCCGAGATCGTCGATCCGGAGCAGATCGAAGACATCGTCAACACGATCAACGATATGGGCATCCCGGTGTACGAGAAGGCACCGGATGCGGAGTCGCTGCTGCAATCGGAGCCCTCGCAGCCAGCCGACGAGGAGGCGATCGAGGAAGCCGCCGCCGCGCTGGCCGCGCTGGATGCGGAGCTCGGCCGCACGACCGACCCGGTGCGCATGTACATGCGCGAGATGGGCACGGTCGAGCTGCTGACGCGCGAGGGCGAGATCCGTATCGCCAAGCGCATCGAGGAAGGCCTCGACGCGGTACGTCGCGCGCTCGCGATGTACCCGTCCACCTACGATTTTCTGCTGCGCGCCTATGAGCCGGTGAAGAACGGCCAGGGGCGCCTGGTCGACGTCATCGTCGGCTACATCGACCCGAACGCGCCGGACGTCATCGCCCAGCCGCAGAACCCGACCAAGTTGGAAGTGGTGGCGGCTCCGGAGAAGGCGGAGGAGGAGGAGGAGACCGAGGAGGCCGCGGACACCGAGGAGGAAGCGGTCGATACCGGCCCGGATCCGATCGAGGCCGCGTCGCGTTTCGCCTCCATCGCCAAGGTCCACGGCCAGGTGCTCGGCTCGATCGCCAAGCTCGGCGCCAAGGACGTGAAGACTCTGCGCCAGCGTAAGAGGCTGCAGGACGAGTTCATGGAACTGCGTCTCGCGCCGCGCATGTTCGAGGCCCTGATCCAGAACCTGCGTTCGCACGTCTCCGAGGTGCGCCAGCTCGAGAAGGAGATCATGGTCATCGCCGTGCGTGATGCCGGCATGCCGCGCAAGGACTTCATCGCCTCCTTCCCCAAGAACGAGACGAACCCGCGCTGGCTGAGCAAGCACGTCAAGGGCGGCAAGAAGTACTCAGCCCCGCTGGCGAAGTTCAAGGACGAGGTCGAGCGGCGCCAGAAGAAGCTCGAGCTTCTCGAGGGGCTCTACCACCTCACGATCAACGACATCAAGGACGTCAATCGCGAGGTCTCGATCGGTGAGGCCAAGGCGCGGCGCGCCAAGAAGGAGATGGTCGAGGCGAACCTGCGCCTGGTGATCTCCATCGCCAAGAAGTACACCAACCGCGGCCTGCAGTTCCTCGACCTGATCCAGGAGGGCAACATCGGCCTGATGAAGGCCGTGGACAAGTTCGAATAC
>JANYBG010000022.1 GCA_025360865.1 Pseudomonadota bacterium | reverse complement strand
CCCGCCGCCACGAGCTCCGCGATCTGGGAATCGCTCAACCCAAGCTGCGCGAGAATCTCGTGGCTGTGCTGCCCGGTGGTGGGCGGGGGTGCCTGGATGCCCGCTGGCAGGCGGCCGAAGGACACCGGCAGGTCGGGTACCCGCGCGACGCGGTCAAGGCCGGGGTAGCCGGCGACGGACTTGAGAAATCCCATGGCATCCACCTGCGGATCATCGAGCGCCTGCTGCGGCGTGAGCACCGGACCTGCCGGCAGGCCCGCCGCGGTGAGCGCATCCACCGCCTCCCTGGTGGTGCGCGTGGCGCACCAGTCGCGCATGCGCGCCAGGATCGGCGCGCTGTGATCCCCACGCGACTGGTCGGAGGCGAAGCGCGCATCGGCCACGAAGCGCTCCTCCTCGCCCATGAGCTTCGCCCAGCGCCGGAACAGCGCGTCCCCGACCACGTGCGTGAGCACGTGCCCGTCGGTCGTGGCGAAGACATCCGAGGGCGCGGAAGTCTGCACGCGGTTGCCGCTGCCGGCGCGGTTGATGCCCGTCACCGACTGCTCGATCAGGTGCGAGCCGAAAACGGCCAGCGCGGTTCCCAGCAGCGTGGTCTTCACTTCCTGGCCTTCGCCGGTGTGCTCGCGATGCATGATCGCCGCGAGCGTGCCGAAGGCCGCCAGCACCGCGGTGGTGTAGTCGACATAGGGCGCGGCCGCCTTGGCCGGCGACCCGGGGGTGCCTGTCATGTACATGGCCCCGGACATCGCCTGGCCGATGCCATCGAAGCCGCCCCGGTCCTGGTAGGGCCCGCGGTCGCCGAAGGCGCTCTGGGTGGCGAGGATGATGTCAGGCCGGATGGCGGCAAGGCGCGCGTAGTCAAGACCCAGGGAGGCAAGCGTCGCCGGCGGCAGGTTGGCCACCACCACGTCCGCGGTCGCGACCAGGCGCCGCACGATCTCCCGCGCGCGCGGCTGCCGCAAGTCCAGGGCGAGCGAGCGCTTGTTGCAGCCGGTCTGCAGGAGCACCGCGCCCTCGCCCGCGGCCGTGACGGGTGCGATGAAGCGGTCCTCGCCGCCGCCGATGCGCTCGATGCGGATGACCTGCGCCCCCAGGTAACCGAGCAACGTGGCACAGTAGGGACCGGCGACGTAGCGGCCAAAGTCGAGCACGCGAATGCCCTTGAGCACCGACATTATTGGCACACCGGGAATGTGAAGGAGCGCACGTGGATTTCCGCCTGAACGAGGAACAGCTCGCCCTGCAGGCCGCCGCCCGCGAGTATGCGCGCGGGCGACTGTCGCCGCTCGCCGCCGACACCGAGCGCACCGGTGAACCGCCCGCGCGTGAACTGCTGCTCGAGTACGCGCGCATGGGTTTCCTCGGCATCAACGTCGGCGGCGAGTATGGCGGCCTGGGCCTGGGCAACATCGAGGCGCTGGTGGTGCTGGAGGAGTTCGGCAAGGTGTCCGCGGCGCTCGCCTTCCCGGTGTTCGAGTCCTGCGTGGGCCCGGTGCGCGCCATCGAGCGCTTCGCGCCCGAGGAACTGCGGCGGCGGGTGGTGCCGCGCGTATGCGCCGGGGAACTGGTGGTGGCGGTGTCGATGTCCGAACCGCAGGCCGGCTCGGCGCTCACCGACCTCAGCACGCGCGCGGAAGTGCGCGGCGACCAGGTGGTGCTCAATGGCACCAAGCGCTGGTGCTCCGGCGGCGGCCATGCCGGCGGCTACGTCGTCTACTGCCGCATGAGCGAGGCGAAGGGCGCCGCGGGCATCGGCGCGGTGTACGTGGAAGCCGGCACTCCGGGCCTCAGTTACGGCGCCGCGGAAAGCCTCATGGGCTTTCGGGGCGTGCCCAGCAGCGATCTGTACCTCGATGCCTGCGCGGTGCCGGTCGGCAACATCATCGTGCCCGCGGGCGGGTTCCGGCGGCTGATGGAGGCCTTCGACCTCGAGCGCTGCGGCAACGCGACCATGGGCCTGGCGCAGGCGAGCGGCGCGCTCGAGGACGTGCTCGCCTACGTGCAGGAACGTAAGCAGTTCGGCAAGCCGCTCGTGGACTTCCAAGCGGTGCAGCTGCGCCTCGCGGAGATGAAGATGAAGGTGGACGCGGCGCGCCTGCTGATCTGGCGGGCCGCCTGCAACGCGCAGGACGGACTGCCGGATGTGCTCGAGTCCTCCCTCGCCAAGTGCTTCGCGAACGAGATCGCCCGCGAGGTGTGCGGGCATGCGGTGCAGCTGATGGGCGGCTACGGCTACTCGCGCGAGTTCCCGATGGAGCGCCGGCTGCGCGATGCCTGGGGCTGGGGCATCGCCGGCGGCGCGATCGACATCCAGAAGGTGAACATCGCCGCGGCGCTGGTGGGCCGGCGCTTCGACCAGCGCCGCTGAGCCCCTCAGGCCGGGGCCCTCGGCGGCGTCGGTGTGCCGGGCTCTGATGCGACCTCGACCATCCCCGCGGTGATGCGCACCGCGTGCGAGGTCAGTGCGACCGCCGCGGGTGGCCCGAGCACGCGCCCGTCGCGGACATCGAACGAGGCCCCGTGCAGGGGGCAGATCAGGCGCGTGCCGCGCAGCCGCCCTTCGCACAGCCGCGCGTAGGCATGCGTGCAGATGTTGTCCACCGCGAAGACCCCGTCCCGGGTATGGCACACCACCAGTTCACGCGCGCCGAGGATTGCCGCGCGCATCGACCCCAGGGGCAGTTCCGCCAGGGTGATCACCGGGGTGTATTCACCGCTCATCGAAGCTCCAGACGCATCGGCGACGCTGCCGCGTTTCCTCAAGGATGCGCGCACTCTACCCGGCACCCCCGGAAAGAAACAGTCGTGACTGTTTCTTTCCAATTGAGCCCGGTGCTACCATCTTTCCCGCGCGGATGATGCGGGGACCTGGATGGCGCGGATCACTTTCATTGCCCGGATGACGGTCAAACCCGGGCGCGAGGCGGAGTTCCTCGGCTACTGCCGCAAGCTCGAGGAGCACGTGCGCGCGCACGAGGAAGGCGTGCTCGCCTACGCGTTCTACCGGCTGCGCGAACCGAACCGCTACGCCGTGATCGAGTCCTTCAAGGACGAGGCGACCGAGCATCGCCACATGTCCTCCGCGGTCCTGGCGGAGCTTGCGCCGAAGATCTCAGGCTGCCTGGACGGCACCTGGGAGCGCGAATACTTCGACCCGCTTTAGAGTCCCACCCGCGCCATGGCCGCCCTTCGCAGTGAGTCACTGCGCCACGCCCGGATCCAGGTCACGACACTCGGGGACCTGCTGCTCACCGCGGCCGACCGCTACCCGGATTCCCCGGCGCTCATTTTCCCCGGACTGCGCCTGACCTATGCGCAGCTCGCCGAGCGGGCGCTCGCTCGCGCGCGGTCGCTGAAAGCCCTGGGGGTATGCCCGCGCGAGCACGTCGGCCTTTTGCTGCCGACCTCGGTCGAGTTCGTCGAGTGCCTGTTCGCGATCGCCCTGGCCGGGGCGGTCGTCGTCCCGCTGAACGCGCGCTACAAGCACAACGAGCTCGCGTATGCGATCGAGAACGGGGATCTCGTCACCCTCATCACCACCGACACGGTGGCCGAACAGGTGAACTTCGCCGAGCGCTTGGGACAGGCCCTGCCCGGACTGACCGATGCGGCCGATCCCGCGCAGCTGTTTCTGAAAGCCACCCCGAAGCTGCGGAATCTCGTGCTGCTCGGCGCCACGCAGCGCCCGGGGTTCCTCACCGAGGGCGAATTCCTCAGGCTCGCCGCGAAGGTCCCCGAGGACCGCGTGCACGAGAGCCGCCTGGCCGTGCGGCTGCGCGACATCGCGATCATGCTCTATACCTCCGGCACCACCGCGAACCCCAAGGGGTGTCTGCTCACGCACGAGGCGATGGTGCGCAACTCCGTCTCCCTGGGCCGCCACCGCTATGCGCTCAGGCACGAGGACGTGTTCTGGTCGCCGCTGCCGATGTTCCACATCGCCGCCATCCTGCCCATGTGCGCGATCTTCGACGTCGGCGGCGCCTACGCCACCATGGGGCACTTCGAGGCGGGGGCCGCGCTTGCGATGCTCGCCAGCGAGCAGGTGACCGCGACCTACCCCTGCTTCGTCACCATCATGTCGGACCTGATCCACCACAAGGACTTCGCGACCACGGACCTGTCGCGCATCACCCTCATGAACTCGAACTTCGCGGTGCAGCCGCCGGCTATCGCCACCGCGATGCTGAAAGCCATGCCGCACGCGACCTACGTCGGGACCTTTGGCATGACGGAAACCGCGGGCACCGTGAGCACGAGCCGCCTGGAGGACCCGCTGGAGGAGCGCATCGGCCGCCTGGGGCGCGCGCTGCCGGGCGTCGAGGTGCGGATCCTCGATGTCGCCACGGGCGAGGACGCCGCCGTCGGCGGACGCGGCGAGGTGGTGGTGCGCGGCTACTCGATCCTCGAGGGCTACTACAAGGACCCGGTGAAGACCGCGGCGGCGATTGATCCTGACGGGTGGTACCACAGCGGCGACATCGGCTCGATCGATGCCGCGGGCACGATGATGTTCCACGGGCGACTCAAGGACATGCTTAAAGTCGGCGGCGAGAACGTCGCCGCCGCGGAGATCGAGAGCTGCCTGCAGCGCCACCCGGGCGTGAAGCTCGCGCAGGTGGTGGGCATCCCGGATGCGCGCCTCGGCGAGGTCGCCGCCGCCTTCGTGGAGCGGCACGCCGGCACCGAGGCGACGCCGCGGGAGCTGATGGACTTCTGCCGCAAGGAGATCGCGAGCTTCAAGGTGCCGCGCCAGGTGCGCTTCGTGAGTGAGTGGCCGATGTCGGCCAGCAAGATCCAGAAGTTCCGCCTGCGCGACGAGTTGGTGCGCGAGCTGGGACTGTAGGCCCGGGAAAAAAGGAACCCCGCATGTCCACGACCTTCATCGCCACGCTCGTCGTGAAGCCCGGCCAGGAGCAGGCGATCGAGAAGCTGCAGACCGAGCTGTCACGGCTGTCGCATGCCGAGGAGCCGGACCTGGTGGTCTACGACTTCATCCGCCACCGCACCGAGCCGCGGACCTACGTGGTCTACGCCCGCTTCAAGAGCCAGGCGGCCTTTGATGCGCACATGAAGGCTCCCTCCCACGACCGCCTGGTACCGCCGATCCTGGCGAGCCTCGCCCAGGGGATGGACCTGCAGTTCTTCGACTGGATCGCCTGAAGTCCCGGC
>JANYBG010000005.1 GCA_025360865.1 Pseudomonadota bacterium | reverse complement strand
TTCGAGCGGGCACTTCCAGCCGAGGGATTTTCTGGGCCGCACGTTGAGGTCGAAGGCGATGTTGTCGAGGTCCTTCTGGGAGAGCACGGACAGGTCTGCGCGCTTTGGCAGGTACTGGCGCAGGAGTCCGTTGGTGTTCTCGTTGATGCCGCGCTGCCAGGGGCTGTGCGGGTCCGCGAAGTAGACTTTGATGCCGGTGCGCTCGGAGAGTTTAGCGTGAGCGGCCATCTCTTTGCCCTGGTCGTAGGTCATGGAGATGCGCTTCTGGGCATCGATGCGGTTGAGGACGCGGCTGAAGCCTGCGAGCGCGGAGTTGGCGGTGCCGTCGGCGAGCTTGGCGAGGGTGACGAACAGCGTGGTGCGCTCGACGAGCGTACCGACGGCGGAAGCGTTGCCGGAGCCCTTGATCGTGTCACCCTCCCAGTGGCCGGGTACGACGCGTTCTTCAATCTCCGGCGGTCGCAGATGGATCGAGACCATGTCTGGGATCTGACCGCGCCGATCCTGCCCGCGGGCGCGGGGTCTGCGTGCTCGACGGGCCTGACGCAGTAGTCCGATGACCTCGGTGCGCAGCTCACCGCGCGGCATCGCGTAGATGGCCGTGTAGATGGTCTCGTGACTGGCGTTGCGTTCCGGGTCACCGGGATGCATGCGATGAAGTATGCCGGCGATCTGCTTGGGAGAGTGTCCCTTGCCGAGCAGGATCAGCATCTGCGCCCACAGCCAGGTGCCGGGTCGAAGGCGCGGCGGCTTGCGTACCTGCCTGGCGTGGGCGTCGGCGCGTTGCTGGGCATGCACGGCTCGGTAGCCGCCCGCCACGGCCGGTCGCCCAGGACCTCGAGGAAGCAACGGACGCACCCAGCCGTTGCGCTCGAGCTCCCGCCCGATGCTGCTCGGCGCGCGGTTCACGGTGCGGGCAATCGCCCGCACCGTGAACCCTCGCCCCAACAGGAACTGGATGTGGACTCGTTCATCTATCCCAAGATGCTGATAGTTCGTACTCATGCCAACACATTAACCTCGTCAATGTGTTGCACTTCAGTTTAGAGCCCACCGTGTCAAGAATAGCTTGACTCCTCCAGGAACTCAGCATGGCGACGATACGCCCACGTGCCAAGGTAAGTAACAGCACGGAATCGTAGTGTAGCTGCGGCACCCCTGAAGCATACCTCGCAGGCAACCGAGCGGAGCCGAGATGGCCTAGAGGCGTCAGCAATTGCGCGTTGACCTAACGCTTGATCCATCCCCGGCTGCGTGGGATTCGGATCTTAGAGCGGCTCGTCGACGTGCTTCGGCGAAGAACCTTTTAGCAGACCCACCTCGGCGTTAGCTTCGCCCCGCTCTACTTCTGCGGCCGCGCTCACCGCGCGATAGCCGCCGTGTGCCTTAACCGCCCGTGCGACGGCATCGGCAAGCGTCCCCTTTGCTTTGGCCATCGCGGCAGCCTGTTTCTTGGCATTCTTCAGATCATCTGCCTCGGAGATTGGCTCCACATTCGAGATCTTGCCGGTCTTGTGATCCACGATGACCTCAGAGAACTGCCCCCCTTTCTCGGTATAGACCGATAACTGCAACTTGCCGTCTTCCACTTCGAACTTGCCTGAGATCGGCTTGCCTTGCGACTCGCTTGCTCTTAGGCCGTCTTCCAGGGAGACCGTGACGTCCTTGAGAGCTGATGCGAGTGCTGGCGCATTCTTCGCCGCTTCTGCGGCCTCACTGCTTTCATGACCCTTGGCTTCCTCGGCTTGGCCAATAGCACCGCCTAGGGCCAATCCCAGAGTCAGCGTTAAGATCCATAGGCTTTTCATGACATTCTCCACTTTCAGTTGATAGAAAAACCGGACGGTACGTCCTACCGCGCGGGCCTTAGGGGACCGGACGCACAATGCGCAACATCGTGCGGCCCTCCAGATTCATGAGTGGGAAATAGGCAAGGTGTGTGACGGGATCAACGCTCACTACGTGCGCGTTGGGACCCAGAAAACCTGTGGCGACCTTTGATACCTTGCCGCGTACGACCTTGAACATCGAAATCACGCCTGACTCTCCGGCAACGTAGAGAAGCTGGAGCCCCGGGTCATACGCCAGGACATCCGGATCTCGCAGGTCCTCAAACGTGGCCAAAATCGTCTTGCTCGTCATGTCGAGCACGAGCAGCTTGTCGTTTCCTTCGCAGGCAACGAACGCCTGCCGTTGCTGGGGCTCGATCAGCAGCCCGTGATTACCCGGCGCGCCCGGCAGATTGATGCGGGCGACGACCTGGTCGATGGTGGGATCGATCTCCGCGAGCTGCCCCAGCGTCTGTACGTTGGAGAAGATATGTTTGGAGACGGGGTCATACTGCGTATTACCGACCTCCCCGCCCAACGCAATGGTTGCGACACGGGTATTCGTGTTCACGTCGATGACCGTGTCGGTATTGCCGTGCTCATCGGAGACGTAAAGCTTGTGTACTTCCTCGGCATAGGCCATGCCATCCGGATACACGCCCCCGGGCATGCGAGCCACAATCTGCAGGGTGTTCTCGTCGATGGCCACGACTTCATTGGTACCAGTAGCCGATGCGTAGAGTCTGCCGAGCTCCGGAATCGCCAAGACGCCGTGTACGTTGCTGATATTCGGAATGCGTGTGACCAGGCGCTGCGCTTGGGTGTCAAAGACAATGACGGCGCTATCGCCCAGATGAGCGACAAATAGCAGATGCCGACCGAGGTCCTGCGAGGCGTAGTCCAGGCGGGTCGTATGCCCGCCCAATGGAACGTCGGCCACCGGCGTCAGCGGCAAAGCTTTGGCCTCTGCTATCGCGAGGACGCAGAACAAAACGATTGTTTGAATCACGTCTCGTGCACGCGGCCGAACGAACATCTGTCAATCTCCCAGCTATCCTCTTCAGCGGCCGCCCAGGGCAGTGCCCTGGATACCATTGCCTTAGGCGCCAGCTCGATCAGCGCGCAGGGCGGCCGGATTCCAGCTATGCGCCTCCCCGTGCGCATGCCGGCACCACGCGTGGAGCGCGTCGTAGATCACGAAGCCCTGCTCAAGCATTTTGTGGTCGTCCGGATAGTTGTAGGAGAGGCCCAGGGAGATCGCGAGCAGCCCCGCGGCTTCGGCGGCCAGCTCCGGATGCGCAGTGTCAGCACCACGGACAATGAGCGCGAGTTCGTCGAGCGCTGGCTCCGCAAGCTGATACTTGGCGAGAAAAGCGTCGAAACTGCATCGGTCTCCGACGTGAGTGAGCTCCACGTCCGGAACGTCATACGGGAGAGCGTCGCGTTCGCGCGCAATTCGCAGCACATCGCCGGACGGTACAAAGAGAAACTCTGGCTCACGATCGATGAAGCGCGCAATCAGCCATGGACAGGCAATACGATCGATCTTGGGACGTTCTCGGGTGACCCATCTCATCGGAGCCCTCCCCTGCCCGCCGGTCGCGAGCGGATTCCATACGTGTCAATGGTACTACTCTAATGTAGGATTCACTACATGAGTGATTTACAGCTGTGGCTAATGCTGGTCAACAGCGTGTCAGGTGAGAACAAGACGGCCCGCATGCGTATTTGGCGTGGCCTGAAGGCAAGTGGCGCTGCCGCTCTGCGTGACGGGGTCTATCTCCTTCCTAAGTCGGAAGGGGCGCAGGCAGTGTTTTCGGAACAAGCCAGGGAAGTCATAGCTGCGGGTGGCACGGCGCACATCATGACCACTGCCGCGGAAGACCACGCGCAGCAGATTGCCTTTGTGCGTCTGTTCGATCGGAGTACGGATTATTCAGCGCTCCTCGAGAAGCTGAACGCTTTCAGGCGGGGCGTCGCAAAGCTCGATGAGGCGGAAGCGCGACGTCGGCTCGCGGTGCTGCGGCGCGACATCGCGACCCTTGGAGCCATAGACTTCTTCCCGGACGGCTCCCGTGCCCAGGTGGAGGGCGCGCTAGGCGAGGCGGAGGCCGCGCTTAACGCGCGGTTTGCCCCCGATGAACCACACGCGGCTCGCGGCCACGTTCCGAAGCGCGACAAATCCCGGTATCAATCGCGAACGTGGGCGACGCGCGAGAAGCTGTGGATCGACCGGGTCGCATCGGCGTGGCTCATACGGCGGTTCATCGATCCCAAGGCGAAGTTCCGCTGGCTGAAGAAGCCCAAAGACTGCCCCAAAACTGCGGTGGGCTTCGACTTTGACGGCGCGGAATTCACCCACACCGGCGCGCGGATCTCCTTCGAGGTGTTGGCCGCGAGTTTCTCCTTGGACAGTGATCCTGCCGTCGCCCGTCTGGGCGCCCTGGTGCACTACCTGGACGTGGGCGGCATTTCCGTCGCGGAAGCCGCCGGATTCGCGGCGATCATGGCCGGCGCCCGCGCACAAGGATCCAGTGACGACGAACTACTGCGCAGCATGAGTGCGGTACTTGATGCGCTGTACGCAAGTTATGGCGACATTTCCGGAGGCAAGTCATGAAGATTCATCAAAATACGTTCGGATCCAGATTTTGCAGCCTGCGACGCTTGAGCATCGCAACGCTCTTCGCCGGCGTGTTGCCGTGCCTTAGCCTCGCCGCACAACCTGCGGCGCTGGATCCCAAGGCCATCGGCCAGGCAAGTGGAGCAGACGCCACGGCCACGAGTGACGGTGTCGTGAGGATAGGCTGGGCGCGCACGGATGTGGTCGTCACGGTCGATGGGATGAAGCTGCCGCCCGCTGCCGGACTGGGCTCATGGGCGGCCTTTGCACCGATGGGCCCGGACGCAATGGTGATGGGTGACACCGTAGTATTTGAGGACGAGGTGGATGCGGCCATGGACGCCGCATTTGCGCACGGTCTCACCGTGACGGCCTTGCACAACCACTTCTTCCACGACACGCCCAAGGTCTATTTTATGCACATCGGAGGCCAGGGCTGCCCGGAGTCTCTGGCGTCGGGCGTCAAGGCAGTATGGGATGCCATTCGCGCCGTTCGCAGTGCAAATTCGCAGCCGACCGGCAGCTTTGGCGGCCCAACGCCGACCTCCGGACGCGTCACCGCGGACCTCGTGGCAAAAATCGTCGGTCAGCCGGCAACGGATACGCAGGGGGTTGCCAAGGTCACCATCGGCCGCAAGGGAACGATGGGCGGAATGGTCATTGGCGGTTCCATGGGGCTGACCACGTGGGCAGCGTTCAGCGGCAACGACTCCCTGGCCGCTATGGACGGGGATTTCATGATGACCGCCGCGGAAGTACAACCGGTATTGCGGGCGTTGCGGAAGGGCGGGGTCCACATCGTGGCCTTGCACAGCCACATGATCGGTGAGCAGCCGGATTTCTATTTCACTCATTTCTGGGCTACCGGCAGCGCGCAGTCACTCGCTCAGGCCTTTCGGGCCGCTCTGGACGCACAGGCCTCGGCTAAGCAGACCTAAGCTTCCGCCTCGCGACTCCTAACAGCAGGACTTCATGACAATACCGGCCGAGTCGGTCAGCCTGGGTGAAGCCACGCGCGTCTGGGCGAAAATCGGCTGGCTCAGTTTTGGCGGTCCGGCCGGCCAGATTGCCTTGATGCACCGCGAACTGGTGGAGCAGCGCCGGTGGATCAGCGATGCGCGCTTCCTGCACGCGTTGAGCTACTGCATGCTACTGCCCGGCCCCGAGGCGCAACAGCTCGCAATCTACATCGGCTGGCTAATGCATCGCGCGCGCGGAGGCGTCATCGCGGGCACCTTGTTTGTGCTGCCCGGCATTCTCGTCATCGGGGCGCTTAGCTGGTTGTACGTGACCTACCAGCACCTGCCGGCGGTGACTGCCGTTTTTTTCGGACTGAAGGCCGCCATATTGGCCGTTGTGGTTGAGGCGGTCATGCGCGTGGGGCGTCGCGCGTTGAAGAATGCCCTGATGCTTGCGATTGCCACCACCGCCTTCCTGGCCCTCTACTTCTTTAAAGTTCCGTTCCCCCTCGTCATCCTGGGCGCGGCGCTGATCGGAGTGGTCGGACTCTATTGGCACCCCGCAAGTTTTCCAAAGCCCGCATCCGCAGCCGCGCTTGCGCAGGATGACTACCTGATTGACCAGCGCATTGCGAGCGGTGAACTGACTCCCGCAACCAGATCCTTGCAACGCTCGATCGTAGTGATCGTGGTATGCGGGGTCCTTTGGGCGTCCCCGGTCATTTCCGCGTTCCTGCTATTCGGTGGGACAAGCGTGTTCGTTCAGCAGGGCACGTTCTTTAGCCAAGCGACCCTGGTCACGTTCGGCGGCGCATATGCGGTCCTCGCCTACGTGGCCCAGCGGGCCGTAGAAACCTATGCCTGGCTCAGCCCGGGGGAAATGCTGGATGGCTTGGC
>JANYBG010000002.1 GCA_025360865.1 Pseudomonadota bacterium | reverse complement strand
GGCGCCTTCCTCGCCGTGTCGCAGGGCAATGCCAGCCGCGACGCGGGCATCGCGCACCTGCGGTACCGCCCCGCGCGACGCGCGCGCGGCGGGCGGCCGGACGTCGCCCTCATCGGCAAGGGCATCCTCTTCGACACCGGTGGGGTGAACCTGAAGCCACACCGCTCGATGCTCGACATGCACACCGACATGTCAGGCAGCGCGGTCGCGCTTGCGACCCTCATCGGCCTCGCGGAGCTGCGCGCGCCGATCGCCGCGGACGCCTGGCTTGCGATCTCCGAGAACAACATCGGCCCGCTCGCCTACCGTCCGCAGGAAGTGGTGCGCGCGGTGAACGGGGTGACGATCCAGGTGATCCACACCGACGCTGAGGGGCGCATGGTGCTCGCCGACACGCTCGCGCTGGCCGCCCGGACGCGCCCGCGCTTCATGATCGACTTCGCCACCCTCACCGGGGCGTGCGTCTACTCCCTCACCGAGCGCATGAGCGGGGTGTTCAGCAATCGCGAAGCCCTCGCCCGCGTCCTTTACGAGGCGGGCCGCTCGAGCGGCGAGCGCGTGTGGAACTTCCCGTGCGACGCGGACTTCGACGCGGACCTCGAGAGCAAAGTGGCCGACATCACCCAGTGCACGGTCGATGGCAAGGGCGACCACATCCTCGCGGCGCGTTTCCTGTCGCGGTTCGTGCCCGCGGAGATCCCCTGGGCGCACGTCGACCTGTCCTCCTCGACGCGCGCCGGCGGCCTTGCGCACGTCGGCACCGAGGTGACCGGCTTCGGGGTACGCTTCGCGCTCGATCTGCTGCTGGAGCAGAACGTGCTCAAGGCGCTGGCGGGCGCATGACCAGTCTGTGCCTGCGGCGCCCGGATGACTGGCACCTGCATGTGCGCGACGCCGCGGCGCTCGCCGCGGTGCTGCCGTTCACCACGGCCCGCTTCGCCCGCGCGATCATTATGCCGAACCTCAAGCCGCCGATCACGACCACCGCCTTGGCGCTGGCGTATCGCGAGCGCATCCGCGCGGCGCTACCGGCAGGTTCAGGTTTCGAGCCGCTGATGAGCCTGTACCTGACGGATGTCACCGACCCCGCCGAGATCGCGCGCGCCAAGACCAGTGGCGTGGTGCACGGGGCGAAGATCTACCCCGCCGGTGCCACCACGCACTCGGATGCCGGGGTGACCGACATCCGCCGCCTCGACGCGGTGCTGGCGCGCATGGAGGAACTGGACCTCGTCCTGCAGGTACACGGGGAAGTCACCGACCCGGCGGTGGACGTGTTCGAGCGCGAGCCGCGCTTCATTGACGAGGCGCTCGCGCCGCTGGCCGAGCGCCATCCGCGCCTGCGCATCGTGTTCGAGCACATCACCACCGAAGCCGCCG
This sequence comes from Pseudomonadota bacterium, assembly GCA_025360865.1. Classification (GTDB taxonomy): domain Bacteria; phylum Pseudomonadota; class Gammaproteobacteria; order Steroidobacterales; family Steroidobacteraceae; genus 13-2-20CM-66-19. The sequence goes on along the minus strand of JANYBG010000002.1, from coordinate 7,293 downwards.
TCAGCTTCGTGCTCGGCGCCCGCGCTGGCGTCGCGGCCACCGTGACACCGCAGCACCTGCTGATGAACCGCAACGCGCTGTTCACCGGCGGGATCCGCCCCCATCACTACTGCATGCCGGTGCTCAAGGCCGAGCGGCACCGCGCGGCGCTGCTGGCGGCGGTCGCCGCGGGCACGCCGCGCCTGTTCCTGGGCACTGACAGCGCCCCACACGGCCGCCGCGCCAAGGAAATCGCCTGCGGCTGCGCCGGGATCTTCTCCGCGCATGCCGGCATCGAGCTGTACGCGGAGGCCTTCGAGGCCGCCGGCGCGCTGGACAAGCTCGAGGGCTTCGCCTCCTGCCACGGCGCGGACTTCTACCGCCTGCCGCGCAACACCGGGACGATCACCCTCGTGAGTGAGCCGTGGGAGGTGCCGGCGAGTTATCCGTTCGGCACGGATGAGCTCGTGCCGCTACGCGCGGGCGAGCGCATCGGCTGGCGCCTCGCCGCGGCTGCGGAGTAGATGAGCGCCCCGGAAGCACCGCGGCCGGCCCCACCGCCCACCGCGGCCGCGGCGGGACTCATGGCGCGGCGCTTTCGCGGCTACCTGCCCGTGGCGATCGATGTGGAGACCGGCGGGTTCCACTGCGCCACCGATGCCTTGCTGGAGATCGCCGCGGTGCTCATCGACATGGACGCCGATGGCATGCTCACGCGCGGGGCGACGCACACCTTTCACGTGAAGCCCTTCGAGGGCGGCCGGCTGGACCCAGTGTCGCTGGCGGTCACCGGCATCGACCCCCACCACCCGCTGCGGCCGGCGCTGCCCGAACGCGATGCGCTGCAGCGCGTCTTCCGCGAGATCCGCCACGCCGTACGCGCCTACAGCTGCCGCCGCGCGATCCTGGTCGGCCACAACGCCGCCTTCGACTTGGGGTTCCTGAACGCGGCGGTAGCGCGCGCGGACGTCAAGCGTAACCCGTTCCACCCCTTCTCCTGCTTCGACACGGCGACGCTCGCGGGAGCCGCGCTCGGACAGACGGTGCTCGCCAAGGCGGCGCGGGTCGCCGGACTGGAATGGGACGCGAGTAACGCCCATAGCGCGCGCTACGACGCGGAACTCAGCGCGGATATCTTCTGTCTGGTATGCAACCGGCTACGCGAGAGCCACGTGGCCGCGGATCTGCAGGCGCGCGCGCTCGGCTGGGTGAGCGACGCCGCGGAAACGGACGACCCCGCGGTCGGCCCGCCGCCGTCGCCCTAGCCGGCGGCCTTGCGCACGGCGCCGACCTCGGTGAGCAGGCTCTTGAGCTCGCCGTTCTTGAACATCTGCAGCGCGATGTCGCAACCGCCCACCAGCTCGCCCTTCACGTACAGCTGCGGGTAGGTCGGCCAGTTCGAGTGGCGCTTGAGCGCCTCGCGCAGCTCCGGCTCCTCGAAGATGTTCACGTGCTTGAAGTCCGCGCCCACGGCGCGCAGCGCCGCGACGGTCTGGGCGGAGAAGCCGCACTGCGGGAAATCGGGAGTACCCTTCATGAAAAGCACCACGGGAGCTGAGTCCAGTTCCGACTTGATCTTCTGTGCCACGTCCATCGCTTTACCTGCCTTGTAGGTTCCGGCGCCGCTCGATCTCATCGAGCAACCGCCACTGTTCATCCGCGCTCATCGCCATCCAGCGGCCAATCTCCGCTCCCGTGCGCAGACAGCCGACGCACCGGCCCAGCCGATCGAGGCTACAGACGTTGATGCAGGGGGACGGCGGGCGCTGCGTGCGCGCCGCGAGCTTCGGTTCAGCTGCGTTCACATTCCCTTGCGGGCATCAGTGTCAATTGGGCGTGCGTTGAATTATGGGGGTGCGTCGCCTATTCTTCAAACGCGCGCGAACCCCCAGACCCATAGAAACAAGAACTTGGAGACTTAACGCCATGAACCCTCTCAATAATCACCGCCACTCCCTCATCCTGGGCATTGTGCTGGCATTGCTCCTATCGTTCGCCCTGGGCGGCTTCCAGCCCTTCAATCTGGGCCTCGCGCGCTGGATCCACGTCGTCTCGGGGGTGTTCTGGATCGGCCTCCTCTATTACTTCAACGTCGCCCAGACCCCCGCTCTGGCGGACGCGGCCGCGGACAAGGGCGGACCCGGCGGCGCCGGCATCACCAAGTACGTGGCCCCCAGGGCCCTGTTCTGGTTCCGCTGGGCGGCGCTGGCCACCTGGGTGGCCGGCTTCTGGCTGCTCGCCGAGTCCGGCCGCATCGGCGCCTTCGCGCTGGCTCCCGGACAGGTGGTCATCGGCATCGGCGCCTGGCTGGGCACGATCATGCTTTTGAACGTCTGGGGCATCATCTGGCCGAACCAGAAGAAGATTCTCGGCCTGAAGCCGGCTACCGACGAGGAGAAGGCCAAGGCCCGCAAGACCGCCGGCATGGCCTCGCGCGTGAACTTCGTGCTCTCGCTCCCGATGCTCATGTGCATGGGCTCGGCGAGCCACGGACTGCCCTTCATCAAGTAAATGCCTGCGCTGCCGGCTGAGCTCGCGGGACAGGTCGGGGCGGCGCTGCGCGAGGACATCGGCGCGGGCGATGTGACCGCGGCCCTCGTCCCCGCCACCCAGCGGGTGCGCGGCCGCGTGATCACGCGCGAGGCGGCCGTGCTGTGCGGCACGGCCTGGGTGACCGAGACTTACCGCCAGCTCGATCCCGCGGTGCGCCTGAGCTGGCATGCCGCCGACGGGGATGCGGTCGTGGCCGCCCAGGTGCTGTTCGGGATCGAGGGCCCGGCGCGCGCGGTGCTCACGGGCGAGCGCACGGCGCTGAACTTCCTGCAGCTCCTGTCCGCGGTGGCCACCGCGGCGCGCGCCTTCACGGATGCCATCGCCGGCACCTCCTGCCAGATCCTCGATACGCGCAAGACCCTGCCGGGCCTGCGCACGGCGCAGAAGTACGCGGTGCGTTGCGGCGGCGCGGGCAACCATCGCCTGGGTCTGTTCGACCGGGTGCTAATCAAGGAGAACCACATCGCCGCCGCGGGCTCGATCACGCAGGCGATCCACGCCGCGCGCGCGCTGAGCCCGGCGATCGCCGTGGAAATCGAGGTCGAGTCGCTGCCGGAACTCACCGAGGCCCTGGGGGCGGGACCCGACATAGTCATGCTCGATGAGTTCAGCCACGCGGACATGCGCGCCGCGGTGCTGCTGCGGGATGAGCGGGCGCCCGGGGTGAAGCTCGAGGCCTCCGGCAGCGTCACGCTCGCAAGCGTGCGCGCCGTGGCGGAGACCGGGGTGGATTACATATCCGTGGGCGCCCTCACCAAGCACGTGCGCGCGGTGGACCTGTCGATGAGGCTGGAGTTCGGCGCCCACCGAAGTTAACACCCGCGCGCGCGGGCTTGTTAAGTGTTGGTTTAGACGGGGTACTGGCAGCAGCGCCAAAAGCCCACGCCGTGCCGGGCGTTCTGGCAAGATCCGTCCAGCTAGGCTTAAGACTGAGCGTGACGAAATGGCGAGCGACGGTGACATCGACTGTGGCTCATTCACACGCGCGCAGCTCGAGGAAGCGATCACGCGCATCGACCGCAAGCGCTTCCCACTCAACTACGACAGGCTGACAGACGCGCTGGCCGAACGACTCCGCCAGGAGCGGTTCCTCAGCTGCCTTCCAGCGCCCTCCGGTGGGCTCACGAGCCATGAACTCAAATTCACCGGCAACGGCGGCGAATACTTTCGCATCTGGATCGTCAACCTCGCTCTCACTATCGCCACGCTCGGCATCTTTTCGGCCTGGGCCAAAGTGCGCAAGCAGCGCTACTTTCACAGCAACACCGTCCTCGATGGCAGCGCCTTCGGGTACCACGCGGAACCGCTGAAGATCCTCAAGGGCCGCATAATCGCCGCTGCGCTGTTGGGGGCGTACGTCCTGGCGCTGCGCGTGTCGCTGGCGGCGACGCTCGTGATCCTGGGCCTCATCGCGCTGATCACGCCGTGGCTGATCGTGAAGTCGCGGGCGTTCGTCTCGCGCGTGACATCCTGGCGCGGCATCCGCTTCGACTTCAGGGAGGACTACCCGGGCGCCTACAAGACGCTGCTGGGCTACCTGCTCCTTAGCGTGATCACCATCGGCCTGATGTTTCCCCGATTCACGCGCGAGCGCTACACTTTCCTCGTTTCGCGCACCTCCTTCGGCGACGAGGAATTCGACTGCGGCCCGCGCATCGGACCGTTCTACAGCACCGCATGGCTGGGCGGCGCGCTGGTCGCCGGCGTGGGGATCGTGGCGGCGATGCTCGCGGCTGGGGCCAAGAGCCTCATCCTGCAGCGGGGGCTGTCACCTCAGGTGACCAAGGTTCGTTACTTGTCGCTGCCGCTCATCAACTACGCGCTCGTCGGCCCGGTGCTCCTTGGGTTCACGAAAGCGCGCAATCTGAATGAGGTACTGAACCACACCTCCCTCGGACCGCACCGCTTCGCCGGGTCTTTCGACCCCGCCAGGCTCATCGGCATCTACCTCACCAACGTCCTCCTGATCGTCTGCACCGCGGGCGCCTTCATCCCCTGGGCGGAGGTGCGCGTCGCGCGTTACCGGTGCTCGGCCATCGAGGTCAAGGCGGGCAGCCCGCTGGACCAGATAAGCGCGACACCGGGGCGGGCGGCCCCGGGAGCGGCGAGCGAGGAGGTCAGCTCGTTCTTCGACCTCGATTTCGGGTTCTGATGTGGACGTGGCGCCGATCCGCGCGCAGCTCTACGATGGCCACACCGCCGCGGTGCGCGCCGTCACCGTCAGGCTGACTGGCGTGGCTGAGTACTCCCGGGTGCGCGTGAGCGGCGATGGCATCGACGAGGCGCCGTTCCTTCGTGACGTGAGGATCGGCGAGCGGGTCGGCTCGACCAACCGCCTGCTCGAGCTGCCCGGGCACGCGACTCTCGAGGTGCTCGATAACGAGGCTTTCGACGCCGCCCTGCGAGCCACGGGCGTGCGCACCGCCGAACAGGGGCTGCGCGGGCTCGAGGGACGCTGGCGCACGGCGCTGATCCTTGGCGCGAGCGCGCTGGTGGGGGTCGGCGCGTTCCTGTGGCTCGGCCTGCCGGCGCTGGCGGACCGGGCCGTGGCGCTCATCCCGCCGAGCGCGGACACCTACATCGGCGAGGACACGCTGCGCGTCCTCGACAAGACCACCTTCGAGCCGTCCGCGCTCGCGTCCACCCGCCAGGTGAAGCTGCGCGCTGAGCTCGCGGAAATCACGCACGACCACCAGTGGCCTGGCGCGGCCCCGACGCTGGCGTTCCGCCGTGGCGGCGCCATCCGCGCCAACGCCATCGCCCTGCCCTCAGGCGTGATCGTGCTCACCGATGAGCTCGTGGCGCTATCGAAGGACGACGACGAGCTGCGCGGCGTGCTCGCCCACGAGGTCGGCCACGTCGCGCATCGCCACGCGCTGCGAATGCTCGTGCAGAGTTCCGCCAGCACGCTGCTCCTGGCCGGTGTGTTCGGCGATGTGAGCGGCGCGGCGCCCCTGACCGCGGCGGCGCCGGCGATCCTGGTCAACGCCGCCTATTCACGCGACTTCGAGCGGCAGGCGGATGACTTCGCCTTCGCCTGGATGGCGCGGCACCACATCCCGCCAGCCCGCCTGGCGGACCTGCTCGAGCGCCTGGGCGCCAACTCCGGCGGAGAGAACGGGGGGTTCCTCGCCAGCCATCCGGACATCGAGGAACGCGTGCGCGTGGCGCACCGCAACTAGGCCTCGTGCCGCTAGGCGACGGCTGACTTCAGGACACGCTGCGGCTGGGACACGCCGTAGCCCTGGGCGTAGTCCACCCCGAGACTGGTGAGCATCTGGATGATCTCGGCGTTCTCGGCGAATTCCGCGATCGTCTGCTTGCCGGTGAGGTGCCCGATCTCGTTGATCGAGCGCACCATCTCCCGGTCGATCGGGTCGCGCAGGATCTCGCGCACGAAGCTGCCGTCGATCTTCAGGTAGTCCACCGGGAAATGCTTGAGGTAGCCGAACGATGACAGGCCGGTGCCGAAGTCATCGAGGGCGAACTTGCAGCCCAGTTCCTTCAGCGCCTGGATGAAGCGGTTGGCCTGGCTGAAGCTCGCCACGGCGGCGGTCTCCGTGATCTCGAAGCAGATCTTCGAGGCATCGAGGCCGCTGCGGTGAAACTGGTCGATGACGAAGGGCAGGAACTTGTCGTCGCCCAGGCTCTGGCCGGAGAGGTTGATCGAACAGCGCAGCAGGTTCTGGCGCTCGTCGGCCTCGGACACGAGCCAGCGGAAAGCGTTCTCGATCACCCAGCGGTCGATCGCAGGCGTGATGCCGTAGCGCTCCGCCGCGGCGATGAAATCGTTGGGGGCGACGATGCGCCCGGTCTCATCCTTCAGGCGCAGCAGCAACTCGTAGTGCGCCCCAACCTCGACGCGCTGCAGCGGCTGGATCGCCATGCGGTACAGCTCGAAGCGGCCCTCTTCCAGCGCCGCGTTGATGCGCGCGGCCCATTGCATCTCGCGCCGGCGGCGCATGAGTTCGATGTCGTTCTCGGCGAAGCTGTGCACGCGGTTGCGGCCACCTTCCTTGGCGGCCTGGCAGGCCGAGTCGGCGGCGGACAAGATCGAGGCCACGTCCTCGTTGTCCGCGGTGATCGGCACCACGCCGATGCTCGCGCCCAAGCGGAACACGCGGTCCTCCCAGGTGAAGCGGAAGTTGCGCACGCCCTCACGCAGGGTCTCCGCGGTGCGCATCGCCTCATCCAGCGAGCAGCTCTCCAGCAGGATCCCAAACTCATCGCCCCCGAGGCGCGACAGCGTGTCGCGCCAGCGCACCTTGGACTTGAGCAACGCGCCGACCTGGCCCAGCAGGGCATCCCCGGCGCTGTGGCCGCAGGTGTCGTTGACGATCTTGAACTGGTCGATGTCGAGGTAGCACAGGGCATACGACGCCTCGCGCGCCTTGGCGCTCTTGAGCGCCCGTTCCATGCGGCTCTCGAACTCGCGGCGGTTCACGAGGCCGGTGAGCAGGTCATGGCTCGCGTGGTACGACAGTCGCCGGTTCAGCTCCCGCGACTCGGAGACGTCGTGGAACACGAGCACGCCACCTGCGACGTGCCCCTGGCCGTCGCGGATCGGGGCCGCGGTGCTCTCCACGTACAGTTCGTTACCGTCGCGGCGGATCAGCAGCATCGGTCGCACCGACTTGATCGGACGGATGCGGCGGATGGCCACCGATAGCGGGTTCTCGAGCGGCTCGCAGGTCTCCTCGTGGAAGGCGCGGAAGATCTCCTCCACCGGCCGCCCCATCGCATCCTCCAGGCGCCAGCCGG
>JANYBG010000257.1 GCA_025360865.1 Pseudomonadota bacterium | reverse complement strand
CGGCCCGGAATACAATGCACGCTTAACGTCACTCAGGCCCCCGGCGGGGCGGTCACGCAGGTTACGATCGGGGCATGCAACGGGGACGCGGCGGTACGCCAGTCGATCGAGCAGGCCGCCTACCGCGCCTCCCCTCTGCCGCCACCCCCGAACCCGTCCCTGTTCGAACGCGAGCTCACCATCCACTTCACACCCGATTGATGCCTATGCAAGCCAAGTTCCTTCGACTGTCCCTCTTCGCGCTCAGTCTCGTCGCGCTCCTGCCCCAGGCGCGGGCGGCCCTGGAGATCCAGGTGACATCGGGGGTGCGCGACCCGGTGCCGCTCGCGGTTGTGCCGTTCACCTCCGCGCAGGGGGATGGTGGACTGGATGTCGCCGCTGTCATCCAGAATGACCTCGAAGGCAGCGGTCGCTTCAAGGCCATTTCCCGCGAGGGCATGCCGGGCAAGCCGAACCGTTCAGAGGAGGTGTCCGCGCCGGCATGGAAGAGCACCGGCGCCGACTACGTCGTCGTGGGCCGTGTGAGCGCGCTGGATGCGGGCAGGCTGCAGGTGGACTTCGACCTCGTCAACAGCCTGACCGGCGTGAAGATCGGCACGCAGCGCTTCATGGCCGGCTCCACTTCGCTGCGCAACGCCGCCCACCGGGTGAGCGATGCGGTGTACCAGAAGATCCTCGGCGTGCGCGGCGCCTTCGCCACGCACGTGGCCTATGTGGCGGTCGATGGCGCGCCGCCAAACCAGCGCTACCAGCTGTTCGTCGCCGACGCGGATGGAGCCAACCAGCGCCGCATCCTCGAGTCCCCCCGACCCCTGATGTCGCCTGCGTGGTCCCCCGATGGCCAGCGGCTCGCCTACGTGTCGTTTGAGACCAAGCACTCGGCCATCTACGTCCAGCTGGTCAGCAGCGGGGAGCGGCGCCAGGTCTCGGCGCGCGCGGGCATCAACGGCGCGCCCGCCTGGTCGCCCGACGGCAAGAAGCTCGCCCTGACACTGGGGGGCGGCTCGGGGAACCTGGACATCTACGTGCTGGACCTGGAGACACAGGCGCTGACCCGACTCACGGACGATCCGGCGATCGACACCGAGCCTGAGTGGGCACCCGACGGCCACTCCATCTATTTCACCTCCGACCGGGCCGGCTCCCCGCAGATCTACCAGATCGGGGTCCAGGCCGGGGCGCGACCGAAGCGCCTGACCTTCGGCGGCAGCTACAGCGCCCGCCCGCGGGTGAGCGCGGACGGCACGCTCCTGGGCATGGTGACCCTCAACAGCGGCAACTACCGGATCGCGGTACAGGAGCTGGCGACGGGCGCGGTGCGCATCCTCTCGCACGGTCACCTGGATGAATCGCCGAGTTTCGCGCCCAATGGCGCTACACTTATCTATGCGGAGCGCGAAGGCGATCACGACGCGCTGGCCACCGTCTCGACCGACGGGCTCACGGGCCTGCGCCTGAAGGCGCCCCAGGACATACGCGACCCCGCGTGGGGACCGTTCATCCCCTAGCTTGACGTTGAGAATGGGTTTTTGGAGGACTACGGAATGGCGGAGAAAGTATCAATGCACCGGTCAATCATCACGCTGCTGCTGGCGGCCTCGCTGGCGCTGACTGCGTGCGGCCCCAAGGTCCACAAGCCCTCCCCGTCAGGGGCGACCGAAGTGGGCGCCGGCGGCACGGGCGCCCAGGGAAGTGGGACGGGCCCGAACGGCGGCGCGTCAGCGGCGGCCGGAAACCCGGATGACGAGATCGGAGGGCCTCAGACCGGGCTGCTGGCGACCCGCATCGTCTATTTCGACTTCGACAGCAGTGACATCAAGGGCGAGGCGACCGATGTCGTCGCCGCGCACGCGAAATACCTGGGCACGAACCAGAACACCCGGGTCCGCCTCGAGGGCCATACCGACGAGCGGGGTTCGCCGGAGTACAACGTGGGCCTGGGTGAGCGCCGCGCCCAGGCCGTGCGCCACGCCCTGCTCCTGCAGGGTGCCACCGACGCGCAGATCTCGACCGTGAGCTACGGTGCCGCGCGTCCCGCGGTGCCCGGGCACGACGATGCCGCCTGGGCGAAGAACCGCCGCG
>JANYBG010000243.1 GCA_025360865.1 Pseudomonadota bacterium | reverse complement strand
CCGTACCAGCCAATGCCCACGCAGATACCACCAATATCGCCCAGGTGGAATATTCGAATGCGCTGGCGCCCAAAGCTACCGGTGCCCAATAGAGAGTAGACGACAGGGCAGCTGGAAATACCAGCGCAATACCCCAACGAGTCCATACGGACGGAAGTTTCATTGATGCAATGCTGATAAGGGCAGAAACAATCGCAATGCTCGCGGCACCCGAAGAGAGACTAAGCCAGGATATGAATTCGCGCACGTCTAACGACAAAGTTGAGCGGCCATGCGATGCCGCAACGGGCGAGGCAGGCGCATAATTTGTCCCGTGTCTGCCGAGCTTTCCATTTTACCCATCACGGTCCGCTCCAACGTGAGTTAGGGGGTATAGATATATGCCACCGAAATAAACAATGATTCGCGCTCACATACCCACCAACACACACAAGTGTGTGCAATGGATATAGGTGTATCTCGCGGCAAAAGATGTATGCGACTTCGTGTAGGCGCATTGGTTCCACGACACCAGCACCTAGGGCCAGTTCGTCACGTGCAATGGTCGGCTAACAGTGCCCCTGAGCCGTCATCATCTAGCGGCACAGGGAGCGGTCATTCAAATTCGGGTAAGCTGACGCTCATCGCGAGGTCGGCGGCCCACGAACGTAGACGACCGCTACCAGTAGATTTCCGAACTGCTGAGAATAATGTCCCCTGCGGGCCCTGTTGCCTGGCCGCCAATCACAAGCACACCTCCTCCCGCAATCGCAGCGGTTGCGAAATAGGCTCGTGACGAAGCCATGTTCGACGCGGAAAGCCAGCCGCCAGTACCGGAGTTATATAGCTCAGCGCTCGCGAGTTGTGAAATCGATGGATTACCTGCGATCTGGAGTACTCCGCCTGTCGCCAACACTGCGCCATTTGGCAACAACACTGTCGCGTGACCGTACCTAGCAGTGGCCAAGCTACCGCTCGCGGCAAAGGTGTTCGTGGTTGGATTATAGAGATCGGTGCTTGCCATGCTCGCGTTGCCATTGACTGTGTTATTAACGCCGCCAACCAGGAGCACGGAACCATTCTGGAGCATGGTAGCTGTGTGATTTGCTCTCGCGACTGTGAGGCTGCCGGCGGGCGACCACGTTCCGGTCGCCGGGTCGTACAACTCCGCGCTGTATAGCGGCGAACCCCCGTTCGTGCCCCCAGCGACAAGTACCAACCCGTTTTGCAAGAGCGTCGCGGTGTGGTTTTCGCGCGCGGTCGCAAGACTCCCCGTAGTAGACCATGAATTTGACGAGGGGTCGTACAGCTCGGCGCTCGCGAACGAATTGTTGTTTCCATCCTGGCCGCCCGCTACAAGCACCTGTCCGTTTGGCAGCAGCGTAGCGGTGTGCTCAATTCTTGCGGTCGTGAGATTGCCAGCCGATGACCAGCTCGTCGCAACCGGATCGTACAGTTCGGCACTTGCAAGCGGCGGTGGGGCGGCACTCGATCCATACCCGGCTGCAACAAGCACCTTGCCGTTCGCGAGCAGAGTGCTCGTGTGAAGATAGCGTGCCGCTGTGAGACGACCGGAGTATGACCAGGAGTTGGTTGTCGGATCATAAAGCTCTGCGGTGGCGTAGACCGCATTGTTGGGCCCAACGCCACCACAAACGAGCACGCTGCCGCTCACAAGCGTCACTGCCGAGTGATAGGTCCTCGGTACGATCGTCTGCATGGCCGGCAACCATACATCAGCACCGGGCGCAATCAACAACACCCGGGCAAGCTTGTTGGTGCCGCTCATCAAGAATATAGTCAGGACCCCGTTTGTGCCGAACGCGGTGGCCCCTGATGAAATCGTCAACGAGTCACCGGTGGATATCATCACCGGCGCGGAAGCTGGCGACCCGTTGACTGAAAGCTGCCCTGCGGATACGGAAATAGTCTGACCTGCAGCCGCGGCCATAATCGATGACGGTACGGTGAATGTTGAGGTCGGCGTCGCACCCGTGACTTGGAACTGGAACTCCCCGACTACACCCGCTCCGTCTTGATCGATCCACGGCGCGAGATCAGACGCCTTGAATGAAACGCCCATCGAGGCGTACTTCTGAGTGAGATTTGCGGCGACCACGCCAACGTTCACGTTCGCTGCGGCGGCGGCGAGTGCGTCCTTTGTCGTGGTAGAAGTGATCTGGCCGTTTGCCGCAATATCGTTCTGAAAGCTCGCGATGAGGGCGGCTACCGACCCAGCGGAGTTACCGTAGACGAAGAGGCTCGACACCGCAGCCAGGATGCTATTCCCATTGCCCGATTGGCTGATGTCAAGCGCCCCGAACGGCCCATATTGGCTGCCCTTGGGAATGTTCAGTGCCGCAAGAACTTCGTTCTCCGCCTGCGTTTGGGCGGCAGCGAACGTCATGTTCGACATCGTCACGAGGTGTTGGATTCGCTGATAGGCGAGCGTCGTCAGAAGGTTGACGTTAAGAACCGGTGCGGCGCTCAGATCGCTGTAACCGTTGAGCGTGATCGGCCCAGACGAAACAGCGTTTGCGATCTCGTCGAAGTAGTATCCGGTTGCGTTCACGCCGATGTACTGACTCCCAAATTGTGAGGTGGGCGAGAAGTCGCCTAGGTCGGAGGTGATTTGGTACGAGTACTGCTTGCCAGTGGGTGATAGAGAAGCATCCAACTCCTGCGCAGTGACTGTGGACCCCAGGATCAGCGGTCCCTTCTGCGCGACGCCACTGGTAGCGGTGAATGTAGCTGGAGGCGGGGGCGGGCTAGTCGGGGGTGAACCTCCGCCACCGCCCCCACTACATGCGGCGAGGGCGCTGGTGATCACTAGCAGCCACAGAGCAGTGAATCGCATGCGGGTCTCCCAGACTGACAGACTGTCGCAGGGTATATAGCAGCCCGACCTTGGCTCGCGATGTGATGAAGCTCGCAGGACCCGGCGGCGGGCCGCGGAACTGAGATCTTGGTCACTGTCCTGGTAGAACGACTCTAACCTGCCCAATTCATGAATTAATTGGGATCCCGGCAGTTTCTCCGCGGTCGCGCCGAGGGTGGACCTCCGATTAAGTATAATCCAGCGAAATGTGAATGGCTGCGACTTCGCTGGAGACTATTTGTTGACATTCAGGATGCTGCATTTGGGGAGTGGTGGAGTAATTAAAATGCGTATTCGACAACCCGCTTGGATTGGATTTTCTTTGTCGCTGATCTTAGGTTGCGCTGGATGCGACGACAAGGCGGCTGACGCTTCACTTAAGAACCGACCCGGTGAGGAAAGTCAACCCGCCAATCCTCCACAGACGTTGCCCGCTAGCCTAGGAAAGGCGCAGCCGTATGAAATCGTGAACCAAAAACAGTACGATATCGCGGCAATTGTGGGCTCAATTTCTGATCCAAGAAACGCAAACCCGCCGCGGGTGAGGCGCCGTTCACTCTCGGTAATAGTGTCGCCCACGATTTCACGCGACGACCTCCTTGCGACTTTAGAGAATGCTGTCAAAGATGAAGAACAGAAGGAACCGACAGTCGATGAAATCACTGTATTTGCCTACGGACGTAAAGGAGATGAAAATGGTGCTTATACA
>JANYBG010000228.1 GCA_025360865.1 Pseudomonadota bacterium | reverse complement strand
GATCCAAAAATCCCGTACCGGCCGACTGCCTTGCTAGACACTTTCGGATCTGGGCCAACGGATTCTCTCCGGCCACCGGCTAGCCCAACGTCGCTGTCGCCCCTCAGGCCGGAGCGATAAGCCTTGGAGGCCGCGCTGGTGTAGGAGGACGATGCCGCAGCCGTGCTTGTGGCAGGACGCACGATCTGCGGGGGGGAAACCCCGTCAGTGAACGATCGCCGGCCAGGCGGCAGCGTGGATTTAGTTTTCATTCCATAAGTCATGATCATTTCTCCTCAGTCGAAGTGGGTAGTGCGGCGCCGTAGGGGGCGAGCGCTTTTACAAGGCGCGCATCGTTTCCGGCACCTGATCGACCCGCACGGTCGGCAAAGCTAGGGATTTCCTTGGCGAGGTCAGATGCAAGTGCGGAATAGTCGGTCAGCAGCTTTCGCGCGTTGTCCTGACCGCCAGTCGTCATCCGCAAGTCCTCAAAGGCCTGGATCCAGCGCTTCTCGATGGCCTCTGCGGATTTTGGAAACACCTCATGCTCGTGAACCACGGCGAGCACGTCGTGCAGGTCGGTTGGCTTGATGCCGCGCTTCTTTGCGAAGGCTTCAACCTGTGTGCGCTCCAGGCGGGAAGTGGCCAGACCCTCTGCGTCGTCGCGCAGCCTAGCTTCCCTGCGGTCGAAGTAGCTACTGATAGCTGGTCCGTAGCCGTCGCCGCTGCCACCGTAGAGCCGTTCCGCAGCAACTTGCCGTGACGTGGCGGGCGTGGAAGTGGTCCTTGCGAGAGGGCTCGCCGTCGTCCCGTAGAGTCGGGCGGCTCTCTCGTTATGCGTGCTCATAACTGATCCCCTCGGTTGAGTGAGGCGAGGTCGGTGATGACTTCGCAAATGGGCTGCCAGGCCGGCTCACCGCCTATGTGCGGCTCCTGTCTGATGACGCGGACGGGCACGAACGGGTCTTGCGGCGACAGGCAGAAGTCCTGGACCTCGAACACGTCCCGGATTGAATAGCGGAACCCGCCGTAAGTGCAGTTTTCGCGGGCCTGCACAGTCCCTGTATATCCGCTCACTTACGCACCTCGCAGTTCACGCCACTTGAGGTCAGCGACCCAGTTGGCGGAGAGAGCGGTATTCGCAAGCGTGAGGCCCACGATGTTGTATGTAGTATTCGAGACCTGAGCGACCATGATTCTCTCTTCGGGGCTCGAGAGGTACTCAACGCCATTGAGGGAATTGAACCCGCGTATCCAGGGCTGCTCACCATTCGTACCTTCAACGGTGCCGCTGATGCCGGTCCCGCTGGTCGCAAGCGTCGCGTCTGTCGTGGGATTCGCGCCGTTCTGCTTGAACAGATTGGTGCCAGCCGTCGCGGCGGTGACGGTTGCAGCGGTGGTCTTGCGATTGATGATGGCCAAACACTGGGTAGAGGTCGTGTTGGAACCCTGCGTGAGTGAAGCACGCAAAATCTCGGCAGCACCATTGGTGCCGGTTTTCAGCTGTGCCATTGTGGCCGGTACGCTGCCTCCGGTGGAGGGACCGAGGTTGCTCAAATTGAAGGTCGGACCAATGAACACTTGAATTCTCCTAGCAAGTAGTTTGAGTTTAAAGCCTAAAACGCCGCGAAAATGCGGCAAATGCGATTGCGCACGCGATCAAAACCAGCATGATGTTTTCCCTCACTCGGGCGCCTGGCCACTTTCGATCGCGTAGCGGTAAAACGGATCGGCCAAGTGGGCCTCATCCATGGGACTCAGTTCCTTTGGGCCCGGCCGCCAGGGGTCACCCAGGAATCCCCCAATCTGGACAATCCCAAAGGCCTCGCCATACATCGCTGCGGGCTGCGGCAGCCCCAACAACTCAGCGCGCACCTCAACGATGCGGGCATCACGCTCCTGCTGCGCCGCACTGCCCGCCAGTCCGAAAATGCGTTCGAGCTGACGAAGTTCAACCATCAGCTCATCGCGATGCTGTTCAATCTCTTTGGGTGTCATTTGGGGACGTACCTCTCGCCTCGCTTCTCGCACTCATGCCGTTCAATCGGGTCGTAGGCAAGCCCGCTGCGGTGGTAGTGGTTGCTCTGGCCGCGCAACAGCTGCATTGCGGTGAGGCGAACCGAGACCGGCCAGGCAAATGTGAGCGCCAAGGCGTCCGCCTGGTCCGGCGACCGCCCAAGCGTTGCGCGAAGCTCTTCCTTGTCGATCACCTGCATCTTGTCGCGCTTGTAGGTGTACGAGAACGCGGCGAGTTCCTCGAGGAGGTCTGCCGATTTTGGCAGTGAACCGTTGTTGCGAATCCACTCGGACATGTCCCAGAACATCTCGGCGCGCTTGTTCGCAAACCGGCGGTCCCGGGGAGACGCAGCGAAAGGGACTTCCTGAACCGCAAACCCTTGTCGAGGTAGGCAGTCGCGGTGAGTTCGCCCGTGAGGGCCGCGCTGTCGCCCTCCTGAAGCGCCAGGAGCGCGGTGACAGCGGCGTCATTGAAGGCAACAACTGCAAGGAACACGGCATTGCCATCGCGCG
>JANYBG010000254.1 GCA_025360865.1 Pseudomonadota bacterium | reverse complement strand
ACCGCTGATCGCGCCCACGAAGTGGCGGAACAGGCCCCGCGCCACGTCTGGGGCGAAGGCGACCGGCGCCTTGCGCGTGGTGAGGCGCTGCGCGCCAAGACGCGCCAGCGCGCGCTCACCGGCGATGCGGCCAATGCTCGTGGCGCCTTCGAGCTCGGCGGGGTCACGCGCCACGGTGTACCAGTGGTCGCGCTGCATGTCATCGCCCTGCTGGGCTATGAGCGAGCAGCTGACGGAATGGCTCGTGGCCGAGTAGCCACCCAGGAAACCCAGCGAATTCCCGTACACGCCGGTGCTGCGCTGTGTGTTGACCGAGCCGCCTTCCGAATTGCTGACACGCGCATCCACGGCAAGTCCCCCCGCCTCGCACTCGCGCGCCAGCTCGATGGCGCGTTCCGGCGAGAGATCCCACGCGTGGTCCAGGTCGAGGTCGGGTATCCGCCGCGCCAGGGTTTCAGGCTCGGCCAGTCCCGCATAGGGATCCTCGGCCGTATAGCGGGCGATGGCGCAGGCCTTCTCTACCGTCTCGCGCACCGCCGCGGCGGCCAGGTCGGCGGTGCTCGCGGAGCCCTTGCGCTTGCCGAAATAAACGGTCACCGCGAGCCCGCGGTCGCGCTGGTACTCGATCGTGTCGACCTCTCCCAGGCGCACGCTGACCGAGAGGCCCTGGCTCGTCGAGACGTCCGCCTCGCTTTGGGAGGCGCCCTGGCGTCGCGCCTCCTCCAGCGCGAGGCTGGCGACGTCCTGGAGCGGTCCGGAGGCCTGGTCGGTGTGCGGTTGTTGCATCGTGCGTGATTAGCGAGCTGGGTTAGGCTTAAATTGTACCAGCCAGACGGATTTCAACGGCCGCGATCGGCCGCGAGAGAGACTTAAGTGAGCCACGAACCCGAGGACGAGGTTGAGGACGAGGCGCCGGAACGTCCGAGCAAGAGCGCGCGTAAGCGCGCCGCGCAGGCCGCGCAGGACCTGGGGGTGGAACTGGTGCAGCTGCGCGAGGCCCAGCTTCAGGAGCTTGACCTGCCCGAGAAGCTCAAGGATGCGATCCGTGCCGCCCGCACGATCAACAGCCGTGCCGCCGGAGCCCGGCAGCGCCAGTACATCGGCAAGCTCATGCGCGATGTGGACCCGGAACCCATCCGCGCCCTGCTCGGCGCGCGCAGCCAGCTGGATGCGCAGGCGACCGAGCGCTTCAAGCGCGTCGAATCATGGCGCGATCGGCTGGTTTCCGAGGGCGCCCCCGCCCTGGAGGACCTTAAGCGCTGGCGCCCGGAGATCGACGCGCGCGAGTGGACGCTGCGTGTCAGTTCGGCGCAGACCGAACGCGCGCGGATCCAGGCAGCGGGGCCGGCGTCCCGGGAGCTGTTTCGCGCTTTGCGGGCATTGTTCGCTACAATGTCGTGATGAAAGCGCTTGTTGGCATCATCATGGGCTCAGGCTCCGACTGGGAGACGATGCAGTCCGCCGCGGAGATTCTGGACCAGCTCGCCGTGCCCTACGAGGTGCGGATTGTGTCGGCGCACCGCACCCCTGATCTGTTGTTCGAGTACGCCGCGGGCGCGCGGGCGCGCGGGTTGGAAGTGCTGATCGCCGGCGCCGGGGGCGCGGCGCACCTGCCGGGCATGGCCGCGGCCAAGACACCTCTGCCAGTGCTCGGCGTGCCCGTGCAGTCGAAGACTCTGGGCGGCCTCGACTCGCTGCTTTCCATCGTGCAGATGCCCGCGGGCGTGCCCGTGGCGACGTTCGCCATCGGCGCCGCGGGCGCCACCAACGCGGCGCTCTGCGCGGCCGCCATCCTCGCGAACAAGTACCCCGCGATCGCCGCCGCGGTCGAGGCATTCCGTGAACGCCAGACCGCGGGCGTGCTCGGCCATCCCGATCCGCGCGCCATCTCGCGCACATGACCGTCGGCATCGTGGGCGCTGGCCAGCTCGGCCGCATGCTCGCGTTGGCGGGTTATCCCCTCGGACTTGATTTCCTGTGCCTGGACCCCGCGCCCGACGCGCCGGCCGGGCAGGTCGCCCCACTGCTCAACGGCGAGTTCACCGATCGCACGCTGCTCGTGCGCCTGGCGCGGCGCTGCGAGGTCGTTACCTTCGACTGGGAGAATGTCCCGGGCGAGAGCCTGCGCTCCATCACGCGCGCGCACGGAGCGCGCATCTGTCCCCCGGCCGCCGCCCTCGCGGCCGCGCAGGATCGGGTCGCTGAGAAGCGCCTCTTCGAGCGATTGGGAATCCCGACCACGCGCTGGGCCGCTGTCAGCTCGCGCGCCCAGCTGGGGCGCGCGATCACCGCCATCGGCCTGCCCGGTGTGCTCAAGACCCGCAGGCTCGGCTACGACGGCAAGGGCCAGGCCGTGGTGCGCACGGTCGCCGATGCCGCCCGTGGGTGGGAGCGACTGGGCGACGCGCCGCTGATCTACGAGGAATTGGTGCCGTTTGATTGCGAAGTGTCGATCATCGGCGCACGCAGCGTCAGCGGGCAGATCGCCGTCTATCCGTTGTGTGGCAACGTGCACGCGCAGGGAATTCTGCGCGTCACGCGCGCCCCGTACGGGCCGGCCCCGTGGCAGCGCCTCGCGGCCGGTTACCTGCGCCGCGTCCTGCGACACTTCCGTTACACCGGCATCTTGACGATCGAGTTCTTTGTGCGCCGCGGCCGCCTGATCGCCAACGAGATGGCGCCCCGCGTGCACAACTCCGGTCACTGGACCATCGAGGGCGCCGCCACCAGTCAGTTCGAAAATCATCTGCGGGCCATACTTGACCTGCCGCTGGGTAGCACCAAGGCATTGGGTCACAGCGGCATGGTGAACCTCATTGGCGCCATCCCGCGGCGGGCGGAGTTACTTAAGCAGCCGGGCCTGCACCTTCATGACTACGGCAAGAAGCCCCGGCCGGGCCGGAAAGTGGGTCACTGCACGCTCGTAGAGGCCTCCGCGGCCCGCCGCGACGCCCGAACGCTGCGCGTATTGAAGGATTTGGCCGGCGGCGTTCGCTTCCCGTAACATCGGTCGCGAGCCGCCATGTACCTGGAACCCTTCAAACTCAAGGAACTGCCTTTCCGGCTCAGCCCGGACCCGCAATTCCTGTACCTGTCCAAGCAGCATGCGCGCGCCAAGGCGTACATGGAGTCGACGATCTGGTTCACCGACGGTTTCGTGGTGATCACCGGTGAGATCGGCTCGGGCAAGACCACGCTGATCGAATCCTTCCTCAAGGAGGTTCCCACCGACGTGGTGGTGGCGCAAATCAACCAGACGCAGGTCTCGGCGATCGACTTCCTGCAGGCGGTCCTGGTGCAATTCGGGTTCTCGCCTTTCAAGATGCGCAAGGCCGAGCTCATCAGCACCCTCAACAACTTCCTCATCGAGCAGTACGCCGCGGGCCGGCGCGTGCTGCTCATCGTGGACGAGGCGCAGAACCTCACCATGCGCGTGCTGGAGGAGATTCGCATGCTCTCCGGGGTCGAGACGACCAAGGAGAAGGTGCTGCGGATAATTCTCGCCGGGCAGCCGGAACTCAGTGACAAGCTCGACAACCCGCAGCTTGAGCAGCTCACGCAGCGCGTGCGCCTGCGCTTCCACCTGCAGACGCTCACCGAGGCCGAATCCAGCGCCTACATCCAGCACCGCCTGGAAGTCGCCGGCGCCGGTGACCGCGCGCTGTTCACGCCGGATACCTTCCCCCAGATCTACCGCTATTGCGGCGGGGTGCCACGGCTGATCAACACGCTGTGTGACACGGCGATGATGGCCGCCTTCACGGCGGATCGCGATACAGTCACGCGCGCGGACATCGACAGCGCGGTGCAGGAATTACAGTGGGTCGACTTCGCGCATCGCCCGCGTCACCACGCGGCTGAAGCGGACCGGCGCGCGCCGCCGCCACCGGTCAACAGCGCCGATGGCCGCCCGGCGCTGGCGCGACTCCTCGTGGCGACCGACGGTCGCACCGTGCAGGAGATCCCGTTGCGCACCGGACGAGTGATCGTCGGGCGCACACCGGACAACGACGTGCACATCGACAGCCGCTTTATCAGCCGTCATCACTGCCAGGTCATAACCACGACCCACTCGTGCGTGGTCGAGGACCTCAACAGCACCAACGGCATATTCGTCAAGTCCAACCGCGTACGCCGCCACCTTCTGAACGACGGCGACGTCGTGCTGATCGGCAAGCACGAGCTGATCTATGTCGACGAGCGAGCCGCGCGCGCGCGCAATACGCTCGCCGACACGATGCCCGGCCTGCAGGCGCTGCGTGAGGCGGACATTCCAGGACATGAACCAGACGGGGATGAGGACGACGACGCCGAGGCCGCCGGGTCCACGTAGCCCTTCAGGGCTCGTCGTTGCGGGTCTTCAGGTTCTCCGGATACTGCGAGCGCAGTTCCCGGTAGTCGCGGCGCCGCAGCAGCACCACCACTCCGCCCAGCAGGCAGAGCAGCCCGAGAATCCCCGCGAGCAGGCTGATCACCCCGTGGGCGGCCACGAGGTAGCTTCCGACCAGAATAGCCAGCCCCCCGGTTATGTATAACCAGGGCAGGCCTGCATAGACGGGACGCGAGAACTGCGGCATTTGCCGCATCCTAGCGCGACCACCGGGTGTTGGATACGACTGGGCTGAGGTTCGCCCAGGACGCCTCAGCTGAGGCCGAATACCTTCAGGACCCGCTCCATCAGGGAAGGCTTCCAGCCCTCCACGCGGAAGTCCGTGGCGCCCCCCTTGTAGCGGCTTCTGACTTCGGCCACCAGGTCCGCGGGCAACCTGAGCTGGGGAGCCTCAATCGTGTCTTCGAACTGCATCGGAAACCCTCGGCGTTATTCGTTCTCGACCGATGCACGTTACGGAGTCGGCCGCGGCCGTTGCGTGTGGAGAATCACAGCTTCGAGATCGACCGGGATTATGTCGCGGCGGCGCGAATTCAGGCCGTGCCACCGACGGTCAGGCCGTCTATCTTCAGCGTCGGCTGGCCGACGCCCACCGGCACGCTCTGTCCATCCGTGCCACAGGTGCCGATGCCATCGTCGAGCTTCAGGTCGTTGCCGACCATAGACACGCGCGTGAGCACGTCCGGTCCGTTGCCGATCAAAGTCGCTCCCTTGAGCGGCGCGCCAACGCGCCCATTGACGATCTCGTACGCCTCGCTGGCGGAGAAGACGAACTTCCCGGAGGTGATATCGACCTGGCCGCCGCCGAAGTTGACCGCGTAGATGCCACGATCGACCGAACGGATGATATCCTCGGGAGCGTGCGGGCCTGGGAGCATGTAAGTATTGGTCATGCGCGGCAGCGTCATGTGCGCGAAGGATTCGCGCCGCCCGTTGCCGGTGGGTTGCACGCCCATGAGGCGCGCGTTGAGGCGATCCTGCATGTAGCCGCGCAGCACTCCATTCTCGATCAACGTCGTGCACTGGGTCTGCGTGCCCTCGTCGTCGATGTTAAGCGAGCCACGCCGGCGCGAGAGAGTCCCGTCGTCCACGACCGTGCACTCGGCGGCGGCTACGCGCTCGCCGACGCGGTTGGCGAAGGCGGAAGTTCCCTTGCGGTTGAAGTCTCCCTCCAACCCGTGGCCAATCGCCTCGTGCAGCAGGATGCCAGGCCAGCCCGGGCCCAGCACGACCGTCATCGTTCCAGCCGGTGCGGGCCGCGCCTCCAGGTTCACGAGTCCCTGGCGCACGGCCTCGCGCGCCAGTTCCAGCGGGCGCTCACCCGCCACTAGCTCGGCCAGCGAGAAGCGTCCACCGCAGCCGGCGTAGCCCTGCTCGCGCCGACCGCCCTGTTCGACGAGTACCGAGACATTGAAGCGCACGAGGGGGCGCACGTCCGCGGCGAGTTCCCCGTCGCTGGTGGCGATCAGCACGAGTTCCTGCACCGCGACCAGGCTCGCCGTGACATGCACCACGCGCGCATCGGTCTTGCGCGCCTCGCGGTCCACGCGCTCAAGCCAGGCGACCTTGTCCTGGGTCGCCAGTGTCGTGGCGGGGTCCGCGGGGAGGTAAAGGCGATGCCCGGCCTTGGCGCGCCAGGCGCTGACCTGCCGGTCGACGCCCTGCGCGGCGATCGCGCGCGCCGCGCGCGACGCTTCCTCGAGCGCTGGCAGCACGATCTCATCGGAATAGGCGAAGCCGGTCTTCTCGCCGGCGAGCGCCCGCACGCCGACGCCCTGCTCGATGCTGGCACTGCCGTCCTTGACGATTCCGTCCTCGAGCGACCACGACTCCTGGTGGGACAGCTGGAAGTACAAGTCGGCGAAGTCGACCGAATGCGCGAGGACCTCGCCAAAGATCTGATCGAGTCGGCGATCGTCCAGGCCGCTGGGGCTAAGTATCAGATCGCGGGCGAGCTTGAGCGGGTCGATCGTGGCCACTTCATTCATGAGCGGAGGTTCCTTCGGAAAAAGTCCGGTGTGCGAGTGCCGGGAATGACTTGCGCACGCTGGCCTGGCTTGCCAGATCAGCCGTCGCGACGGCGCAACCGCGCCCGCGCGGCACGCGCTTGAGGATGCGGCCCCAGAAGTCGACGATCATGCTGTCGCCGTAGGTTTCGCGCCCGTTCGGATGGAATCCGGATTGCGCCGGCGCGATAACATAGCAGAGATTCTCGATCGCCCGCGCCCGCAGCAGCGTCTCCCAGTGCGCCCGTCCGGTGGGGCTGGTGAATGCCGAAGGGATCGCGATTATCTGCGCGCCCTGCGCGCTCAGGTACCGGTACAGCTCCGGAAAGCGGATGTCGTAGCACACGGATAGCCCAAGCCGGCCCATCGGGGTGTGGAGGACCACCGCCCGCGCTCCCGGGGCCACATGCGCCGACTCGCGATAGCTCTCCGCGCGTTCGGGCAGGTCGACATCAAACAGGTGAATCTTGTCGTAGCGGGCGACCCGGTTGCCGTCCGCGTCATACACGAGCGATGCCGCGGCCACGCGTCCGTCCGCGCCCGCGCGCAGCGGCACTGTCCCGCCGATGATCCACAGTCCCAGGCGCCGGGCGCTGGCCGCGAGGAAGTCCTGGACGGGGCCGACGCCGTCACTCTCGACGACAGCGCGCTTGTCGGCGTCCTTCAGCCCCATGAACGAGAAGTTCTCCGGCAGCGCCGCCAAGCGCGCGCCGAGGGCGGCCGCCTCCTCGAGCAGAACACGCGCCTGCTCCAGGTTCGCCGTCACGTCCGGTCCGGAGGTCATCTGCAAGGCCGCGAGCTTCATGTTCTACATCGCCCTCAGGGGTTCAGTGCGCGGGCTCCACTATGGGGTGGTCCCACGCGCCCCGCAAACGCGACTTGATCCGGGGCGCGGCTCCCGCGTTACATATGGAGGCCGATTTCCGGGGATACAAGAGGCCGGCCACGGTCGATCGGCCGGGTGCGCGCCCGGCTCCTATACCAGCACGACGTCGTACTGGTCGACGCCGTAGAGCGCCTCCACCTGCAGGCGGATCGGGCGTCCAACTTGGGCTTCCAGCTCGCCCATCGTCGCGGATTCCTCGTCGAGGAGCCGGTCCACCACATCCTGGTGCGCGAGTATCAGCAGCTCGCGACTGGCGAACTGGCGGCTCTGCCGCACCAATTCGCGGAAGATCTCGTTGCACACCGTCTCCACGGTGCGGATGAATCCACGGCCCTCGCAGCTTGCGCACGCCTCGCACAGCAGATGCTCCAGGCTCTCGCGCGTGCGCTTGCGGGTCATCTCCACGAGGCCGAGCGGGGAAAGGCTCACGATGTGCGTCTGCGCGCGATCCCCGGCGAGGGCGCGCTCCAAGGCCGTGAGCACGGCCCGCCGATGGGGCTCGTCGCGCATGTCAATGAAGTCGATGATGATGATGCCGCCAAGGTTACGCAGCCGCAGCTGCCGCGCGATGCTCACCGTCGCCTCAAGGTTCGTGCGGAAAATCGTCTCCTCGAGCGTCCGGTGACCAACGTAGGCGCCGGTGTTCACGTCGATGGTGGTCATCGCCTCCGTCTGGTCGATCACCAGGTGGCCACCTGACTTCAGGGGCACCTTGCGGTCAAGCGCCTTGACGATCTCCTCCTCGACGCCGTTGAGATCGAAGATGGGGCGGGGCCCGGCGTACAGCTCCACCACCGATGCCGCCTCGGGCATGAAAGCGGAGGCGAACTCGCGCATGCGCGCGTGCTCGGACGGGGAGTCCACCAGGACGCGGCTCACGCCGCGCGCCAGTTCGTCACGCAACACGCGCAGCGAAAGCGGCAGGTCCTCGTGCACCACGCTGCCGGGGCTGGCGTGCTGCGCGCTTATGCGCACGTGCTCCCACAGCTTGGCGAGATAGAGCATGTCCTCGCGCAAGCTCTCCAGGGAGGCGCCCTGGGCCGCGGTGCGGATGATGTAGCCGCCATCGGTGGCTGCGCCCAGCAACTGTGTCAGCGTCGACTTCAGTCGCGCGCGCTCGCCTTCGTCGTCAATGCGCGCGGAGACGCCGATCGCGTGGCCGCGCGGCATGTAGACGAGGTACCGCGAAGGCAGCGCGACGAAGGTGGTCAGGCGCGCGCCCTTGGTGCCCATCGGGTCCTTGATGACCTGCACGAGGATGTCGTCGCCGGCGTTGACCAGTCGGCGTATGTCCTCGACCGCCGGCATGCCTGAGCTGGTGGCGCCAACGAGGGTGTCGGCCGCGGACTTGCTGGCGATGTCGGCGGCGTGCAGAAACGCGGTCCGCTCCAGGCCGATCTCGACGAATGCCGCCTGCATGCCCGGGAGCACGCGAGATACGCGGCCCTTGTAAAGGTTACTGACGAGTCCGCGCCGGCTGGCGCGCTCGATGTAGATCTCCTGAACGACGCCGTTCTCGAGAATCGCGGCGCGCATCTCGCGCGGGGCCACGTTCACCAGAATCTCGATGCTCACGGGCGGCCCCCGCCCTGGGGCCCGAGGAGGCTTGGCAGCCCGGCCGCGCGCAACAGCTCACCGGTCTCGAAAAGTGGCAGTCCCATGACGCCAGAATAGCTGCCGGCGAGGTGTTCGATGAAGAGCGCGGCCCTGCCCTGGACCGCGTAACCGCCCGCCTTGTCGCGTGGCTCACCGGATTCCCAGTAGGCCACGCACTCGGCATGGCTCAGGACCCGGAAAGTCACTTCGCTCGCGCTGAGCCGGCAGGCTGGAAGCGCCCCATCCAGGGCGAGGGCGACGGCGGTCAGTACCCGGTGCGTGCGACCGGAGAGCCGTTCCAGCATCGCGATTCCCTCGGCGGCGCCGGCGGGCTTGCCGCAGATGACCTCATCGAGCACGACGATGGTATCGGCGGCCAGCACCGGGAGCGAGCCGGCGCGGCCGCGAGCCGCCAGCGCCTTGTCGCGCGCCATGCGTTTCACATAGTCGGCGGCGGCTTCACCGGGGAGCGCCGACTCGTCGATGTTGGGAACGGCCGTCGTGTGCGCAACGCCGATCTGCGCCAAAAGTTCGCGGCGCCGCGGCGACGCCGACGCGAGGCACAGGAGCGGCGTGGTCTGCTGGGCTTCCATCAGTCGCGATGGTACGGGTGATTGGCCAGGATGCTCTGCGCGCGATATAGCTGCTCGGCCAGAACGACGCGCGCCAGCGCGTGCGGAAGGGTCAGCTTCGACAGCGACCAGCGCGCGTCGCTGCGGGCGAGGACTTCGGGCGCGAACCCGTCCGGGCCGCCGATCAGCAGCGCGAGATCCGCTCCCGCCTGCTTGCGCGATCCCAGCCAGGTGGCCAGCTCGCGGGTCGAGAACTGGGTTCCGCGCTCGTCGAGCGCCACGACATGCTCGCCAGGACGCAGCACGGTCAGCAGCCGCTTTGTCTCGGTGGCGATGGCCTTGTCCACCATGCCACCGGCCGGGCGCGCGCCCGGCTCGATCTCGACGATGCTCACGTTCAGGTGGGCGTCGAGGCGGCGAAGGTAGTCCTCGCAGGCGCTGCGTACCCAAGCGGGCATGCGCGTACCCACGGCGATCACGCGCACACGCATGGGCCGGAGTTAGCGGGAGACGCGCCGCCGTCGCGCCGCTGAGGCTCGGGAAGCCGCGGGCTTGGCCGTGGCTGACCTGGCCGGCCGGGCCGTCTTGACCGGGGGAGCCGTCGGCGCGCCGCCTTCCCACAGGTTCTCGAGCCCATAGAACTCGCGCACCCGCGGCAGCATCACGTGCACGAGGATATCTCCCAGGTCGACGAGGACCCACTCGCCGTCACGGGCACCTTCGGTGCCCAACGGACGGAAACCCGCGGCCTTCGCCTTCTGCGAGACATTGTCGGCGATGGAGCGCACGTGACGGTCGGAGTTGCCGGACACGACGAACATCGCGTCGGCGATGTCGGTGAGGCCCCGCACATCCAGCACCCTGACATTCACGGCTTTCATGTCCTCTAGCGCGCTCGATACGATCCGCTGCAGTGGCGAGGCGCGCTCTTCCGGGGGGCGCAGGCGTTTGCGGGTAGTCATGTGCTTAAGTGAATTCTCCTGAAAGGCGGTCATCACAAGAGTTTCGGATCCTGCGGCGAAGCATAGCACCTCGTCTGGAGGATGATCTCGCGCACCTCCTCGGGTACGAGGTAGCGCGGGTCCCGGCCGGCCTCCAGCAAGGAGCGCAGGTCGGTCGAGGATATTTCCAGCTGCGTGCCGGCGTGCACGTAGATGCAGCCGGCGAGCCGGGTGTGCAGGTCACGGATGGCACCGGTGCCGTGGTCGACCATGACCTCGCCCAGCGGCCCCGTTGTCGGGGCACGCCAGCCCGGACGGTGCGCCACGACGATATGACCGAGGTTGAGCAGCTCGCGCCAACGATGCCAATGGGGCAAGCCCAGGAAAGCGTCCATCCCGAGCAGCAGGCACAGCGAGCGATCCGGGAATTCCGCGCGCAGCTGCGTCAGTGTGTCCACCGAATAGGACGGGCCCGTGCGGCGCACTTCGCGATCATCAACGACAAAATTCGGCTGGTCCACCACGGCGGCGCGCACCATCCGCAGCCGCAGCTCCGGGCTCGCACACAGCTGATCGCGGTGCGGCGGCGTGCCCGCTGGCAGAAGGCGCACCTCGGCCAACCGCAGTTCCTGCCACAGCTCGAACGCCGTACGCAGGTGACCGCAGTGAATCGGATCGAACGTGCCACCAAAAATTCCGATGGGTTGCATTCGCCTATCGCCCCACCTTGAGCCGGGGCATGGCCGGTTGCGCGCAGAGGTCCCCCGCGAGCAGCGCGAGCTCGTCCCACGCATCGCCGGGGAGGCGGCCCTTGATCATGCGGTCGGCGCGGCTGGCCCGGCGTGTGAGCGACCCGAACGCGAGTCGCGGCGCGCGCCGCTGCGCCTGGGCGAGCGCCGCGCTCTGTCGCTTCCATGCCGGCGGGCGACTCGTGTCGCCGGACTGTGAATTCCAAACGTCCCGCAGTGCCTTGGTCAGCGCCCACAACACGAGCGTGGGTTCAGTGCCTTCGGCCCGCAGGCCCGCCAGCATGCGCAGCGCTCGCGGCGCCTCCCCCGCGAGCACCGAGTCGCCCAGCTGGAAGACGTCGTAGCGCGCGCTGTCAGCGACACTCGCGAGCACGGTCTCAAGGGTGATGCGGTTGCCATCCGCCAGCAGCACGAGCTTGGCCAGTTCCTGGTGCGCCGCGAGCAGGTTCCCTTCGGTGCGCGAGGCCAGTAGTTGCAGGGCATCCTCACTCGCCTCCATGCCGAGCTTGCGCGCGCGGCCCTTCAACCAGCCGACCAGACGTTGCGCGTCGACCGGCCACGCCTGCACCCACGCGCCGTTCGCCTCCAGCGCGCGCACCCACTCGGAACCCTGGGCATCGCGGTCAAGCCGAGGGGTGAGTATCAGATACAAAGTATCGGCATCCTTGGCCTTGAGGAGCGCGGTAAGCGCGGCACCGCCGGCGACCCCGGCCTTGCCACTGCGCATGCGGATCTCGACCACCCGGCGCGAACCGAACAACGACATGTTTGCCCCCGAGGCGCGCACGTCGTCCCAGTCAGCGGGGCGTTCGATGAAGTGCACCTCGCGCTCGGTGAAGCCCGCGACGCGCGCGCTGGCGCGAATGGCATCCGCGGCCTCACCGGTGAGCAGGGGCTCATCACCGGAAACGAGGTACGCCGGCGCCAGCCGCTCGGTCAAGTGGGTCGCGAGTGAATCGGTGGTGACCTTCACAATATCTCGCATTATTGACTAATTCGGCCGCGTGTCGATCGGTTAGCTCAGGGGCGAGCGAGGCGGGTCACTCGCCCCTGCGGGCGAGATGAGGCCCCTGCGCCGCAGCCACTCCCGCGCATCCTCGGCATCCGTCTCGAACCAGGCGCGGGTGCCGCCGAGGCGGAAGCTGTAGCCCCACTCATCCATGTCCCGCGCGAGTCGCTCGATCCCCACACCCGCTAGCTCATCGGCCAGCAATATCTGCAGGTAGCAGACCGCGGATTCCTCGTCGTCATCGCCGCCGGCGTCACGGTCCAATCGCGCGCGTCGCTCGGGAGTCATGCAGATGAAGTGGCTGGCCTCGTGCAGCACCGAGTGGACGGGCGTGTCCAGCCGCGCGTACAGGCGGTCGCCCCGCAGGCCAGCCTCGCTTTCGCCCCAGTACGAGCCCGGTATTGCCTCCCCCGGGGAGACCAGCATGAGTTCCACGCCGAAACGCCGCAGCAGCAGCGCCAGCGCCAGCCTGTCAGTGCCACTGAGCCGCAGCACCTCGCGCGTGGACTCCTCAGGTGTGGCCGTGGGGAAAGCCGGCAACGCCAACTCCTCTACAATCGCGACAGCAGACGCATCACGCGCTCCGCGAGGTCATTCGCCATGTCCTCGCGCAAACTGTCTTCCTCGTGGCCCTTGGCCAGCAGCAGCGGTTCGGTGAAGCTGTAGGTTCGCGTGGCGCTCACGTCCTGGGGCGGCAGCAGTTCCTTGTCACCGGCGCTGACCGAGACCCGCACCGCGTAGGTGATCTCGTACTCGTTGGGCTGGTTGGTGGCGGAAACCGACAGCACGCGGCGCGTGAAGCTGTCCTTGAGGATGCTCACGACGGCGGAGGAATCGGACTTGTTCTGCTGCAGGCGCGCGCCGTTTGAGAGGAGCGAGCGTCGCAGGCTCTGCGCGAAATCCGACTGCCGGTCCGCCGCCTCCACGTAGGGCCGCTTGACCTGGGTCGGCAGCGGCGCCGAGCCCTCCAGGTGAAAGCCACAAGCGCTGAGCGCCCCGAGGGCCGAGAGATAGAGGGCGCGCGCGGCTCGCATCAGACCACCACGTTGACGAGTTTGCCGGGGACCACGATGACGCGGCGCGGTGGCTTGCCATCCATGAACTTGCGCACCCGCTCATCGGCCAGCGCCGCCTCGCGCACCGTGGCCTCATCCGAATTCGCCGGCACACTCACGTGGCCTCGCAGCTTGCCGTTCACCTGCACCACGATCTCGTGGAAGTCCTGCGCGAGGGCCGAGGAATCGACCTTGGGCCAGGGCACGTCGATCAGCGGACCCGGGCCGCCCAGCCCCTGCCACAGTGCGTGGCATACGTGTGGGGTGATCGGCGCGAGCACCAGCACCGCGATCTCGAGCGCCTCCTGGCGCACGGCGCGCCCCTGCGGGCTCGCATCGGCGAATTGGCCAACCGCGTTCAGCAGTTCCATCACCGCGGCTATCGCGGTATTGAAGTGGTGGCGCCGGCCTATGTCATCGGTCGCCTTGGCGAGGGCCTGATGAGCCACGCGCCGCAGGTCGCGCTGCTCCCGCGTGAGCGTCCCCGCGACGGGCCGCGACGCCTCCCCCGCCGAGACGTGCCCGTGGACCGCGTGCCACAGGCGGCGGATAAACCGCGAGGCCCCCTGCACACCCTCGTCGGACCATTCGAGTGTCTGCTCGGGCGGCGCGGCGAACATCATGAACAGCCGGGAGGTGTCAGCGCCAAAGCGCGCGACCAGCCCTTCCGGATCCACGCCGTTCCCCTCGGACTTGGACATCTTGCCCAGGCCCTCGTGCTCGACCCGCAGCGGTCCGTCGGCGGTTGCGACCTCGGCTATCTGCGCGCCATCCTGCGCGCGGCGCGTGTAGACATCCGCGGGGTTGAAGTAGCGCTTGCGTCCACCCGGCGGCTGGTGGGAGTAGACGTGGTTCAGCACCATCCCCTGGGTCAGGAGCTTGGTGAAGGGCTCGCCGAACTTCAGCGAGCCGAAGTCGCGCATCACCTTGGTCCAGAAACGCGAATACAGCAGGTGCAGGATGGCGTGCTCGATACCTCCGATGTACTGGTCCGCGGGCAGCCAATAGTCCACACGCTCATCGACCATGCGGGTCTTGTCGTCCGGGCAGGCGAAGCGCAGGAAGTACCACGACGAGTCGACGAATGTGTCCATCGTGTCAGTTTCACGGCGCGCCGGGCCACCGCACTTCGGGCACGCGCACTCGTAGAAGGACGGTGTCTTGGCCAGCGGGTTGCCGCTGCCATCGGGGACCAGGTCCTCCGGCAGCACGACTGGCAGGTCCTTGTCGGGAACGGGCACCTGCCCGCACCCGGCGCAGTGAATGAGGGGAATGGGGCAGCCCCAATAGCGCTGCCGCGAAATGCCCCAATCGCGCAGGCGGTACTGAACGCGCTTGCGGCCGAGTCCCTTGACCTCGAGCGCCGCGGCGATGCCGTCAACGGCCGCCTGGAATCCGAGGCCGGAGAACTGCCCCGAGTTCACCAGCTCCCCATGCTCGGCATAGGCGCCGATCCACGGCGCCAGCGCCTCCTGATAAGCGCC
Organism: Pseudomonadota bacterium; assembly: GCA_025360865.1. Taxonomy (GTDB): domain Bacteria; phylum Pseudomonadota; class Gammaproteobacteria; order Steroidobacterales; family Steroidobacteraceae; genus 13-2-20CM-66-19. The sequence goes on along the minus strand of JANYBG010000254.1, from coordinate 24,023 downwards.
GCGCGGGGAGCCCACCACGGTGACGACCGGAAGCGCGTTGCGCTGCGCGAACTCGAAGTCGCGCTCATCGTGCGCCGGCACGCCCATGACGGCGCCCTCGCCATAGCCCATGAGGACGTAGTTGGCCACCCACACCGGCAGCGGCTCCCCCGTGAAGGGGTGAAGCACGTGGAACCCCGTGGGCATGCCCTTCTTTTCCTGGGTCGCGACGTCGGCTTCCATGACGCTGCCGCGGCGGCATTCCTCGACGAACGCCGCTAGCCGCGGGTCACCGCGCGCGGCGGCGAGCGCGATCGGGTGCTCGGCCGCGACCGCCATGAAGGTGACGCCGAAGAGCGTGTCGGCGCGCGTGGTGAAAACCTTGAGCGCGCCCGCCACGCCCACCGCGGCGCGCGTGTCAGGCGCATAGGGGAAGGAGATCTCGCATCCCTCGCTGCGGCCGATCCAGTTCGCCTGCATCACCCGCACGCGCTCCGGCCAGCCACCCAGCTCATCCAGCGAGCGCAGCAACTCGTCCGCGTAGCGCGTGATGTTCAGGTAATACATCGGGATCTCGCGCTTCTCGACCGGAGCCCCGGTGCGCCAGCCGCGCCCATCGATGACCTGTTCGTTGGCGAGCACGGTCTGGTCGACGGGATCCCAGTTCACGACGCCGGTCTTGCGGTAGGCGATCCCCCGCTCGAGCATGCGCAGGAACAACCATTGGTTCCAGTGGTAGTAGGCCGCGTCGCAGGTCGCGAACTCGCGCTCCCAGTCGATAGCCAGTCCCAGCGCTTTCATCTGCCCGCGCATGTACGCGATGTTCTGCCGCGTCCACTGCGCCGGCGGCATGCTGTTGGCTATGGCGGCGTTCTCGGCCGGCAGGCCGAACGCATCCCACCCCATGGGCTGCAGGACGTTGTAGCCCTGCATGCGCATGTAGCGCGCCAGCACGTCGCCGATGGTGTAGTTGCGCACGTGGCCCATGTGCAACCGCCCCGAGGGGTACGGAAACATGGACAGGCAGTAGTACTTCGGGCGCGCGCTGTCCTCGCGCGCGGCGAACACGCGCCGCTCGTCCCAATACTGCTGCGCGGCGCGCTCGACCGCCGCGGGATCGTAGCTTTCGCGCATGGTTCCTACGGCAGGCGCAGCGGGAAGAAGATCTGCGCGTCCTGCCGTTGGATCAGCAGGGCGACGTTCTTGCCGGAGCTCTTGGCGGCGTCCTGCAGTTCCCGGACCGTGTTCACGCGCTTGCCGTTGACCCCGAGGATGATATCGCCCGGCTCAACCTGCGCATCCTGCGCCGGACCTGTGACTTCCTCGACGAGCAGACTCCCCTGCGTCTCCACGCGCGCCTTCTCGGCCGGCTCGAGCGGACGCACGGTGAGACCGAGCGCGCTGGCCTGCTCGGTCGGGTTATGTTCCTTGGGCGCGCTGTGCTCGGCGATCTGCGTCCGCTTCTCCTTCAGCTCCTCGATCTTGACGCTGATCGTCTGCTGCTTGCCATTGCGCCACACCCGCAGCGCGGCGTCATCCCCGGGCTTCATGGTGGCGATCGCGCCGGACAGCTCCCCGTAGCGCTCGATCGGATGGCCAGCGACGGTGAGGATGACATCGCCGGCGACGACCCCGGCGCGGGCGGCCGGCCCGTCCTTGTCGACCGAGGAAACCAGAGCCCCGTGTGGGCGGTCGAGCCCGAAGGACTCGGCCAGCTGCGCGTTGACGTCCTGGATGGTCACGCCGATGCGGCCGCGCACGACGCGCCCGGTCTTCACCAGCTGCTCCTCAACGTTGCGGGCCACGTCGATCGGGATCGCGAAAGAGACGCCCATGAAGCCGCCGGTGCGGCTGAATATCTGCGAGTTGATGCCGATCACTTCGCCGGCCATGTTGAACAGCGGACCACCGGAGTTGCCCGGGTTCACGGCGACATCGGTCTGGATGAACGGCACGTAGTTCTCGCCCGGCACGGTGCGCGAGATGGCGCTGATGATCCCGGAGGTCACCGTGTTCTCGAAGCCAAACGGCGAGCCGATGGCCACCACCCATTGTCCCGGCTTGATCTTCGACGGATCACCGAGCCTCACGGTGGGCAGGTTCGTGGCGTTGATCTTGATCACGGCGACGTCAGTGCGCTCGTCGGCGCCAATGACTTTGGCCGGATACTCCCGCCGGTCGGTCAGGCGCACGGTGACCTCATCGGCATTCGCGACCACGTGCGTGTTGGTCAGGATGTAGCCGTCGGAGCTGACGACGAACCCGGATCCTGCGCCGCGCATGGCCGGCTGGTTGCCATGCGGGGACTGCCCGGGCGCCGGCAAGCCGAAGCGGCGGAAGAAGTCATAGAACGGGTCATCGGGGGAAAGTCCCTGCGGGCCACCGGCGGTCGGCCGCGCCTTTTCCACGACCTCGACGTTGACCACCGCCGGCCCATAGCGCTCCACCAGCTCGGTGAAGTCAGGCAGCGCGTGCGCAACCGACTCCGCGGCGGCCGGGGAGCTGGCGGGATCCGCGGAGTGGGGCGCGGCGTGCGGCGCGGCGGCGGACGCCGCGGCGCCAGCCGGGGCCTGGGCCGACAGGTCGCGCGAGCAGGCAGCCAGGGCGACAGCCACCGCCAGCACCACGAGGACGCGCTGCAGGGAGGGGGGGAATGTGAAGTCAAACTTGCGATCCATGGCACTCTTTCCGCTTCGGAAACTAACCACCGGCGCGCGCGCGGGCACGCCGGTCCCTATCATTCCGCACCCATCGGCCATACGCCAGCGCCAGGGCGGCCAGGCTCATCACCAGCCAGTTGCCCACGCGCGCATAGGGGGTAAGCCCCTTCATGGGCACTATCCTTGAAACCAGCACGGCCGGGACGAATTCCGGAGCGCGGGCGATGACCTGGCCGTGCGGGCCCACCACGCCCGAGATGCCGTCATTGGCCGCGCGCACCAGGTAGCGGCCAGCCTCCATGGCGCGCATGCGCAAGATCTGGAAGTGCTGGTACCGCGCCGTGGAATGGCCGAACCAGGCGTCGTTGGTGACATTGACGAGCGCGTCCGCGATGGGCAGCACCTGCAGCATCGTGCTGCCGTAGGCGTCCTCGTAGCAGATGGTCGTGCCCAGCTGCAGGTGCGCGGCCGGCAGCGGCGGCTGGTACTCAGCGCCCCGGGTGAAGTCGGAGTACGGCAGGCTCATCAGGCGCAGCCAAGTGCGCACGAACGGCGGCACCGGGAAGAACTCGGCGAAGGGCACCAGGTGGTGTTTGTCGTACCAGTTGACCTCGTCCGCGAGGGCCATGACCGCGTTGTAGTAACGGGTGTTGGGCTCCGCGCCATCCGCGCGCAGCACGCCCAACACCAGCGCCGAGCCGTGATCGTGCGTCTCGCGGTAGATCTTGTTGATGAAGGGAACGAGATTGTTGGCCAGGTCCGCGGGCGCCGACTCGGGCCAGAGGATCAGCTGAGTCCCCAGCACCTTGCGCGTCAGGGATTCGTAAAGGCCCAGCGTGGCTTCGCGATTGCTCGCGAGCCACTTCTCGTCCTGTGGGATCGCACCCTGGACCACGGCGACCGTGGTCGATGGACCCGAGACATACGTCCACGCGTGCCAGTACAGCGCCGCGCCGATTGCCCAGGGGATGACGAAGGTCGAAAGCGCGACGCCCGCCTGGCGCCGCGTGCCCAGCACCATCGTCACGAGGGCGCCGGCGCACACCAGCAGCAGCGCGCTGATCCCGTAGACACCCAGGATGGGCGCGTAGCTTGCGAACCAGGTGTCGGTCTGCGAATACCCCAGCGACAGCCACGGGAAGCCCGAGAGGAACCAGCCACGCCACCACTCCATGAAGAGCCATGCCGCGGGCGTCACCACCAGCCAGCAGACCAGGCCCGCGCGCGGCAGCCAGCGCGCCACGCCGTACCCCAGGGCGGCATGGTAGAGACCCATGATGGCGGCGAGGCTGAGCATGAGGATGACGGCGAGCCACACCGGCGATTGACCCAGGATGTGCACGCTGAAGTACAGCCAGTACGTGCCGGCGGCGAAGGTGGCGAAGCTGAACCAGAAGCCCAGGCGCGCGCTCTCGCGAGGGCTCGCATCCTGCCACAGCCACATGAGCACCGCGGGCGCGAGCAGCGCCAGGGGCCACAGGTTGAGCGGCGCGAACGAACCGGCGACGCCGAGCCCGGCGCCGAGCGCGAGCAACGCGCGCACGCGCGCTGATGCGGGCCGCCGCAGGCGTCGCGGCGCCACGCGCGCGTCGGGCACGGTTTCGGGTATCGGTTCCATGGGCCTCAGCTGGCGCCGGCGGGCGCCCCCTCCTCCGGTGGCAGCACGTCGCGCGGGGACGCCACGCGCAGCGCATCGACGCGTCGCCGGTCGGCGCGCAACACGCGGAACTCAAAACCGTCGATGGTCACGCTCTCGCCGCGGCGCGGCATCCGGCCCAGCTGCTTCATCACGAGGCCCGCGATGGTGTCGACACCCTCCTCCTCGGACAGCCGCGCGTCGAAGTACTCGTTGAATTCATCGATGCGGGTGACGCCGCGGACGGTGAACTGCCGTTCCGCCTCGCGGCGGATGTTCGCATCGTCCTCGACGTCGAACTCGTCGTCGATGTCCCCGACGATCTGCTCGATGACGTCCTCGATGGTGCACAGCCCGGCGACCCCGCCGTACTCATCCACGACGATGGCCATGTGGTTGCGGTTGCGCCGGAATTCCTTGAGGAGCACATCCAGGGGCTTCGACTCCGGCACGAACACTGCCGTCCGCATGTACTCGCGGATGTCAAAGCGCTCGCGCGAGGACGCCGTGGACAGGCGCAGCAGGTCCTTGGCGAGGAGTATTCCGACGATGTCGTCGCGGTCCTCGTCCATCACCGGCACGCGCGAGTGGCCGGACTCCACTACGACCGGGAGGATGCGCGCGGCCGGGTCGCTGCGGCGGACGAACACCATCTGCGCGCGCGGCACCATGATGTCACGCACCTTCAGATCCCCGACCTCGAGCACGCCCTCGAGCATGGTGAGCGCGTCGGCGTCGACCAGGCCGCGCTCGCTCGCCTCGCGCAGCACCGCGACGAGCTCGGCGCGGTCCTGGGGCTCCGTCGCGAGCCCCTGCGTGAGGCGCTTCAGCCAGCGTCCGGTGGTATTGAGATCCTTGGCCATCGCTCTTAGAGACTCCGGTACGGGTTGGCGAATCCGAGGCGGCGCAGGACCGCGATCTCGCGCCGCTCCATGCGCCGCGCGTCGGCCGCGCGCGCATGGTCGTAGCCGAGCAGATGCAAGGCGCCGTGCACGGTGAGGTGCGCCCAGTGCGCGCGCAGCGGCTTGGACTGCGCCATCGCCTCCGCGCGCAGCACGCGCGCGCATATGATCAGGTCGCCAAGCGGCCGGGTCCCGGGGCCGGATGGCTGGCGCGCCGCGGGGAACGACAGGACATTGGTGGGACGGTCGCGCCCGCGGAAGCGCGCGTTCAGGCGCCGGCTCTCGGGGGCGCCGACGACCGCCACGCCGAGCTCACGCCCGCTGCCGCGGCGGCCAAGAGCCGCGCTCGCCCAGCGCGCGAGCTCGCGATTCGAGGGAGCCCAGGCGCGCACGCGCCGCCGCAGCTCGAGCGTCACGCCACGCCGCGCCGCGGGCGTATGCCGGCTCACGCGGAACCCTCACTCGCCTCATAGGCCCGCACGATGCGCTGCACCAGCGGGTGCCGCACGACATCCTTGGCGTCAAAGAAGGTGAAGGCGACGCCCTCGACCTCGCGCAACACGCTCACCACCTGGCTCAGCCCCGAGGGCCGCCCGGGCGGCAGGTCGGTTTGCGTGATATCCCCGGTCACCACCGCCTTGGAGCCAAAGCCGATGCGCGTGAGAAACATCTTCATCTGTTCGACGGTGGTGTTCTGGGCCTCGTCGAGAATGATGAAGGAGTCGTTGAGCGAGCGGCCACGCATGAAGGCGAGCGGGGCGACCTCGATCACGTTGCGTTCCATGAAGCGCGCGACGCGCTCAAACCCCATCATCTCGTAAAGCGCGTCGTACATCGGCCGCAGGTACGGGTCGACCTTCTGCGTGAGATCCCCCGGCAGGAAGCCCAGGCGCTCGCCGGCCTCCACGGCCGGGCGCACGAGGATCAGGCGCTGCACGCGTTCGGCCTGCAGCGCCTCCACCGCGCAGGCCACGGCGAGGTAGGTCTTGCCCGTGCCCGCCGGACCGATGCCGAAGGTGAGGTCACGCGTGTGAATCTGCCGCAGGTATTCGCGCTGGTGGTCGCCGCGGGCGCGCAGCCCAAGCCGGGGCAGGCGCAGGGCCTGCTCTTCAGCCCCGGGCGGAGCCGCCCCGGACTCACGCTCGCGCAAGCTCAGATGGACACGGTCGGGCGTGAGTTCCTCCGTCCGGGCGAGCTCGAAGAGTTCGCGCACCAGCGCCTCGGCGCTCTCGGCGCGCGACCCATTGACGCGGAACGTGTCGCCGCGCCGGTTGATACGCACGTCGAGCCGGGATTCCAGCAGCCGCAGGTTCTCATCAAGTGGCCCGCACAGGTTCGCCAGCCGCGCGTTATCGGAGGGCAGGAGCTCGAACTCGCGCTGCGGTTCGCCAGGGGCGGCGGACACTGGCATCAGCCGTTCGCCCCCGCGAGCGCGACACCGCCCGGCGCGCGCTCGTAGGGCGCCGCGGCGAGCCGGCCGCGCAGACTGTGCGCGCGCGCCTCGGTGATGATCACGTCCGCGAAATGGCCGATAAGGTGCGCGGGGCCGGCGAGGTTGACCACGCGGTTGTTGGCGGTGCGCGCGGCGAGCTCGCGCGCGTCGCGCTTGGCCGGCCCCTCGATGAGCACGCGCTGAATGCCGCCGACCATGCGCGCGCTGATCGCGCGCGCCTGATCCTCCAGCTGCGCCTGCAGGCGCGCGAGGCGCTCCTGCTTCACCCGCGGTTCCACGTCATCCGGGAGCGACGCGGCCGGAGTTCCGGGGCGGCGGCTGTAGAGGAAGCTGAAGGATTGGTCGATGCCCGCGTCGCGCGCCAGCGCGAGCGTGGCTTCGAAGTCGCGTTCGGTCTCACCGGGAAAGCCGACGATGAAGTCCGTTGAGACCGAGATGTCCGGACGCACCGCGCGCAGGCGCCGCAACTTATCCTTGAACTCCAGGCTCGTGTAGCCGCGCTTCATGAGCGCGAGCACCCGGTCGGAGCCTGACTGCACCGGCAGGTGCAGGTGGTTGGCGAGGGCCTCGACGTTCGCGTACGCCTCGATCAGGCTGTCGTCGAACTCCAGCGGGTGCGAAGTCGTGAAGCGGATACGCTGGATACCCGGCACGCGCCCGACGTGGTGGATCAGGGTCGCGAGGTCGGCGAGTGCCCCATCCGCCATCGGCCCGCGATAGGCGTTGACGTTCTGGCCCAGCAGGGTCACCTCGACGACGCCCTGGGCGGCCAGTTGTCGCGTCTCCTCGAGCACCGAATCAAAGCCGCGGCTGACTTCCTCACCGCGCGTGTAGGGCACGATGCAGAAGCTGCAGTATTTGCTGCAGCCTTCCATGATGGAAATGAAGGCGCACGGCCCTTCCGCGCGCGGCGCGGGCAGGTGGTCGAATTTCTCGATCTCGGGGAAGCTCACGTCCACCACCGAGCGACCGGTGCGGCGCAGCTCCCCGATCAGGGCGGGCAGGCGGTGCAGCGTCTGCGGGCCGAACACCAAGTCGACGAACGGCGCGCGCCGGGTGATCGCCTCGCCTTCCTGGCTTGCCACGCAGCCCCCGACGCCAATGATCACCCCGGGACGACGCGCCTTGAGAAGACGCCACTCGCCAAGCAGCGAGAACACCTTCTCCTGCGCCTTCTCGCGCACTGAACAGGTATTCATGAGGAGCACGTCAGCCTGTGAGGGATCATCCGTGGCGGTAAGACCGGCATCCGCGCGGAGTACGTCCGCCATGCGCGCGGAGTCGTACTCGTTCATCTGGCAGCCGAAGGTTTTGATGAAGTAATGGCGGGGCATGGCGGACCGCGAATTTTACGGGGTCGGCAGGGGTGCCGCACGGCCACAGGCGGAATAAGAAAATATCGATCTGGTTCATAAGCTTGCGCGCGCGACCCTGCGATAAACTCACACAATGCGCGCCGCCCATGCGCCAATCCCACCTCCCGACCCCCTTTTCGGGTGTTTGCGCACCTGAGCCCACGACGAAGCGCGCCGCATGAGATCTCACCTTCACCTCCTGACCCTGCTCATCCTGAGCGCATGCGCCAGCCCGCGCGCCGCCGCGCCCGCAGCGCCTGCGGCGCCCGCCGCCCCCACCGGCGCATCACCCGCCCCAGCCGGCGCCACCGACGCCCCGAGCTCACGGACCCTCGCACGCGCGAAGCTCGAGCAGGTCCTGCAGCTCGCGCGAGATCACTCCTTCGACAGGGCCGATGTCGCGGGGACCGCGCTTCTGGGCTCGGAGAACTTCGACTCGCTGGGCGCCCCGGAGCGCCACCAGACGCTGTCGCTGGGGGCGATGCTCGCGCTGCAGGCGCATGACCCGAAGCGCGCGCAGGCCCTCGCCACGCGCGCCTGCGAAATGCACGAGGCGCAGTCGTACGACTGGCTGCTGCGAGTGGAAGCCGGCGTCGCCGCGGCCGACGCCCAGGACACGGGGCTCGCGGCGAAAGTCGTCGCCGAGCGCTGGCCGCAACTTCTGCCGCAGTCTCTGCACGGCCTGGAAAGCGCGCCCGAGGCGCTGCGTTACCAGGTCCTCACCGGCTTGTTCAACTTCAGCATGCCGCACGAGCCCGCAGGCGCCAGCGCCTGGTGGCGCGACCTCGCGCTGCTGCAGCTAGAGCGGGGCGAGCGCGCCGCCTCCGTGTCGACCGCCGCCCGCGTCGCCAATGCCTACATCGTGGTCAGCATCGAAGCGGATCGGCGCTTTGACCCGGTCCGGCGCGAGCTGTCCACGCGCCTGGACGTCGGGAAGATCGCGCAGCGCGCGGTGGACGCGGCCGCCAAGCGCGCGCAGAACAATCCCGACAAGCTGCAGCCACTGAACGAACTGGCTGAACTGCTGGGCGAGTCGCTGCAGTTGCCGCAGGTCCTGCAGGTGACGGACACGGCGATCGAGCAGGTGAGCAAGTGGGGTGAGGTCGCCTACAGCGACTACGACCCGGAGTACAGCCAGTTGCTCGATGAGCGCGCGCAGGCTCTCGCGGCGTCAGGCCGCTGGGATGCGGCGGTGATCCAGCTACAGGCGGCCAGCCTGCTGCCTGAGAATGGCGCCGGCAACGTGAGCCAGCTCATCGATCTCGCCGCGCTCTACAACGACCTCGGGCGCGCGGCGGAGGCGCGCACGACGCTGCGCAAGCTCAACCCCGACAACGCCAGCGCGGTCGGCGTGATGCAATACCACAAGGAGAATCTGCGCGCGGCGCTGGCGCTTGGGGACGCGCGGGAGGCGGAGCTTGCGCTGCGGTTCTTGGAAGCGCATCGCGAGGACGCGCTGGACGCCTACCAGGAAGCGCTGCTGCTGGCCGACAGGCAGGACGCGGGTGCGAAGCTCCTGATCCAGCGCCTCGGCCGCGCGCACGCACGCAGCGCCGCGCTGCTGGCGGTCCAGGAATACTCGGCAGGCTCGCTGACGCCCGTGCGGACTGAAAACCTGCGCCGGTGGCAGGAACTACTGGCTCGCGCTGACGTGAAGGAAGCCGTCAATCGCGTTGGACGCGTGGGCCAGTATCCACTGGCCGGGGACAACTACTACTGAGCGCCGCGCCGCGGGCGCCTCAGAACGGGATATCGTCGTCGAAGTCCTCGCCACGCGGGGCGCTACCGCCGCCGGCTTCCTCGGCATAGGAGGGCTGCGCTCCACGAGCGGATGGGGCACCGGCCACCGCCGCGGCTCCACCGCCGGCACCCGCTCCGGCCGCGCCGCCCCCGCGGCCGCCGAGCATCTGCAGCTCGTCACCGATGATCTCCGTCGAGTAGCGCTCCTGGCCCTGCTTGTCCTGCCACTTGCGTGTGCGCAGGCTGCCCTCGATGTACACCTGCGAGCCCTTCTTCAGGTACTCCGCGGCGATCTCCGCGAGGCGGCCGAACAGTGCCACCCGGTGCCACTCAGTCCGCTCCTGCTGCTCGCCGGTCTGCTTGTCGCGCCAGCTCTCGCTGGTGGCGATGCGCAGGTTCGCCACGCTCGAGCCGGAGGGCATCGCGCGCGTCTCCGGATCCGCGCCCAGGTTACCGATGAGAATGACCTTGTTAACGCCGCGCGCCATGGTGAAGCCCTCGAGAAAAAAATGCGTGCCTGGGAAATTTCAGGGCGCCTTAACAGGCGCCCTGGTGTACGGGTTGAGGACATTCTAGTGGACGCGCGTCGGGGGCGCGAACCTCAAATAGGGCGTAAAGCCGCGGGTTTGCCGCACCTGGGGAAGTCGGGCGCGACAACCCGCGGACTCACCCGCGGATTTTCGCGGCGGCGTCCTTGAGGATCTGGGCGATGCGACCGGCTTCCTCGGATGAGGCGCCGCGGGATGCGCGCAGCGCCTCCTTGAGTTCGCGCCGCGCCGCCCACACTTCCTTGGAGCCGGTCTCGTCCTCGTCCTCCAAGCCGGCGACGGCCTCGCGCATACGACCGAGCCGCTTGGCGATCTGCTCCAGCTGTTCGAGGATCGTGTCCGCCGAGACCTTGTGCTCGGCCAGGTACGCCTGGCCCTCGGCGGTGAGCTGATAGAGCTTCTTGGCCCCGTCCGCGGTGACGCTCGCATAGCCCACCTCCTCCAGCCAGGTGAGCGCGGGGTAGATCATCCCGGGGCTCGGGCTGTAGAACCCGCCGGAGCGATCCTCGAGCGCCTTGATCAGCTCGTAGCCGTGGCTGGGACGTTCGGCCAGCAGGGTGAGCAGGACCAGACGCAGGTCCACCGATCCCATCTTGCGTCCGCGGAAGGACTCCGGGCCCATGCCTGAACCGCCGCCGAAGCCGAAGCGACCCAAGCCGCCGAAGCCGCCTCCCCGGTAGTCGCGTCCGCCGGCGTGCCGCGAGGGTTCGAAGTCCGAGTGAAGACAGTCATGGCTGTGGTGATGGGTATGGCTGCGAAAGTGGCCATGACGGCCTGAATGACAGTGCACTGGGCACCCCTGTGTAGTGAAGACAGATATATCATAAGATATATTTTACGATAGTCAAGGGTTAGTCCCGTTTCCGGGGCCCTTCCTTGTCCCTGCCTTGGGGTTGTCTGGGGCCGGCCCGCCGCGGCGCGTACCATTGAGGGTTCAATGCAGCACATCAAAGTGCGCGGCGCGCGCACCCATAATCTGAAGAACCTGAACCTCGACCTGCCGCGCGAGCGGCTGATCGTGGTGACCGGCCTTTCAGGTTCGGGAAAGTCCTCGCTCACCTTCGACACGCTCTACGCGGAAGGTCAGCGTCGCTACGTCGAGTCCCTGTCGGCCTATGCGCGGCAGTTCCTCTCGACCATGGACAAGCCGGACGTGGACAGCATCGAGGGACTCTCGCCCGCGATCGCCATCGAGCAGAAGGCGACCTCGCACAACCCACGCTCCACCGTCGGCACTGTCACCGAGATCCACGACTACCTGCGCCTGCTGTACGCGCGCGCCGGCATTCCCCGCTGCCCCGATCACGGCATCGACCTCACCGCGCAGACCGTGAGCCAGATGGTCGACCAGGTGCTGCCCCTGCCCGAGGGCACCGCGATCGCCCTCCTCGCCCCGGTCGTGAACGACCGCAAGGGCGAGCACCTGGAGATGCTCGAGGATCTGGCGAGCCAGGGCTTCGTGCGCGCGCGCATCGATGGCCGCATTCACGAGATGGAGGCCCTGCCACTCATTGACCCGAAGAAGCGCCACACGATCGAGGCGGTCGTCGATCGCACCCGCGTGCGCGCCGACGGCGCGCAGCGCCTCGCCGAATCCTTCGAGACCGCGCTGCGCCTGTCGGGGGGACTCGCGCGACTGGTGTTCCTCGACGAGCCGTCTCGCGATGAACTGGTTTTCTCCAGCCGCCACGCCTGCCCTGTGTGTGGGTACAGCGTGCCGACGCTTGAGCCGAAGCTCTTCTCGTTCAATAACCCCATTGGCGCCTGTCCCGCCTGCGATGGCCTGGGCGTGCAGGAATTCTTCGATCCCTCGCGTGTAGTGACGCACCCGCACCTGTCCCTGGCCGGCGGGGCGGTGCGCGGCTGGGATCGGCGCAATGAGCACTACTTCCAGCTGATCCAGTCCCTCGCGCGGCACTACGGCTTCGACATCGAGGCGCCCTGGACGGAGCTGCCCGAGCTGGTGCGCCAGGTGCTGCTGCACGGCAGCGGCACGGAGGCGCTCGAGTTCAGCTACCGGCCCGAGGCGGGTCGCAGGTCGCGCAAGCGCCAGCCCTTCGAGGGCATCGTGCCTAACCTCTCGCGTCGCTACCGCGAGACCGAGTCCGCCGTCGTGCGCGAGGAACTGAGCCGATATCTTGGGACGCGGCCGTGCCCTGAATGCCGGGGCACGCGCCTCAACCGCGCGGCGCGCTTCGTGTTTGTCGCCGAGCGCAGCCTGCCGGAAGTCGCGCACCTGACCGTGGGGCGCGCGCTTGAGTTCTTCACCTCCCTCGATCTGCCGGGCTGGCGCGCGGAGGTCGCGGGCAAGATCGTCAAGGGCGTGGGCGAGCGCCTGCGCTTCCTGCGTGACGTGGGCCTGGATTACCTCACGCTCGATCGGAGCGCCGAGTCGCTCTCGGGCGGGGAATCGCAGCGTATCCGGCTGGCAAGCCAGGTGGGCTCGGGCCTCACCGGGGTCATGTACATCCTCGATGAACCCTCGATCGGGCTGCACCAGCGCGACAACCGCCGGCTGCTGGGCACGCTCAAGCGACTGCGGGATTTGGGCAACACGGTCATCGTTGTCGAGCATGACCAGGAGGCGATCGAGGAAGCGGATCACGTGATCGACCTGGGACCCGGCGCCGGCGTGCACGGCGGGCACCTGGTCGCGCAGGGGACGCCTGCGCAGATCCGCGCCAACCCGGACTCCATCACAGGCGCCTACCTCGCGGGCCGCAGGCGCATCGCGGTTCCCAGTCTGCGCATCGTGCCGGATCCGCGGCGCCAGATCAGCATCTTCGGCGCCACCGGGAACAACCTGCGCGGTGTGGATGCGCACATCCCGCTCGGCCTGCTCACCTGCGTGACCGGCGTCTCGGGCTCGGGCAAGTCGACCCTGATCCTCGACACGCTCTTCGCGCACACCGCCGCGCGACTGAACGGCTCGCGCGTGGATGCCGCCGCCTGCGAGCGCATTGAGGGGCTCGGGCAGATCGACCGCGTGATCGACATCGACCAGAGCCCTATCGGGCGCACGCCGCGCTCGAACCCCGCCACCTACACCGGCCTGTTCGCGCCCATCCGCGAGCTCTTCGCCGCGGTGCCCGAGGCGCGCGCGCGCGGCTACGACGCGGGGCGCTTCAGCTTCAACGTCAAGGGCGGGCGCTGCGAGGCCTGCCAGGGTGATGGCGTCATCCGCGTGGAGATGCATTTCCTGCCGGACGTGTACGTGCCGTGTGATGTGTGCAAGGGGCAGCGCTACAACCGCGAGTCACTCGAGATCCGCTATCGCGGCAAGAACATTCACGAGGTGCTGGAGATGACAGTGGAGGATGCGGGGCGCTTCTTCCAGAACGTGCCCACCGCCGCCGCGAAGCTCCGAACCCTCACCGACGTCGGTCTTTCCTACGTGCGCATCGGCCAGAACGCCACCACGCTCTCCGGTGGCGAGGCCCAGCGCGTGAAGCTGTCGCGCGAGCTCGCCAAGCGCGCCACCGGGCGCACGCTCTACATCCTGGATGAGCCCACGACGGGGTTGCACTTCCACGACGTCGAGCAACTGCTGCAGGTGCTGCATCGCCTGCGCGATGAGGGCAACACGATCGTGGTCATTGAACACAACCTCGATGTCATCAAGACGGCCGACTGGGTGATCGACCTGGGCCCTGAGGGGGGTGAGGGCGGCGGGCGGATCCTCGCCAGCGGCACGCCGGAGAAGATCGCGGCGACGGAGGAGTCCTGGACGGGGCGTTTCCTGCGGCCCCTGCTGGAGCGCGAAACCGCGCACCGGGCGGGGAAATCCCCGCCCGTGGTACCGCTCGAGGAGCAGGCTATGGCGTCCTCCGGAACCTCCTAAAAGATTGATTTAAAAAAGATTGTTGGAGAGCTCCAGTCTGCGCCTTGCGGCTTGTCACACTCGCGCGGTAATGCGATTGCAAATGCGAACGGTTCTCATCCATACTCGCATCCATGGACGCTGTCGCCGCACCTTCGGGCCTCGCCCTTGACCCGGGATTCGTGAGCCTCGCGGCCCTGCCCCCGGGGACGACGGGTCACGTGGTAGGCGTTGGCTCGCGTGACACGATCCTCACGGCGCTGGAGCGCCGCCTGCTGGAGTTCGGCTTCGTGAGCGGCGAGCAGGTTGAGATCCTCGCCGAGGCACGTCCGGGACGCGACCCGTTCGTGGTGCGCGTCGGCAATACGACACTCGCCCTGCGGCGCCGCGAGGCACAGAGCATCTGGGTGGAGATCGCGCGCTCCGCATCGCCATGAACGCCCCCGCGGTCGCGGCACTCGCCGCGCCGCAACTGAGCCTCTCGCTCATCGGCGTCCCCAATTGCGGCAAGACCGCCCTCTTCAATCGCCTCACGGGCAGTCGCCAGAAAGTGGCGAACTATCCGGGCGTCACCGTCGAGCGCAAGGAAGGCCGCCTCGTCGGCCCGCGCACCGGGCGCACCTTCCGCGTGGTCGACCTGCCGGGGGCCTATAGCCTGGAGCCGGCCACCCTCGATGAGGCGATCGCGCGTGACGTGGTGCTCGGCCGGCATGCGAGCGAGCCTGCGCCGGACCTGCTGGTGTGCGTGGTCGATGCGACCAACCTGCGCCTCAACCTGCGCCTCGTGCTCGAGCTCAAGCGCCTCGGCCGACCGATGATCGTCGCTCTCAACATGACGGATGTCGCCGAGCAGCGGGGTTACCAGCTCGACCGCGCGGCGCTGGAGCGCGCGCTCGGTGTCCCGGTGGTGCCCACGGTCGCGGTGCGCTCGGGTGGAGAGCGCGAACTGGTCGAGGCCATCGACAGCTACGGATTCACCCACGAGGTGCTGTCGCGCGCGCGCGCGCGCCTGGAGCCAGTGCCGCCAGCGACCGCCGCGGACATCGAGGCCACCCAGGCCGAGGTGCGCCGCGTGTTGAGCGCGAGTCACTACAGGGTGCCAGCGCGGCAGGCCGCGCTCGCGCGACTGGACCAGGTCGTGCTGCACCCGGTGGCAGGTCCCGCGCTCCTGGCGGTGGTGTTGTTCCTGATGTTCCAGGCGGTGTTCAGCTGGGCAAAGGTGCCGCAGGTCGCGATCACCGCCGCGGTCGCGAGCCTGAACGGATGGCTGAGCGGGGTACTGCCGGCGGGTCCCCTGCGCGGCCTCCTGCTCGATGGCGTGGTGGCAGGGGTGGGCAGCGTGCTCGTCTTCCTGCCGCTGATCCTCATCCTGTTCCTGTTCATCCTCGCGCTCGAGGACTCCGGCTACCTGCCGCGCGCGGCATTCATGCTCGACCGGCTGATGGGACGCGTGGGACTTTCCGGCCGCGCCTTCATCCCGCTGCTGTCCTCATTCGCGTGCGCGATCCCGGGCATCATGGCCGCGCGCACCATTCCCTCCAGCCGCGACCGCCTGGCGACGATCATGATCGCACCGCTCATGACCTGTTCGGCGCGCCTGCCGGTGTACGCGCTGTTGATCGGGGCGTTCATCCCGCAGCGCGACATCGGCTTCATGAACCTGCGCGGCCTCGTGCTGTTCGCGCTGTACCTCGCCGGCGTGCTCAGCGCGCTGGCCGTGGCCTTCGTGCTCAAGCGCACCATGATGCGCGGGGAGTACCGGCCGCTGCTGCTCGAGTTGCCCGAGTACCGCCTGCCGCAGCTGGGCAATCTCGCGCTGGGACTATGGGAGCGCACCAAGATATTCCTCACCCGCGTCGGCACGATCATCCTGACGCTCATGGTGGTGTTGTGGTTCCTGGCGAGCTTCCCGGCGCCGCCCGCCGCCGCCACGGGGCCGGCGATCCAGTACAGTATCGCCGGCATGCTCGGCCGCGGGCTCGGGGTGCTGTTCGCCCCCATCGGCTTCAACTGGCAGATCTCGGTGGCACTGGTGCCCGGGCTTGCCGCGCGTGAAGTTGCGGTGAGCGCGCTGGGCACGGTCTACGCGATGTCGGGCGGCACTGACATGCAAGGCGCGCTCACGCCGGTCATCGCCCAGACCTGGAGCATCGCCACGGGGCTGTCCTTGCTCGCATGGTACGTGTTCGCGCCGCAGTGCCTGTCGACGCTCGCGGTGGTCAGGCGCGAAACCAACTCCTGGCGCTACCCGGTCTACATGGCCGCGTACATGTTCGCGCTCGCTTATCTGGCCGCCTTCGTGACGTACCGCGTGGCGCTTGCGTTCGGCCTGGGCACGGTGGGCGCGGCATGAACCTCGCGCTGCAGGTCATCGTGGTCACGCTGCTCGTCGTGGTGTGCGCGGTCTTCAGCATCTGGCGGCTGCTCTCGGGAGCGGCGCGCCAGCGCGCGCTTAACCTGCTGGCCACGGTGCCGCTGGTGGCCGCGACCGGCTGGTTCCTCGCCCTGCAGGCGCGCACGCGCGCGCGCCTCGGCGGCGGCTGCGGCAGCTGCTCCGCCTCGACTACCGCGGTTTCCCGGAAACAAACACCTGACGCACTTCGCCGTTACTGATGCGCTCCTGGTAGCTGCCGTGCGTGTAGCCTGAGACCACGCGGCGCCAGAAATTCACCGCCGCGGCGTTGCGCAGGTATTCCGTGATTTCCCAGCGTCCGGCGAAGCGGCTCAGAATCAACTGCACGGCCGTCTGGCCGATGCCCAGCCGCCGGCGCGCGCGGGCGATGAAGAACTCCGCCATCTGGTAGTCGATGCGCGGCTGCGTCTTGCTGGCGACCGCTCTCAGCACGCGCGCGAAACCCACGGGTTCGGCGTCACGGGCTATCACCAGGGGATAGGTGTTGGGATCGGCGAACCAGTGCGCGATCTGGTCCGGCTCGCGGTGCCCGACCTCACCCAGGCGGGGAAATAATCCGGTGCCGGGATTGAGGTCGTCCAGGTAGTGGCGGTAGACACTTTGTATCCACAGCCGGTCCGCCGGTGCCCCGCGGGCATCACGCACGCTGACAGCGATGGCGGTCATCGGCTTAGTCCGCGGCCCATGTTGGTCGGTTAAAAAACACGGCCCGGACGGATCGCCTTCGCGAACCGCCCGGGCCGTGTTTCAGCCGTAAGCGCGAAACTTACTGCTTCGGCGGAGCCGAGGCGTCCGTCGCGGCCTTGGCGGCATCGGCAGCGCTCGAGGCAGCCTGACCAGCCGACGCGGCAGCGTCCTTGGCGGATTCAGAAGCGGTGCCGGCGGCGCTAGTCATGGCGGAGCCAGCGGCGCTGGCAGCGTCATGGGAAGCCTCGGCGGCACTGGAAGCGGCCTGGCCGGCGGCCGCGGCGGCATCGCTGGCGGCAGCGTTGGCAGGAGCAGCTGCCTCGGATGCGGATTCCTGCTTCGCGCAGGCCGTCAGCATCAGCGCGGCAACGACGGCGCTAAGAACAAGTTTGGTATTCATCGATCGGTACCCCGGGAAGCAAGAGTTGTATGGTTGAGACGCGACCTTTTTGGGTCGCTCCGCGCCCCGTTCCGGAAGCGGCGGAGCGCAAATTCTATAGAAGTCCCGGTACGATTGGAAACATCCGCCGCCGTGCCGTTCCGTCGGGCGTGGACGACAAAGCCACAAACCGGCGCCACCTTGAGGTCAGCTCCCATGCCCGAAGCCGAATCCCCACGCACCCACGAGCTGGCGAGCACCTTCGGGCCGCATCTGGCGACCGTGGAGAAACGCGCCGCCACCGCCCTCGCCGCGAGCGGGTTCTCAGGTCTCCTGGTGCACTCCGGAGCGCTCCTGGACGTGTTCCAGGACGACCGGACCTATCCCTTCCAGGCGAACGCGCCCTTCAAGGTCTGGGCGCCCGTGGACGACGCCCCGGACAGCTTTGTCTGGTTCTCCCCCGGCGCGCGCCCGCGCCTGGTCCTGAACCAGCCCCGGGACTACTGGTACAAGTCAGCACGGACACCGGTGGGGTACTGGGTCGACCACTTCGACATCCGGCCCGTGCCTGAGCGCGCCGCCGCGCGTGCGGAGCTGCCGGGGGATCTCACCGGCGCCGCCTACATCGGCGAGCCCTTCGCTGAGCTTGCCGCCTGGGGGCTCAAGGCGATGAACCCGTCCGGCCTCGTGCGCCGTCTGGATTATGCCCGCGCGGCCAAGACCGCCTACGAACTGGCGTGCTTGCGCGAGGCGAGCCGGGTGGGGACGGCCGGCCACCGCGCCGCCGCGCACGCCTTCAGGGCGGGGGCGTCCGAGTTCGAGATCGAGCTCGCCTTCCTCGAGGCCTGCGGGCTGCGCGAGCAGGAGCTGCCCTACAACCCCATCATCGCCCTCAACGAGGCAGGCGCGGTGCTGCACTACCAGCTGCTGGGCAAGCGCCCTCCACCGGAGGTGTACTCGCTCTTGATCGACGCCGGGGCCCAGTCCGGCGGTTACGCGAGCGACATCACCCGCACCTACTCGCTCGAGGATGCCGATTTCGCGGCGCTCATCGAGCGCGTGGACCAGATGCAGCTCGCGCTGTGCGCCGGAATCCGCGCTGGCGTCGACTGGCGTGACGTCCAGCTGCGGGCCCACGCCCTCACCGCGGGCGTACTGCGCGACGCGGACATCATCAGCTGCGGGGTCGAGGAGGCCGTGGCCAGCGGGACCACGCGTGTCTTCCTGCCACACGGCATCGGGCACCTGCTTGGACTTGAGGTGCACGACGTCGGCGGATTCATGCGCTCGCCCGAGGGCGGCGACATCCCCCGTCCCGACGGACATCCGTACCTGCGCCTGACCCGAGTCCTCGAGGAGGGCTTCGTGGTCACGATGGAGCCTGGGATCTATTTCATCGACCAGCTTCTGGAGGAGGCGCGCGCCGACAAGCGCGCCGCGCACATCAACTGGAGCCGGGTGGGCGCGCTATCGAAGTTCGGCGGGATACGCATCGAGGACGACCTGGCGGTGACCCGCGTCGGGTGCGAGAACCTCACGCGCGATGCCTTCGCGGCCAATCCCTGAGGCCACGGCAACCAATTGAATCACTGGAGATACAGAACCTACCGTTTGGCGAGAAAATCCCGGATTTCCTGCAACAGTAGGTCCGTCCGGCTCGGTGCCGTCGGCGGCGCAACCGCCGGCGGGCGCTTCATGCGGTTAATCGCCTTGATCACCATGAAGACGACCAGCGCGATGATTAGGAACTCGAAGCAGGTCTGCAGGAAGACGCCGTACTTGACCAGGACCGGCTTGCCGGCGGCATCGGTGGCGACGGTGAAGGCGAGATCGCTGAAGTTGATGCTGCCCAGGACCGGGGCGAGCAGTGGCATGACGACATCCCCCACGAGGGAGCTGACGATCTTGCCGAAAGCGACGCCGATGACGATACCGACCGCGAGGTCGATGACGTTGCCCTTGACGGCGAATTCCTTGAATTCCGATGCGATGCTCATTGTGTGCGTTCTCCGTTTTTCAATCCGTGGGGCCGGTGGTCCCGGCTCTCCAGCACCGCAGCGAGCCTCGGCGAAAAGGCCGCAGCGGCGCGACCGACAGGCCTCCCGGGAGCGGCCTTGGCATGGGTTCGGATCAGCGTCGGCTCAGGCCGCCGCTTTTTTCTTGCGTGGGGTCTTCTTCGGGGTCGGGTCGGCGGCGGCGGCCTTGGCTTTCACCTTGGGCTTGACGGGAGTCTTGGCCTTCTTGGCGGCTTTCTTGCCCTCAGGCGGCTCTTTCGCGGAGACCGTTTCGGCCTTGTCCACCAGCTGCATCAGCGCCATGGCGGCTGAGTCACCCGGGCGCGGCATCATGCGCAGGATGCGGGTGTAGCCGCCCGGACGCGCCTTGAAGCGCGGGCCGAGGTCCGTGAAGAGCTTCTCCACGATGGCCACGTCACGCAGGCGTGAGAACGCCATGCGGCGGTTGGCGTCGCTGTCGGTCTTGGCGAGCGTGATGAACGGCTCCACCACCCGACGCAGTTCCTTCGCCTTGGGCAGCGTGGTGCGGATCGTCTCGTGACGAAGCAGCGAGACCGACATGTTGCGCAGCATCGCATGACGATGCGTGCTGTTGCGCGACAGTTGGCGGCCAGAATGACGATGACGCATAAATAACCCTTCGCTCGTTCAATGACCGCGCCGCACGCCCGTCGGGGATCGCGGCGGGGGGTCGCGGCCGCACCCTTCACGAGGGCGCGGCCGCGGCACTTTCAGACTACGTCGCGCTCTTCGTCGTGCTTCAGGCCCGCCGGCGGCCAGCCATCCAAGCGCATCCCGAGCATCAGGCCGTGGCTCTGCAGCACTTCCTTGATCTCGGTCAGGGACTTCTTGCCCAGGTTCGGCGTACGCAGCAGCTCAACTTCGGTGCGCTGCACGAGGTCGCCGATGTAGTGGATATTCTCCGCCTTGAGGCAGTTGGCGCTGCGCACGGTCAGCTCGAGCTCGTCCACGGGGCGCAGCAGGATCGGGTCGAACTGCATCTCGGAGACCTTGGCCGAGGTCTCTTCCTCGCCCTGCAGGTCCACGAACACCGATAGCTGGTCCTTGAGGATGCTGCCAGCGCGGCGGATCGCCTCTTCCGCGTCGATCGTGCCGTTGGTCTCGATGTCGATGACCAGCTTGTCGAGGTCGGTGCGCTGCTCGACGCGCGCCGCATCGACCGAGTAGGTCACGCGACGCACCGGCGAGAAGGAGGCATCCAGCTGCAGGCGGCCGATTGGGCGCGTCTGCTCCTCGAAGGCCACGCGCGAGGCCGCCGGGCGATAGCCGCGGCCACGCTCGACGCGCAGCGTCATGGACAGCTCGCCCGCCTTGGTCAGGTTCGCGATCACCAGCTCCGGGTTCACGACTTCAACGTCGTGGTCGGTCTGGATGTCGCCGGCGGTCACAGGTCCCGGGCCCTTCTTGTGCAGGCGCAGCTCGGCCGAATCGCGCGTGTGCATGCGCAACGCCACGGTCTTCAGGTTAAGGAGGATATCGACCACGTCTTCCTGCACACCCTCGATGCTGGTGTACTCGTGCAGGACGCCGTCGATCTCCACCTCGGTGATGGCGCTGCCGGGCATGGAGGAGAGCAGCACGCGGCGCAGCGCGTTGCCCAGTGTATGGCCGAAGCCTCGCTCGAACGGCTCGATCACCACGCGCGCCTGGCGGGGGGCGACGGGCTGCACCTTGACGACGCGCGGCCTCAGGAACTCGCTTACAGATCCCTGCATTGCAATCTCACCTTGCCGGCTCATTGGGCCGGCGCAAAAGAAACACGGTTGGACCCGCCGAACTTGGGGCAATGTGCCCCAAATTCAAGCGGATACGCTTACTTCGAATACAGTTCGACGATCAGATTCTCATTGATGTCCTGCAGGATGTCGTCGCGACCCGGGGCCGACTTGAACACCCCGCGGAACTCCTTGTCGTTCACCTCGACCCAGTCCGGCAGGCCCACCTGCGTGGCGATCCCTAGGGCGGCGGCGATACGCAGCTGCTTCCGCGACTTCTCGCGCACCTGCACGATGTCGCCCGCCTTCACCTGGTAGGAGGAGATCGTCACCGGCTTCTCGTTGACGTTGATCGACTTGTGGCTCACCAGCTGGCGGGCCTCCGAGCGCGTCGCCGCGAAACCCATGCGGTAGACGACGTTGTCCAGGCGGCACTCCAGCAGCTTCAGCAGGTTCTCACCCGTGGCGCCGGTCTTGCGCGCCGCGGCTTCGTAGTAGTTCGCGAACTGGCGCTCGAGAATGCCGTACATGCGGCGCACCTTCTGCTTCTCGCGCAGCTGCAGGCCGTAGTCGGACAGGCGCTGGCGGCGCTCACCCTTGACGCCCCCGGGCGGCACGGTGAACTTGCACTTGTTCTCGATCGGCTTCACGCCGCTCTTGAGAAAAAGATCGACGCCCTCGCGACGAGAGAGCTTGCACTTCGGACCTAAGTAACGTGCCATAACAGTTAACCCTTTAGACGCGACGCTTCTTCGGCGGACGGCACCCGTTATGCGGGATCGGCGTCACGTCCGAGATGCTGGTGATCTTCAGTCCACAGTTGTTCAGCGCGCGCACCGCGGACTCACGCCCGGGTCCCGGGCCGCCCACGCGCACTTCGACGTTCTTCACGCCGTGCTCCTGGGCCGCCACGCCGGCCTTCTCGGCCGCCACCTGGGCCGCGAACGGGGTGCTCTTGCGCGAGCCGCGGAATCCGCAGCCGCCTGAGGTCGCCCAGGAAAGCGTGTTTCCCTGCCGATCGGTGATCGTGATGATCGTGTTGTTGAAGGAGGCGTGCACGTGCGCGATCGCATCGAGCACGTTCTTGCGCGCCTTCTTGGGCTTCTTCGCGCCGCCGGACTGCGCTCCGCCACCGCCTTGTTTCGCCTTCTCGTCAGCCATTCGTTATGCCTTATGCCTTGCCAGGAGGTGCGTTCAGCTTGACCGCCTGCTTGCGCGGACCCTTGCGGGTGCGCGCATTGGTGCGGGTGCGCTGCCCACGCACCGGGAGTCCGCGACGGTGACGGATGCCACGGTGTGAACCGAGGTCCATCAGTCGCTTGATGTTCATGGAGACTTCGCGGCGCAGGTCGCCCTCGACCGCGAATTTCGCGATCTGCGAGCGGATCGCGTTCACCTCGACCTCGGTGAGATCCTTCACCTTGGTCGTGGGGGCGACTCCCGCGGCTTCGCAGGTGGCGCGCGCGCGCGCGCGACCCACGCCGTAGATCTGGGTGAGCCCGATCCACACGTGCTTGTTCATCGGGATGTTGATGCCGGCTATGCGTGCCATATTCTTACCTCAACCTTGGCGCTGCTTGTGACGCGGGTCCACGCAAATGACGTAGACCACGCGGCGGCGGCGCACGACCTTGCAGTTCTTGCAGATCTTCTTGACCGACGGACGTACTTTCATGATTAACCACCCGAACCGCTGCGGCCGGAGCCCAGCAGGTTCGCCTTCTTGAGAAGTCCCGGATAGTGATGCGACATCGTGTGCGCGTGCAGCTGCGACATGAAGTCCATCACCACAACCACGACGATGAGGAGTGAAGTGCCACCAAAGTGGAAGGGCACGCCCTTCCAGGTAACGAGGATCTCCGGCAGCAGGCACACCGCGGCGACGTACAGCGCGCCCCACAGTGTCAACCGCGTGAGTACGCTGTCGATGTACTCGGCGGTCTGCTGACCCGGGCGGATGCCGCGCACGAAGGCGCCGGACTTCTTGAGGTTGTCCGCCGTGTCGCGCGCGTTGAACACCAGCGCGGTATAGAAGAAGCAGAAGAAGATGATCAACCCGGCGTAGATCACCAGATGCAGCGGCTGGCCGTAGCCCAAGGCCGCGGCCACGTCCTGCATCACGGTGGCGAACGTACCCTGCTGGCCCGTGCCGACGAAGCTCGCGAGCGTCGCCGGGAACAGCAGCAGGCTCGAGGCGAAGATCGGGGGGATGACGCCCGCCATGTTGAGCTTGAACGGCAGATGGCTCGACTGGCCAGCGTACATGCGCCGGCCGACCTGGCGCTTGGCGTAGTCCACCGGGATGCGCCGCTGGGCGCGCTCGACGTACACCACGAAGAACGTGGTAGCCGCGACCAGCACCAGCAGCAGCAGCGCGAACGGTCCCTGCATCTCACCGTTGGCCACCGCCTCGAAGGTGTTGCCGACCGCGCCCGGGAGGCCGGCGACGATACCCGACAGGATGATCATCGAGATGCCGTTGCCGATGCCGCGCTCGGTGATCTGCTCGCCAAGCCACATCAGGAACATGGTGCCCGTTACCAGCGTGATCACGGTAACCAGACGGAACGTCATGCCCGGATCAATCACCAGACCAGGCTGCGATTCCAGCGCGATCGAAATACCCACCGCCTGGAACAGGGCCAAGGCTACCGTGCCGTAACGCGTGTACTGGGTAATCTTGCGACGACCGGCTTCGCC
>JANYBG010000144.1 GCA_025360865.1 Pseudomonadota bacterium | reverse complement strand
TCGCCGCGCAGCGCCAGCTCCACAGTGGCCTGCGCCTGCTCAGCCTCGGGGGCGATCACTCAGTCACGTCCGCGCTGGTCGCGGCTCACGAGGTTTCACCCCGCCTTGAGCATCCTGCATTTCGATGCCCACCCGGACCTGTATGAGGCTTTCGAAGGCAACCGTTCGTCACACGCCAGTCCCTTCGCGCGCATCATGGAGCGCGGTGGGGTGCGCACGCTCACACAGGTGGGGATCCGCACCATGAACGCCCACCAGCAGGCCCAGGCGGAGCGCTTCGGCGTCATCATGCACGCGATGCATGACTTCGACTCCCGCGCGCTCGCGCTGCCGCGCGGACCGGTCTACCTAAGCTTCGACATGGACGCGCTGGATCCGGCCTACGCGCCGGGGGTTTCCCACCAGTAGCCCGGTGGCCTCTCGGTACGCGAGGTGCTCGACGTGCTGCGGCGGGTCGAAGGGCCCATCGTGGGCGCGGACATTGTGGAGTTGAATCCGCGCCGGGACGTCAACGGTGTGACGGCGATGGTGGCGGCGAAGCTTCTCAAGGAGATCGGCGCGCGGCTGGCGACCGATGACTGAGGCCGCGTGCTCCGGCCTTTCTTCGGTTTAAAAGGCCGGGCCAGCCGACATATCGCGCACCGTCCCTGTCCACGGCGACACGAGGATCGTATGAAGCATCGCCGCCGCGCGCTCGCGCGCCTGAGTGTACCGGTCGCGCTGGTTGGCGCGGCAATCGCCCACGCGGCGAATATTGAGTTGCCAGGGAAGCGACTTTACCCCGAGAGCCTCACGGCCACTGCCGACGGCACGCTCTATGTCGGCAGCGCCGGCGGCGGTGGCGTCATGCGCATCGCCCCCGGCGCGACGCTGGCGGCGCAGTGGATCGCCCCCGGGGCCGCCAGCAGCCGCTCGATACTCGGGGTGTTCGCCGACGAGCACCGCGGTCTCCTGTGGGTTTGTTCCGATGACTTGAGATCGTCCAAGATCGTCTCGCCCGGCTCGGGACACACCAGCCTCAAGGGCTTCGATCTCAAGAGCGGGGCGGGCAAGGTGAGCGTGGACGTCACGGGCGAGGACCCGTTCTGCAACGACATCGCCCTGGGCGCTGATGGGGCGGTGTACGTCTCGGAGAGCACCTACGGCCGGGTGCTGAAGCTGAGCTGCGACCTTACGCGCTTCACCATCTGGGCGGCCGACAAGCGGATTCTGGACGTCGACGGGATTGCCTTCGGGGCCGACGGCAACCTGTACGTGAACACCTACAGTGGCAATGGCTTGTTCCGCATCGATGTGAGGAATGGCGCCGCGGGCGCGATCACGAAGCTCGCGCTGCCGCGGGAGATCTTCCACCCCGATGGCATGCGCACGCTCTCGGGCAACACATTCCTCATGGCCGAGGGCTCGGGAAAGCTCGACCTCATCTCAATCAAGGGCGACAAGGTCGGGATCGAAACCCTGAGCGATACGCTGGTGGAGCCAGCCGGGGTGACGCGCATCGGGCCGGTGATCTGGGTCGCCGAGACCCAGATCAGCGTGCTCTTCGATCACAAGCACGCGAGTGCGCCGAAGCTGCCCTTCCGCATCGTCGGCGTGCCTTTCACCGGGCGCTGAGCCGCGCGGCCCGCCTCAGGGGTGCGGTGGCGGTTTCGCCGCCGCGGCGTTCGCGGCGAGGTACGCGCTCCACGCCTCGCCGATGAGGTAAGCGTGGATCGCCGCCGCGTCGGATTCGCTCAGCACATCATCGAAGCGTCCCATGCCTAAGGCCCCGAGCGCCCCGCGCAGCACGATGTCCTCGAACCGACTGAGGTCCGCTGGCGCCGCGGTACGCAGGTCAGGCAACACGCTCACCCCCAGGGCATGGCAGCGACCGCACTGGCCGGTGAACAGCCGCGCGCCACGCGTGATGTCAGTTCGCGAGCCTTCCCGGGGCGGCGGCGCCGGTGGCGTCACCCGCGCGCGCGCCGGCGGCGGCGGGACCGCGCCGCCACCGAGCCTGAATGCGACGATGCGGCCCTCGTTGACGTACCTGGCGCCGGCGGCGAAGTCCGGGTAGGTGTTGGCGATCGCGCCGCCGCCGTAGCCGGCCATCACCGCGACGTACTGCACGCCTGCGACTTCGTAGGTCATCGGCGCGGCCATGATGCCGACGCCGGTTTCGATCTTGTGCAGGAGCCTGCCGGTGTCGGCCGCGTAGGCGTAGAGGGCACCGTCGGCGCGGCCCTGGAAGACGAGGTTCCCGCCGGTGGACATCACGCCGCCGTCGTTGACGAAGACTCCGTGGGAGGTTTCCTGTTCCCACACCGCCTTCTGCGCCGCCGGGTCCCAGGCGCGCAGCACGTTGCGGAGGACGCGGCGCGGGTGCGCCGCGTCATAGCGCGGCAACTTGCCGAAGAGTTCTTCCATCCCGGCCGGGTCATACGAGGCGTCCGGATAGAGCACACCCACGCCGAACGAACCCTCCACGTGCGCCACCGGCTTGTGCTCGAGGTCGACCCACACCATCGGCACGTCCGTCACCGGGATGTACACCAACTGTGTCCGCGGGCTGAAGGACATCGGCGCCCAGGAATGCCCACCGCTGGTTGACGGATAAATGAGCTGGGGCTTGCGGCTGTAGTCGGCCACGGCGGCGACGATCGGCCGACCCCTGGCGTCCAGTCCCCTCGCCCAGTTGATGTAGGTGAATGGCTTGCCGGAGATCAGCTCGCCGGTCTTGCGGTCGAAGACATAGAAGAAGCCGTTCTTCGATGCCTGCAGCAGGGTGTGTCGCATCTTGCCGCCGATCTCAAGATCGGCCTGGATGAGGGTCGCATCCGCGTCCTGGTCCCAGTCATCCCCGGGTGTGGTCTGGAAGTGCCACGCGACCTCCCCGGTGCGGGCATCGAGGGCCACGATGGAGCAGGCATACAGGTCATCGTGCGTGCCACCGCCCGGATTGCGGACACGGTCCTGGTACGGCGCCGCGTTGCCGGTGCCGATGTAGACGAGGTTGAGCTGCGGATCGTAGGCGGTCCCGGCCCAGACCGCGCCGCCGCGCGGGTCGGCCCCGGGATCCCAGGTCGCAAGCGCCGCCTGCATCGCCTTCGAGGGGTGCGGATCGGCGCGGGACGGCACGACGTAGAAGCGCCAGGCGAGCTTGCCCGTCGCGAGGTCGAAGGCGCTGACGTAGCCGCGCACGCCGCCGTCGCCCATGTCCGCGCCGCTGTTTCCGATGAGGACCACCTCGCCCGCGATCTGCGGAGCGCCCGTGCTGGTGTAGGGCTGCGTGTGATCGACCACCGTGTCGGCGGCCCAGGCGATGGCGCCGGTCCTGGCGTCGAGCGCGTACAGCTCGCCATCGAGCGCGGCCACGTATACGCGCCCGCCCGAGACCACCACGCCGCGGTTGACGACGTCGCAACACACATCGCGCCCAACCTTCCGGTCCATCTTGGGCGTGAAGGTCCACAGCGACTTGCCCGTCGCGCCATCCAGGGCGTAGACGATCCCCCAGTTGCCCGAGGTGTACATGACCCCATCGACCACCAGGGGCGTGGCCTCGAGCCCGCGGAAAGTGCCGGTCTGGTAAGTCCACGCGTGCCCGAGGGTCGCGACATTCCGCTCATTGATCAAGTTCAGCGGCGAGTAGTAGCTCCCCTGGACGTCGCCTCCGGTGCTGCGCCAGTCGGTGGCATCGTTGTCCGTGACCGCGGGCTCCGCGTGCGTGGTGGAAAGGAGCAAAGAGGCGGTGCCCAGCACCAACCAGGCCGAACGAATGCTGGCTAACACGGTCATCCCCCCAGAGGTTGAGCGCAAGCGATCGCGCGCCATGATAGCCATTTCGCGCGCGGCGAACCGGGCTTCCTAGGACTCGGGGATGATCCGGTAAACGCGTTCGAAGCGGGCGCGGTCGACGATGCCGTGGTCCCCGGGGCCGTACTGCAGCAGCCAGTCTCCCGCTGCGCCATTCAACACATCCCCGCCCGCCTCGCGCGCGACGCGGAACGCCTCGTGCATCTGCCGCGCGAGCACGGTGACGGGGCGGTTGCGATAGGACCCGCAGGCTCCCGCCTGCGTCGGTGGGACCGGACGGTACTTCGCGTCGAAGCGATCACGGGAAACACACCAGCGGTCGCCGGTCGAGCCGGTGATGAGGGCATCGCCGGCGCGGAAGTGGTTGAGGCCGACGGCGCTGCCGAGGCTGCCGGCGATGACCGCGAACTCCACCTGCACGGTTTCGTCCTTCACCGCCGGCCGGGCGGCGGGATCACAGGAGAGGTCCGGGTTGTCGAGGTGCGCTGGCATGCTGCCGCGGCATTGTGCCATCGCGCGCGCGCGAATACTCCGGAGGGGAGCGCGCCGCGGAGCCTGTCTAGCCGCGGGATGCGTGGGAAAGGCCCTGGTCCGGATCGCGGGCGCGGTGAGCGGTGGCCCGAGAGATCCCCGGTGGCCGTTGCGGGCCACCGGGGTAAGGGCAGTACTACTCGATGCTCTCGCCGTGCAGCGAGATATCCAGGCCTTCGCGCTCCTGGTCCTCAGTGACACGCAGGCCAATGGTCATGTCGATCACCTTGAGGATGACGAGGCTCATGATGCCTCCGTAGATCAGCGTCGTGCCGACACCCCACAGCTGGGTGACGACGGAGCCCTCGACGCCTGCGATCTCCTTGCTGGCGAAGACACCGGTCAGCAGCGCGCCGACGATGCCGCCGATACAGTGCACGCCGAAGGCGTCCAGCGAGTCGTCGTAGCCGATCGCCCTTTTGAGCGTGGTGGCCGCGAAGAAGCACACGACACCGGCGGCGATGCCGATGACGACCGACGCGGAGGGTCCCACGAAGCCTGCGGCCGGCGTGATGGCCACAAGACCTGCGACCGCGCCGGAGGCGATACCGAGCACGCTCGGCTTACCCTTGGCGGCCCACTCGGCGAACATCCAGGTCAGCGCCGCGGCGGCGGTGGCGATCTGCGTCGCCGCCATCGCCATGCCCGCGCGCCCATCGGCGGCGCCTGCGGAGCCGGCGTTGAACCCGAACCAGCCCACCCACAGCAGCGAGGCGCCGATCATGGTCAGCGTCAGGTTGTGCGGTGGCATCGGATCCTTGGCGTAGCCCAGCCGCTTGCCCAGCACGAGGCAGCTGGCAAGACCTGCGATACCCGCGTTGATGTGCACCACCGTGCCGCCGGCGTAGTCGAGCACGCCCTTGACGGCGAGCCAGCCGGAGGGCTCCCACACCCAGTGGGCGATGGGGGCGTACACGATCAGCGACCACAGCGTCATGAAGGCGAGCATCGCCGAGAACTTCATGCGGTCGGCGAACGCGCCGGCGATCAGCGCCGGGGTAATGATCGCGAACGTGAGCTGGAACATCGCGTACACGGTCTCGGGAATGGTGAGCGCGAGGTGCGAGACCGTGAGCTTGTTGTCATCCTTCATGAAGGTCATGCCGTGCATCAGGAAGCGCGACATACCCCCGAGGTATCGACTGCTCCCGGGCGTGAAGGCCCACGAGTAGCCAACCACCCACCACAGGAGCGTCACCACGCAGGTGATCGCGAAACTCTGCATGAGGGTGGCCAGGACGTTCTTCCTGCGGACCATGCCCCCGTAGAAGAGGGCCAGGCCCGGGATGGTCATCATCAGCACCAGTGCGGTGGAGGTGAGCATCCAGGCGGTGTCACCGGCACTGATCTTGTCGGTGCCGACCAATTGCGGTTCCGTCGGGGCCGGAGGGGCCGCGGCCGCGGCGTCCGCCGCCGGCGC
>JANYBG010000095.1 GCA_025360865.1 Pseudomonadota bacterium | reverse complement strand
ATGGCCATGCCGCGGGCGCGGCGGCGGCCGCCGAGGCCATGGATCCCAGGCGGATCGGGGTGGATCCCGCCGGCGGCGCGCCGCGCGCCGAGGCCGCGCCGATCGCCACGGGCGCGGGCGGCCTCGCCGGAGCGCTGCCGCGCACCGCGCACACGCGCGGTCGCGCCTTCGTCGACTGGCAGAACGATGTGACGTCCAAGGACCTGGCGCTGGCGCTTCGCGAAGGCTTCCGCTCGATCGAACACGTCAAGCGCTACACGACCACCGGCATGGCGACCGACCAGGGCAAGACCTCGAACCTCAACGCGCTCGGCATCGTCTCAAGTGCCCTGGGGCGCAAGATCCCCGAGGTCGGCCTCACCACCTTCCGCATGCCCTATACACCGGTGACCTTCGGCGCCTTCGCCGGAGCGGCGCGCGGAGACCTGTTCGATCCGATCCGCCGTACGCCCACGCACGCCTGGGCGCGGTCCCAGGGCGCGGTGTTCGAGGACGTCGGCTTGTGGAAGCGCGCCCGCTTTTTTCCCCGCGGCGCCGAGGGCATGCACGCGGCCGTGGCGCGAGAATGCGTCGCGGTGCGCACGGGCTGCGGAATCTTCGATGCCTCGACCCTGGGCAAGATCGAGGTCGTGGGCCCAGACGCGGCGACCTTCATGAACCGCCTCTACGTGAACGGCTGGTCGAACCTCGCCGTCGGCCGCTGCCGCTACGGGATCCTGCTGCGCGATGACGGCTTCATCTACGATGACGGCGTCGTCGCCCGCATCGGGGAGTCGCGCTTCCACGTCACCACCACCACCGGTGGCGCGCCCCGGGTGCTGGCGATGATGGAGGACTTCCTGCAGACCGAGTGGCCGGACCTGGGCGCCTGGGTGACCTCGACCACCGAGCAATGGTCCGTGATCGCGGTCCAGGGACCCAAGGCGCGCGAAATCCTCGCGCCGCTGGTCGACACGGACATCAGCGCGACCGCCTTTCCGCACATGAGCGTCGCGCTCGGGCACATCCTCGGAGTGCCGATGCGCCTGTTCCGCGTGAGCTTCACCGGCGAGCTGGGTTTCGAGATCAACGTCCCCGCGGACCACGGCGCCGCGGTCTGGGATGCGGTCTGGCAGGCCGGGCGGGGGTTCGGCATGGCCCCCTACGGCACCGAGACCATGCACGTGCTGCGCGCCGAGAAAGGCTACATCATCATCGGCCAGGACACCGACGGCACGGTGACCCCCGATGACGTGGGTCTTGCCTGGGCGATCGGCAAGTCCAAGCCCGACTTCGTCGGCAAGCGATCGCTGCAGCGTCCGGCCATGACGGCGCCGCAGCGCCGGCAGCTTGTCGGCCTGCTCACGCGGGACCCCAAGACGGTGCTGGAGGAAGGCTCGCAGGTGATGGCGCAGTCCGCCGCGCCGGTGCCCACGCGCCCCCTGGGACACGTGACCTCCTCGTACTTCAGCCCGACCCTCGGCCGGTCGATCGCGATGGCCCTCGTCGCCGGTGGTCGCGCCCGCGCGGGACAGACGCTCTACGTGCCCTCGCCCAGCGGGGAATCGGCGGTAGAGGTGACGAGTCCTGTGTTCCATGACGCGGCGGGCGTGCGCATCAATGGATAGCCTCATCGATGCCCGCCAGGGTCCGACGCTGGTCGCCACCGCGCACGTACACGTGGTGCCGCCGGCGCGCCGCTTCGTGCTGCGCGGCGGCAGCGCCGCGCGCGCCGCGGCGGAACGCGCCCTGGGCGTACCGGTACCGCAGGTCGCCTGCCGCGCGGGTGCAGATGCCCAGCGCGCGGCCCTGTGGCTGGGCCCGGATGAGTGGCTGCTGCTCATGCCCGCGGCTGACGCGGCCGGGGAGGAAGCCCTGGCCAGCGCGCTCGCGGGCCTCGCGCACTCGGTGGTGGATGTGAGCCACCGGCAGATCGGTCTCATCGTGAGCGGTCCCGCGGCGATTCCGCTGCTGGCCGCCGGCTGCCCGCTCGATCTGGACGCGAGCGCCTTCCCGGTCGGCATGTGCACACGCACGATGCTCTCGAAGGCGGAGGTCGTGCTGTGGCGCACGGGCGCGCGGGAATTCCGCCTCGAGGTCTGGCGCTCCTTCGCCGACTACATCACCCAGTACCTCGCCGAGGCGGCGCGCGGCATCAATTAGAGGCAAGGCACCGTCGCAATTGGAGCGCCGCGCGCGTTGCTGGTCGATACACTTGGGAATCGCGGGCATCCTCCTCCCGTGCCTCCTGTGGAGAAAGTTCCGTGAAGACGCATGTTCGGGCGCTGGTCATCGGTGGTGGCGTGGTCGGCGTGAGCACGCTGTATCACCTGACCAAGAAAGGCTGGAAGGATGTCGCGCTGATCGAGCGCACGGAACTGACCGCCGGCTCCACCTGGCACGCCGCCGGACTGCTGCCGCTGTTCAACATGAGCTACACGGTAGCTCAGCTGCACAAGTACTCGGTTGACCTGTACAAGCGTCTGCAGGCCGAGA
>JANYBG010000092.1 GCA_025360865.1 Pseudomonadota bacterium | reverse complement strand
CCCGCCGCTTTGCAGCGGTCGGCCTCGCCCAGGAGCGCGCGCTTCTCGCCAGCGCAGAACTGCCGGCGCCTGGCGATCGCCACAACCTCCGGATCCGGCGCCGCCGCGGTCCTGGGCATCCCTTCACTGGCCCTACTGGCTCCTTCCATGACGCCCAGGACCGAAGTGCAGGAATCGCTGATCATCGAAGACTTCTCTACTGCTGACATGAGTGGATACTACCTTTGGACTCTAAATTACCGAAGGCAGATGTCTCAGGTCACATTGGCACAGAGGGAACCCCGGGCGCTCTTTGGGCGGCCCTCTCACACCAGGCGGCGTGCGATCTGCTTCTCCCAGGTGCGCGAGTAAACAACTCGTGTGCCGTCCGAGGCCTCGAACGTCTCTGAGCATACGAAATGCGTGGGCGTCGAACGGCACAGGCTGTGCGCGCGCAGCCGTATCTTCCAGTCGCCGCGCTCGTAGGTGTTGATGGCCTCTGCCTCCATCTCCGCGGAGTTCGGATCATCCTCGCGAATTGCCCGACGCAGACGATAGGCCTCGCGGTAAGAAGTTCCCGCGCCCGAAATCAACTCGCCCTCGGGTTCGAGCGTTCCCTCGACCAGGGTGAACGTACGCCGGCCGGGCTCGCCGCTGATTCGCACGCCGGCCAGTGGCTCAAGATACGGGGCCGGCGCGGCATTTGAGTTCGCATAGCGCTCGCGGTAAATCTCGAAGGGAGGCGTCTCACCGTCGCGCACGGGCCGCACCGGAAGCTCGACCTGGGAGGCGCCTGCGGTGACTTCCAGCGTTACCCGTTGCGGCGAAGGCCATACGACCGGCCACCAAGTCTCGCTAAGCGCCACCCGAATGCGGCTACCCGGCGAGAATCGGTAGCAGGCGAAATGCGCCTTGATCCGCACGTCGTAGTCCACGCCGGGAACCAGCGCAGTGGGCCGCTCATCGCTGGACCGGTGAGTGAGGTTGAGGAGCCCGTAACTCACAAAATTCGAGCGGCCGTCGGGGGTCACTTCGGTCAGACGCACACACAGCTTGGCGACCGGCTGGTCCGCGCGGACGCGGATGGTGAAGACCGCCTCGCCCACAATGTCGAGCGCCTCCTCGAGCGGGGCGGAGTCGAAATGGAGCGAGCGCGCGTCGTCCGAAGACTGGTCTCGCCACCAGGTTGTCGGGTCCCCTGAGGTAGCCGCCCACCGATTCGCGAAGCCTATGGTGAGGTCCGTGTGGTGCTTAAGCAGGGCCGGCGTCCCCGCCACACTGGCGAGGCCGTCACTGTTGAGGAACAAGCGGTGCGAGATGATGTCCGCGCTCGGCCAACTTGCTTCGGAGATCCAGGCTCCGGCCGTGTCGTGTGGAAAGCGTGTGCCCGCCGGCTTGTCTTCACGAAACGCCCAGAAGCGCGGTTCGTCCATGATGCCGTTGGGCTCGCCGAGCAGCCAGTGACGCCACCACCGACTCTCGACGGGCAGCCAATCCACCCCAGGGCCGGGAACCCCATTCGCCGCGTCGGTAGGCTTCCCCGAGTGGCCAGC
This sequence comes from Pseudomonadota bacterium, assembly GCA_025360865.1. GTDB lineage: Bacteria > Pseudomonadota > Gammaproteobacteria > Steroidobacterales > Steroidobacteraceae > 13-2-20CM-66-19. Next base: position 2,794 of record JANYBG010000092.1, on the reverse strand, counting down.
CGGTTGTGGATACCCAGGCCACTTGTGCGTCCATGGGCCGATGAGTGCTTTCTGAGGCACCTGCGGCGCCCTCTCCATCATGCGGGTTACCGAGGGCAGGTACGGATCCAGCATGCCACCGATGTTGTAGATCGCGCAGCGGATCGCGGCGTAGTCCTGTGTCGAGCCGTCGCGCCACTTGTCATCGAGCGTCTGATGCTCGTTCCACAGGATTGTCATCGGCGCGGTGGCGGCGAGCCGCTTCTGCCACAGGTCCCGCCACCGGGATTCGCCGACGATCAGCGGATCCGGCGGCGCACGCATGATGACTTGCCATTCCATAGCCCATACAAACTGGTCATTGATCAGGCAGCCGCCCTTGTAATGAATGTCGTCCAGGTACCGTTGCTCGGTGCCGCAGGTCGAGACGATCGCCGTGAGCGCCGGTGGCGCCTTCGCTGCGGCCTGCAGCGCCGCAAATGAGCCGTAGGAGATGCCACGCATTCCCACCTTGCCGTTGCACCAGGGCTGGCGCGCCATCCATGCGATCACCGCCAGCGCGTCGGCCTGTTCCTGGTCGGAGTATTCGTCCGCCATGGCACCGTCGGAATCGCCAGTACCGCGGATGTCGACGCGAATCATGGCGATTCCTTTCTTGGCGAGGAACGGTCCGGCCACGTCATCACGGTAGCGATAGCTGTCGCGCTTGCGGTAGGGAAGGTACTCAAGAACGGCACCTACGGGGCACGCTTCGGCAGTTGCCGGCAGGAACAGCCGCGCGGCAAGGCGCACGCCGTCCGACATCAATATCCAGAGGTTTTCGGTGACCTTTACGTCGGGATCGTCAACCGCGACCAGCGCTGACAGTACCGGCCGAGGATCCCCGAGCGCGACCACCCATGCAGGTAGGCTTCCTCCGAGCAAGCGCAGAACATACCGGCGCGTCGTCATAGCCCTATCGTAAACCAGTCGGGTCCCGCCTTGTTTTTGGGAACAGTCCGGCTTACGGCGGACTGTTAACCCGTTGGCCAGGCCTCCGCACCCCCGGCATTTAGCTCAATCATTAGCGACTTAGTGCACTTTCAGTGCAGCGGCCGTTCAGGGGGCCGTAAGCCGTCCGAAAATGTCCGCTTGCACCGGATTCGCACTTCGACCAATCCAGCGCACTCAAAGAACCCAGACAGTCAACGGATTAAGGCAATGACCAACGGGTTGCTTCTCCGTAGGTCTGGCCTCGTTATCGACGAACCCACAAACAGCCGTATCGGCGTCCGACGTCAAGAATCTGACGATAGAATGTTTCCGCGTCTCCGCGCTTTGTGATTCACTGCAACTATCGCAGCACGCCGAATCCGCACGGAGTGGGAGCTCAACATCGACCACATTGTCACTCAAAATCGAACGGCGGCTGGGGTTTCCGCGGGAACGTTCGACGTAACGGACCATAAGAGGAAGCCTCGATCAACCATCACACAATGGAGTTTCAGTCTGCTGGACGCCGCGGATTCGGTCGTGGCCGCAATCGACGGTGTGCCGAATGCGGCTACGGGCGTCATCGCGCTCATTCAACCCGCGCCCGCGAAGCGCCTGTTCCGAGTTTCAGACGGCGCGACCAATTCTCGACTTCATTCGATATGCCGACAGCGGCACGGAGCAGCTCAAGGTGCGATGCTTCCGGGATCGACGCATGTTGGCGTCGCACCCAACGCTTTCTTTGAGCAGTGCCTGCAGGGGTTCGAGACCCTCGTCCCCTGAGTGATGTCCACGTCCTCCCCCGTCCTGCTGTTCGCCCTGTGCGCGCTGATGCCTACCGCATCTCCCGCCGAAGAGCCCGCGAACGCCGCGACTTCGGAGTCGTGCGTCATCGACACGGCCCGAGTCGCGCCACCCGTGCAGGTCCGATACGTGGACCAGGCCTGGGCCACCCGCAACGAGCTGTTCCTGCGAGCTTGCAGGGAATCGGACGGGGCGTTCGTCGACGTCACGGACCCGACCTTGAACAGGCGCCTGGTTCGCCCCACAGACATAACAGCGGAAAACTCCGACGACCATTACCCGCCGGAACTCCGGAAGGCAGGCCTCACCGGCTGGGTCGACGTGATGCTCGTGATTGAACTGGACGGCTCGGTCTCTCACATCACTCCCGCGCAAGGTGCGGAAGCGTTCCGCGATGCGGCCGTCGCCGTCGCGAAAACGATGAAGTTCAAGCAACCCGCGTTGCTGGACGGAAAGCCCATCCGTTCACTGATGTACACGAGGTTCACTTTTCAGTAGACCGGCACGTGCGGGATCGGCGCCCGCGACCGAGACCGCACGACACAGGGCGTCTGCCAGTGGTCGGCCGCGCTAGAAGCAATGGTTGGTCTGGAGCTTGCCAACCGGACCAGTAGTCCGTTCGTCTTTCTTTCCTTCGCAGAAGTACCCTAACAGGCCCTACTACGCATTCGATGCCCAGTGGTACGCCGCCAGCGCCAAAGCCGGCCTAAGCGACTTTCGCTTCCATGACCTGCGCCATACTTGCGCCTCCTACCTTGCAAGTCAGGGCGCCAGTCTGCTGGAGATTGCGGACGTGTTGGGACATCGCACCATGAACATGGTCAAGCGCTACAGCCACCTCGCGCAAAATCACAAGGTTGCTGTGATCAGGAAAATGGTGCGTGCCCGCGGGCTGTAAGGTCCCTGTGGCTCGGGCTTACCCGCTGATTTCGGGGCAACAGCCCAGCAGCGAAGCCCATTCCCATTCATAATCGGATGGTTGGGGGCGCACACCTCGACGTGGAACTCATGGAGGCCGCACCTCAGGAAATTGCAAGGC